>CANQKO010000004.1 GCA_947624505.1 uncultured Bacilli bacterium | reverse complement strand
ACAGACATACTTATCTCCTCTATCTTTTATTTCTTCTTTATCTTATCATATTTTTTCTCTCTTGAAAAGTACTTTTTATGAAAATTAAAAAAAGAAAGACTATTCATCTTCCTTAAAGTCTTTTAATTCACCATCACTTGCTAATATTTTATTTACTTTTTCAGTTGCGTTATTTAATTTTTCACTACAATTTTTCGCTAGTTCCATTGCCTCGGTATACTTTTTAATGGCATCTTCTAAAGGAACATTGCCACTTTCAAGTTCCTTGACTAAATTTTCTAAATCTTTTAAATTTGTTTCAAATGTTTTTTCTTCCATAAATTTCTCCTTCTTTCTTTTTATTACTTAGTTATTTCTTTCACTTGTGCAATAAATTCTCCTTCATATAATTTAATATTTACTTCATCATCTTTTTTTATTTCTTTAATACTCTTTATTACTTTATCTTTCTTTCTAACTAATGAATAACCATTACTTAAAATATTTAAGGGATTAACTAATTTCAAAGTATTAATTAAATTATCTAAGTTATGTTCAATATTTAATAATCTTTTTTCTATTATATTATTTAAATTAATTTTAACTTCTTTTACTTTATTTAAATTATTATTAATTAAATTAATAGGACTAACTAATTTTATTTTATTTTTAGCTATTTCTAAATTATGTGCTTTATTTTCCAAAATATTATTAATATTATAATTTAAATTTTCCATTAACTTATCTAATTTTTGTTCTTTTAATTCATATAAACTAATAGGATTTTTTAAGACAAAAGAATTTCGTAAATTTCTTAATTCAATAAATTTTGTATTAATTAAATTTTTAATAAATTTATTTAATCTTATTTTATATTGATTAAGTAAATTATTAATATCTAACACTGTTGGTACAGCCATTTCTGCTGCTCCGGTTGGAGTTGGTGCTCTTAAATCAGCGACAAAATCCGCAATAGTAAAATCCGGTTCATGTCCTACGGCACTAATAATTGGGGTTTTAGCATTATAAATAGCTCTTGCAACGATTTCTTCGTTAAAAGCCCAAAGATCTTCAATTGAACCACCACCCCTTCCAACAATTAATAAATCACAGCCAAAATTATCAGCAACCTCTATTTGTCTTACTATATTAGGGGCAGCTTCCCCACCTTGGACAAGGGTAGGAAATAAAATAGCTTCACATAAAGGATAACGTCTTCTAATGGTACTCATTATATCTCTAACCGCAGCCCCTGTATCAGCGGTAATTATACCAATTCTATTTGGGTATTTAGGAATAGGTTTTTTATGTTCACTATTAAATAATCCTTCTTTAGAAAGTTTTTCTTTTAACTTTTCATATTCTAAATATAAATTACCTAACCCATCTAGTTCCATACTATCAACATATATTTGATAACTACCAGAAGCAGGATAAGCTGATACTCTTCCACTTACTAAGACTTTCATTCCATCTTCCGGTGTAAACTTTAAATTATGGGTACTACTTTGAAACATTACGGCATTTATTCTTCCACCATCATCTTTCAAAGTAAAATATAAATGTCCTCTTGTATGACTTTTAAAATTGGATATTTCTCCTTTTAAATAGATACGATTTAAGAAAAAATCATTATCTAAAATACTTTTAATATAATTATTAAGTTCAGTAACACCAATATATTTCTTTTCCTCTATCATATAAACTCCTAAGTTTTACTTTTTAAGTATAGCAAACATAATTTCGCGAGTCAAGGCTTTTTGTTTATTTTCTTTTCTAAACTCTTCAATTGCTTCCTCTATTAAACTATAATTACTTTGATATAAATAAACATAATCAGCTAAATTATCTATTTCAAATGGCTTTAATCCTTCATTTGTGATAATTGTTTCTTCTTTTTCTAATCTTACTAACAAATTTTGAAAATAATTAGGATTAAACTTATGAAAAACAGTTAAAAAAAGATCTTGATATTCTTCACTAGCATTACTTAAAAATTGTTTGATCTCATCTTTTAAAGTTTTTCTTTTATCACTAGTATTTTTCTTAATACTAGCCCAAGTATCAGTATTAATACTACTAGATAAAGCTGGAAGACGATAGTCCATTATAAATTCATTATCAAATATAGCTAAATTAACTCCATCTTTTCTAAAAATTAAACCCCAATTTTGATTATAACGGTCCCAATTCCCCATTAAAATATCAAATATATAAACTTTAATAATATCTAGAAGAATATTAGGTAAATATTCACTTATATTAAAGCGATAACTTAATTCATTTTCTAAAAAATATTTTATTTCATATAAAGAACCACATTTATATTCAGACATACCTAATTTTTCAAATGTTTTAAATACACCATAATTATTTAAATTATCACTGATAACAAAGACTCTTTCAAAGATATTAATATTTGGAATAACTATTTTATAATAGGGTGAAAAAATCCCCATCTCTTTACTAACATAATAACCTATAACTTCATTTACAGCTAAATCAAGAGAGCAAAAATCATCTTCTACAATATCTTTTAATTCTTTAGCATAAATACTACCAATACTTAAATGTAATTTTTCCACATCAAAAATACTATTTATTTGTTTTAAATCTTCTTCTGTTAATTGCATACCAAACCCTCATCTTTTATTACTTATTTTTAATTCATTATATAAATCTAAAAGCATATTATACCTCTTGGTATAAATATCTATTAAACTATTTTTATACGGTATTTTAATATTTACTTTATCAACATTATCTACCAAAATATATTCATTGGCCTCAATATCATCTAAAACACTTGTAAATAGTGCGGGTGTTAAAGTATCTAGTAGTTCTTTAAATAATAAAATAAATTCATAACTAGAATCTTGTAAAAAACGTTTTATTTCTTTTTGATTTTTCTTAAAAAAAGATAACTCTCCTTTTTTATATAACTCTTTATAATAGGCATTTGCATCTAAATTAGCGGTAATCCTCGAATAAGCAGTAGCATCAAAAGAATCTTCATTATCTAATATTGCCACATTTATGAAAGGACCATTTTTTAAAATACCCCAGTTACCTGAATGACGATCATAATTAGCCATAAAAAAATCAAAAAGATACATTCTTACGACATCCATCATTAACCTATCAGCATTTGGATAATCCTTTTCTAAAGTATTCCATATATCATACAATGATATATAACCATTTCTTGTCGCTTCATCTTTTTTACTATTATTTTCTTCATCATCTTTTAAAATTTTTTTCGCTAAAGTAAATTCCCCAAGAAGAGCTAAATTACTACTTAAAACGCGATAATAGCCATCATCATCACTTAACTTAATTATTTTGATACTTGGACAAAGAAGATTACAAAAAGGCGCTAATTTAGCCATAATAAGTTCATTTATGGCATCATTAAATCCCCGCATTTTAATATAATAAGCTTTCATTTATTCTTTTATAACCTTATCTAAAACTGCATTAATAATATTTTTTAGGGAATCATCACAATAAACTTTAGCCAGTTCAAGTGCTTCATTAATGGCTACAATATCAGGGGTGTCCGTATATTTTATTTCAAATATTGCCATTCTTAAAATAGATGATCCTAATTTTTCTAAACGATCAATTGTCCAATCTTTCATATATTTATTGGCTATTTCATCAATTTCATTTTGATGGGTTACCACTCCATAAACTAGATCTTTTACAAAATCATTATCAACTTCTAAATTATCTTTAATTAATTCATTTATATCAATATTATCTTTTTTAAATAAATCATATTGATATAAAATAGTCATACATATTCGTCTTAATTCACTTCTTGTCTTAGTCATTTTTTTCAACTCGTTTTCTTTTTTTATTATACCAAATACTTATTAAAAATACTATTATTTAATATTATTTTTTAATTCATATAAATAATTTAAAGCTTCAAGAGGAGTCATTTGTAATGGATCAATTGCTAATATTTTTTGTTTTAACTCATCAATTGCTTCTTTTTTGTTCTCACTAAAATCAAATGCAAGTTGGACTTTATCTTCTTTTACTTTATTTTTACTACTTCCCTCATAATCAAGTAATACTTCTTCTGCTCTTTTTAAAATACTTTCAGGCATCCCGGCTAGACGAGCCACATTAATACCATAACTTTTATCAACCGCGCCATCTTTAACTTTATGTAAAAAAGTAACTTTTCCATTTTCCTCAATTGCTTCCACATGGACATTTTTAATATTTTTATATTTCTTATCTAAAGTTGTTAGTTCGTGATAATGGGTAGAAAATAAAGTTAAGGCTTTAATATTTTTGCTAATATATTCTATTATTGCCTCAGCAATACTCATTCCATCATAAGTAGCAGTACCTCTTCCTAGTTCATCAAAAATAATTAAACTTTTTTCCGTTGCATTAACTAAAGCATTTTTGGCTTCTTTCATTTCCACCATAAATGTAGATTCACCACTTACTAAATCATCACTTGCCCCAATTCTGGTAAATATTTTATCAACAATTGGCAATATTGCTTTTTTAGCCGGAACAAAGGAACCAATTTGAGCTAAAATAATAATTATGGCTACCTCTCGCATATAGGTTGATTTACCACTCATATTAGGCCCTGTTATTAAAAGAAGGTTCTCATCTTTATTTAAGTAACAATCATTATTTACATATTCACTACCTGATACTACCTCAACAACTGGATGTCTTCCATCAACTATCTCTAAATTTTTATCTTCATTTAAAACAGGCCTGACCAAATTATATTCTTCACTACAAATTGCTAAAGAGACCATTGCATCAATTGTACTTATTATATCAGCTGTATCTTTAATTTTTAATATTTCTTTTTTGATAATATTTCTAATTTCACAGAATAAATCATATTCTAAATTAATAATCTTTTCTTCTGCATTTAAAATTAAATCTTCTTTTTCTTTTAAAAGCGGGGAAATAAATCTTTCACAATTAGTAAGCGTTTGTTTTCTTTCCCAGCCAAATTTTTCTTTAACATCTTTCACTTGACCTTTAGATACTTCAATATAATAACCAAATACTTTATTAAAACCAACTTTTAAATTTTTAATACCCGTTTCTTCTTTAATTTCTCTTTCAAATGTGGCAATATAATCTTTACCCCCACTGCGAATATTTTTAAGCTCATCTAATTCTTGATTATAACCCTCTTTTATTAAATAACCCTCTTTAATAGAAACAGGTGGTTCTTCATATAAAGAGGCCTCTAATAACATATAAATATCTTGATGGGCATTAAGAGAAACATCTATTTTAAGTTCACTTAATATTTCTTTAATTCTTGGTAAAACTTTTAAGCTATTTTTAAATTGTAACAAATCTCTCCCATTAGCACTTCCTGCATTAACTTTGCCACAAAGTCTTTCCAAATCATATATTTCATATAATAATTCTTTTAATTCATCTCTTAAAATAAAATTATTATTAAAATTATCAATTAAATCATAACGTTTATTAAGTTCATTGATATCTTTTAAAGGATGCATTAAAAAACTACGTAATTTACGACTCCCCATTGCGGTTTTACATTTATCGATTAACCAAATTAAAGAATAATTACGTTCTTTTAATCTAATGGTTTCAAACAATTCTAAATTACGAACCGTATGAATATCCATTTCTAAATAATCAAGTTTATCAATAATATTACAATAATTAAAATGACTAATGCTTTTTAATTCTTTAACTTTTAAATAATAAAACAAATGTTTAATTCCTGCTTTTCTTCTAATATCAGTTAAATTATTTAAAAAGGCAACATCATCGCTATAGTATTCACTACTAATAGCAATTTCAATAGCATATTTATTTTTAAGTAAGTCCGTTAAAAAGACATTATTATTATTTATTAATATTACTTCTTTAATTCCTAAACTTAATATTTCACTTAGCAATTTTTCATCATTTTTAGGTAAACTAACACTATTTAATTCACCTGTTGTAATATCAGCATAAGTAACAATATATATATCATTAAATTCTAAAATACTGGCAATATAAGAATTATTTTTAGCATCTAATAGTTCAAAATCAGTTACAGTTCCCTTACTAATAACATCAATTACCCCTCTTTTAACCATATCTTTAGTGCTTTTAGGGTCTTCTAATTGCTCACAAATGGCTACTCGATAACCTTTATTAACGAGCTTTTCAATATAGCCTTTAACAGCGTGATAAGGAACACCACACATAGGTACTTTTTCATCAAGCCCTGCTTGTTTTCCTGTTAATGTTAATTCTAATTCTCTTGAAGCAATAAGGCCATCTTCAAAGAATAATTCATAAAAATCCCCAAGGCGAAAAAATAAAAGCTCTTCTTTATATTGATCTTTTATTTCCATATATTGTCTCATCATTGGACTTAATTTACTTCGATCTACTTCATTTCTTTTCATAATTTTTATTATACATTTTTTAAATTCAAAATACAATAAATAAATTTATTGAAAAGAAAAAATGCTAGAAAAATTACTTTCTAACATTACTTTATTTTCTTTTTTTAAACAAATAAAGGATGGATGAGAGAATTATTCCCATTAAAGATGGCAAACGGAAGGTTATAACACTACGCATTAGGAAATTCATTAAATTGCCTTTTAAATCATAACCACTACGGAATAATACCAAAATAGTTGGCGTAAAAGGCATTGCATTAGTTATGTAATGCATACCCATTGCAATTAAATTTAAAAAAACAGGAGAAACTAAAAATAAAATATATAAAATAATAGAAGATCTAATATTACCTTTCCACACCACCAATAATGTCGCTAAAAATTCTACTAGAAAACTTATGCTTAAAACAATTAAATGATTTACACCTGATAATTCTAATAAACATAAGAAAAATAATATAATTATATCTACTACTAAAAATGTACTTATGATAAGCGGTAAATGAAATGACTCATCTTTTATTTTTTTGCTTTCCATATTATTTAATCACCCTTTATATTCTCATTAATTCTTCTTCTTTTTCTTTAATTTTATCATCAACAATTTTGTTATATTTATTTATTAAATCTTGAACATCTTCTAAATATAATTTTTCTTCATCTTCAGGTAATTCAGCTTTCTTAATTTTATCATTATCTTCTTGACGAATATTACGAAGAGTAATTTTAGCTTCTTCTCCTAAAGATTTAGCTTGTTTAGCATATTCTTTTCTTCTATCTTCTGTAAGCTCAGGAACAGTTAAAATAATAACTTCACCATTATTACTTGGGGCAATTCCAATATTCGACTCATTAATAGCTTTCTCAATATTTTTTAAAGCACTGCGATCAAATGGTTTAATAAAAAGTTGGCGAGCCTCCGGAACCGTAATATTACAAATACTATTTATTGGCGTTAACGTTCCATAATAATCAACCATTAAACCTTGTAACATTGCTGGATTAGCTCTTCCGGCTCTGATGGATAATAATTTATTATCTAAAGTTTCCATTGCTTTTTGCATTTTTACTTCTGTATCTAAATTCATTTAAAAACCTCCATACTTAAATTATAATCTTTCTCAATTGATTTGACAAGATAAGTAATACAAAGTTTACCCAAATCATTGACATATAAAGAATAATTATTAAAGTTATTTAATGTTTCATCTATTTTAATAACTTCTACTCCATCTTCTGTTGTTTGACTTTTATTTAATTCTTCTCTTATTTTTTCCTTTATTTCATCAATGGTTACATTAAAAATTTTTAATAAATCATCATTACTTAATCTCACTCCTTTATTTACATCATAAACATAACTTTTAGTACTTTTAAAAGTTAATAAATCATAACAAGAATAAGCATAATCTTTAATTACTAAACTAACATATTTATCAAATTCATATACTTCATAATTTCGATGATATAAATAATATAAATTATCATATTTATAGATATCATCTAATCTATCTATTCCTTCAACATCACTTATATATTTAATCGTATTTTTATTTTCTTTATTTTCATCTTCTAAATTTTCTGTTAATTCTTCTTCGCCTAAAATATTAATAACAGCATCTTTATAAATTAAATTGGCATCTTCACTAATAACTTTTTCATTAACAAAATAGATATAATCTTTATCTTTTTCTATTTTATAATTAACATCTTCAAAAGTATTTTTATTAACTTTCTTTTGATAATCTTCATCAGTCATATATTTAGTAAAAAAATAGCCACCAATTAATAAAAATAAAATGAAGATAATAAAGATACTAAAACCTATTTTACTTTTAAAATTTTCTTCCATATTAACCTCTATTTCAAATACTCATCAAAAACTAACCCAATTTCTCTTTTTATTCTACTAACTTCCCCATCAGTATAATAAAGCTCTGGTTTGGTACTCCCCTTCATAATTGCTGTATCATCAAAATAACCAATAACCTTGCCTTCTTTAACAACCATTAAAGTTGGGGCATATATATTATTTTTTCCCAAATCATCTGTAATTGTATAAACTGATAATTCATTAACGATTGTTTCATATGTTCCATTTTTATTTTCGCGATCATCTAAAAAATCATAATAATAAATTTCTTTAATATTTTTCTCTTTAGCCACATCGTTTATAATATAAGCATAATCATTAGTCCATTTATTAAGAGGAAAACCCATTAATATAATACCACTTCCATTATTAATTATGCTTAAAACATCAGTCGCGGTAGCAAATTTATAAACATTATCTTCACTTACTTTATCATAAATACTACTAAATCTTAAATTATCACTTAATTTATCTTTTGAATAATCTTTTGTTCCAATAATAATACACAAAACAAGACAAATAATAAAAATAATAGTATAAATAATCATTTGGGCCGTACTCTTATATAATTTAGTCTTTTTCATACCAAACACCTTATTTATAGTATATCAAATTTTTATCATTTTTTTAATAGATCAAATATTATATATGTCAATTAATTGTATACAAGAAAAAAAATAACCGAGGGGTTATTTTTCTTTATCACAAACTTCACATATTTCGGTGCCATTTTTATCAACTAGTAAATTACCACAAGTTTGGCAAATATTACCCGTTGGTTTATTCCAAGTAGCATAATCACATTTAGGGTACCCAGAACATCCATAAAATATTTTACCTCTTTTTGTTTTTCTTGCCACAATATCTTTATGACATTTAGGACATTC
The DNA here is from genome assembly GCA_947624505.1 of uncultured Bacilli bacterium. Classification (GTDB taxonomy): domain Bacteria; phylum Bacillota_I; class Bacilli_A; order RF39; family UBA660; genus SIG200. Next base: position 65,241 of record CANQKO010000004.1, on the reverse strand, counting down.
AGCTACTTTTTCTACTACTTTAGCTTCTTTTTCTTCCTTTTTAACATATTTACATTTAGGGTAATTAGAACAAGCCACAAATTCGCCATATTTGCCCTTTCTAATAACCAGATTACCACCACACTCAGGACATACTTCTCCCGTTTCTTCCGGTTTCTTTTTTTCCATATTTTTTAGGGCATCATCCATAATGGGAGCAAACTTATCATAAAATTCGTGCAATACTTTAATATTATCTTTTTTAGCTTCGGCAATTTCATCTAAATCTGATTCCATATTTGCCGTATATTTAACATTAATAATATCACTAAAATATTCTTGTAATTTATCAGTTGTTTCCATTCCCATTTCTGTAGGAATAAATTTCTTATCTTCTAATTTAACATAATCGTGATCTTTAAGTGTTGATATAATAGTAGCATAAGTTGATGGTCTACCAATTCCTAAACTTTCTAATTCCTTAATTAAACTACTTTCTGTATATCTACTTGCTGGTTTTGTAAAGTGTTGGAATTTATTAATAGCATCCGCTACTAAAACATTACTTTGAAAACTTTTAAAATCTGGTAATATTTTATCTTCACTATCTTCATATTCTTTATAAACTTTTAAATAACCATCAAATACTAAAACACTACCTGTAGTTTTAAATAAATAGTCATTATTTAAGAAAGTTACAGTTGTTACTTTCACTTTAGCATCAGCCATAATAGATGCTAAAGCTCTTGTATAAATTAATTTATATAATTTATATTCATCATTTGATAAATAAGGTTTCACAGATTCCGGGGTTCTATTAATGCTTGTTGGTCTAATACCTTCGTGAGCATCTTGAATATTAGCATTTTTCTTACCAACTTTAGCAAAACCAACATATTCTTTACCATATGTCCCATTAATAAAGCCTTTAGTCTCTCTAACAAATTCATCAGAAAGACGAACACTATCAGTACGCATATAAGTAATAAGCCCGACAGTTTCTTTGGCTAAATCGACACCTTCATATAATTTTTGCGCTATTTTCATAGTTTTTGAGGCCGCAAAATTAAGTTTAGTCGAAGCCATTTGTTGTAAAGTTGAAGTTTTAAAAACTTCTCTTGCTTGTTTCTTTTTATCTTTTTCTTCAATATCTTTAATGGTAAATGATTTTGATAGCTTAGATAGAATTAGATCAGCTTCTGTCTCATTATGAATTTCTATATCTTTATCTTGATATTTAATTAATTCCGCTGTAAAGTCTTTAAAATCGGCTTCAATTGTCCAGTATTCTTCGGGAACAAAAGCCAAAATTTCTCTTTCCCTATCAACAATTAATTTTAAAGCCACTGATTGAACTCTTCCAGCACTTTTACCTCCCGTTTTATATTGCATTAATTTAGATAAACGAAAACCAATTATTCGGTCAAGAATTCTTCTCGTTTCTGCCCCTTTAACTAAATTCATATCAATTTTCGCTTCTTCTTTAATCGAATTTAAAACAACATCTTTCGTTATTTCTCTAAATGTTACACGGGAATATTTCTCTTCCGGTATTTTTAATTCATCTTTTAAATGCCAAGAAATAATTTCTCCCTCTCGATCAGGGTCGGTGGCAAGATATACGTGATCAGCACTATCAACCAGCTTTTTTAATTCTTTAACATCTTTATTTTTACCTTTTATAATTACATAATTAGGTTTAAAATCATTATCCAAATCCACACCTAAACCATATTTACCAGAGGTAGCTAAATCTCTAATATGGCCTTTTGATGATACTACTTTATAATCACCTGCTAAGTACTTTTCAATTGTTTTACTTTTAGCTGGAGATTCTACAATGACAACATTTTTCATAAAAATTTTTTTCTCCTATCAATAATAATTTATACAATGAATTTTATTTAATGTCAATTATTTTTGGTGAAAAAAACTACTTACATAGCGTAAATAGTTAATTTTCTTCTTCACTTTCGTTATTTTCTTTATTGTTTTCTTCTTCTACTTTAGCATTATATTCATCAATTTTTTCTTTTAAGTAGGTAAAATAATCATTTTTAATAGCTTTACTACTCATTTCAATTTTTAAAGTAATAGCGTTATTAATTTCAATTATTTCTTCATTAGTATATTCTTTATCAGTAAAATATTTTATTTTACTATTTGATGCATTATAGTATGCATATTCATCTTTCCAAGAACCATCAGCAAAAACCACTCTTGAAACATAGTCTGGACTAAATAAATCGGTACCCATATAAAGTCTTGGATCATAATCAAGATTAAGTAAATTAGCAATAGTAGGCAACAAATTAATATATGAATTATATTGATTAAATACTTTTGGCTTCATACTACTATTATATATTACAAATGGTGTTCTTTCAATTTCATAATCATCAAGTTCGTGAGATACTAATTTACTAACATTACTTTTATTTAAACCATAAGGATAATGATCAGCTAGTAAAACTATAACGGTATCATCAAATTTATTAGCTTCTTTTAATTTATCAACTAAAATACCTATTGCGTTATCTAAAACTTTTAGTTTAGATAGATAACGACTATTTTGTTCAGAATAACCCTCATCCATAAAATAATCTTTATATAAATCACCATAGGTTGATGACACAGAATAAGGTTGATGCGAAGTAACTGTCGTAAACCAAGTCATAAATGGTTTATCATCATCACTATTTAAAATGATATCTAAACCTTTATCAAATAATTCTTCATCACTTGGCCATTCACCATAATAACCCGCTGTTTCAATACCCAAACTAGAAGCATTATAATACTTACCACTTCCCATATTTGGATGAATTGTTTTACGATAGTAATACCACTCAATAAAATCGTGCATACTTGTTGTAGTATAACCTTTATTATTAAATAAATTAAAGATAGCTTCAAAATAAGTATTATCTTTATAAACATTAGAGGTACAAGTATTATATATGGAGTATAAACTAGTCATTGCACTAAATTCATTATTACCGGTAGCACAACTGTTTCTTGGTGAGTAATTATTTGCAAAACTCCAACCATTAGTATATAAATTATAATAATTAGGAAAATATTTTTCATTGATAATGGCGTTATTTACTGATTCCATTAGAATAACAATAACATTTTTCCCTTCAAATTTTCCCGTATAGTCATTAAAATCGGTAACTTTTCGCGTCGCAAAATAATTATTTAAACTTTTATATTTTTTATTAGTTTCTTCTTCTGCTATTTTACTTAAAGCTTCGCTTACTTCTCTTTTTACTGGTTCAGTTGTCTCATTTTCACCTTCAAATACTACTTCGCTTTCTTCAACCGGGAAAATGAATGTTTTAAAATCAAGGATACCAAAAACAATAGGACCAAATTGATTAACAGCAATGGTTGGTACATCAGGGGATTTAAATAATTCTTTATTAGTTTTAACTTGTAATGCCTCTTGCATAAATGATAAATTAAAAGTTAAATAGTAAAGAGCTGTCGTTAGTACTAATCCCCCTAAAATAAATAATGATTTCAAATTAAACTTAAGTTTTTCATAATGAGAATTTCTTATTAAAATTAAATAGACAATATATATTATAAACGGAATAAAAACTAAATAATAACTTATTTTAATTGAGGCCAAAAAATCACCAATATAATCGGTAACAGCCCCAAATTGACTAGAGGTATGAAATGAAATATAGACTCCTAAAAAGTTAATAAAACCTCTTTGTAACCATACATAAATACTATAAATTAAAACAAAGACAATATTAATTGTATTTTTTAACCATCTTCTTTTCGTAATAGTACTAAGAGTGGTAATAATTAAAGAGATAATTATATCACTTAATAATATTCTTAAAGTGGCATATGATAAAATTTGAAAACCACTTGATAATTTAAAAATTATTTCAATAGCAAATAATGTTAATAATAAAACTAAAAAGTTTTTTAAATAGTTGTCTTGATATTTCTTTTCTGGATCTAATATGGGAGCAAATTCTTCTTTCTCTAAACTCTCTATTTCTTCATTTTTACTACTTCTACTCATTTTTTACTTAATCTCCTCTAACATATCTTTAATGGGTTTAAATGTTTTGCGATACTCATTAAGTATACCATATTTTTTAATAAGTTCAATATGTTTTTTTGTTGGATAGCCTTTATGATGTTCAAATTCATACTCAGGATGAAGACGACCAAATTCAATCATTAAACGATCTCTTGTGACTTTGGCAATAACAGAAGCGGCGGCTATACTAAGGCTTAGAGCATCCCCGTGAATTATCGGGAACACGGGAACATCTCTTGAAAGTTTCATTGCATCAGTTAGAATATAATCAGGACTTACATTCAAATTATCTAAAGCAATATTCATAGCTTTTCTCGATGCTTCTAAAATATTTATTTTATCAATTTCTTCGGGTCCAACAATTCCTACCCCAACACTTATGGCATCTTTCATAATGATGTCATAATAAGCTTCTCTTTTTTTCTCACTAAGTTGTTTGGAATCCGTAAGACCTTCCAAATAATAATTAGGTGGCAAAATAACGGCTCCGGCAACAACGGGGCCAACTAAAGGACCTCTTCCCGCTTCATCTGTACCTGCTATTAAATGATACCCTTTATTATATAAATCTGTTTCATATTTTAGTAAATCTACTTTCATAAATATCAAATGTTACTCCTTTAATAATACCCCCAACAATGTCATTATACACCTTTTCACTAACTTTGTCATAGTCAACTTCGTTATTTTTAAAAGCTCCTATCCTTTTGGCAATTACTTCATACATATCCATTAGATCATTATTAGTAATTCCATATTTTTCTTTTAAAACGTTAGGATAATTATCATATAGAGTATTTAAAATATGATTAGCTATATCAAACATATTTAATATTTCTTTTTTAATGCCCCCAAAAGATGCAATATTTAGGGCAACTATTCGATCATCAAGTTTAGGCCAAAGAATCCCTGGCGTATCTAATATAACAATATTTTTAGATGTTTTAAGATAAGTTAATTTTTTAGTTACTCCTGGTTTATTTTCTACATTACAAACATTTTTACCAGTTAGCCTATTAATAAGAGTACTTTTCCCAACATTAGGAATACCAATAACTAAAGCTCTTATTTCTTTTTCATTTAAGCCTTTTTCTTGTCTTTTGTTTTGCATATCTTTAGTTAAGGTATGGGTTAATTCAATTACTTTTTCATAGTCTTTACTATTTTTTAAATCTAAAAGAATAACATTATAACCTAGTCCTTCATAATATTTTACCCACTTATTAGTCATTTCTAAATTACATAAGTCTTTTTTAGTCATAATTAAAATTTTTATTTTATTTTGAATAACTTCATCGATATTTTTTATCTTACTTGAATATGGTATCCGAGCATCAATTATTTCATAAACAATATCGATATTTTTAATTTCTTCTTTTATTAATCTTTTTGTTTTAGCCATATGGCCAGGATACCAGTTGATGTTTGTTTTATTTTCATTCATTCTTATCACTACTCTCTTTAGTTTCTTTTAATAATTTGATTTCTTCAGCATTATTAAGTATACCTAATTGATATTTCGCAATAACACTTAATATATCAAATCTCTCTTCTTTGCTTTTCCCTTCTTTAATTAATTCTGCATTATGTGACTCAAGATTTGATAATACTGTTAATTCATTAATGGAAGCATAGTCTCTAATATTAGAGTTTTTTGCTAAATTAGGATTAAGTTCTCTCCATGTTTTTGCTGTCGTATGAAATAATACAACATTTAAAATATCAGCTTCTTCAGCATATTTTAGCCATTCTCTATTTTTAAAATAATCATTATCTGGTAATATATATCTTTTTATAGCATCCGTATGAATTAAATAATTATTCTTTGTAAGTATTCTTTTTACATCCCATTCTCTATTTTGATTTTCTATTTCTTTTAACCTTTCAAATTCTTTTATTAAATATAATTTAAATACTGGACTTATAGCAGATGCAAATTCAAAGGCAATATCTTTATAGGCATAAGTTCCACCATATTTTCCTCGTTTAGAATAAATACCAATAGCATTAGTTTTTTCACACCATTCAGTTACACTAAGTGTAAAGGTATGAAGGCCAGCATTTTTTCTAAATCCGTCGAATTCGACGGAATTAAAATCTGGATTATAAATTGATTCCCAAGTGCCTAAAAACTCTAAAGTTATCCGATTTCTTAACCAATTGCGTATTATATCATCAGATTTTGAATTTCCTTCTTTATATTTACCAAAATCAGAAATACAAATATAATCATTATCGTTTAGCTTTGTAACATTAACTTTTATGTTTTGAACTTCTAATATTTTATTAGACATATATTCACCTCCTAATTTTAATCAAACGTATTTCAAATAAAACTTTTTTTCTCAAAAATGTAAAAACTTTTTTGACAATTTCCTTTATTTATAAGGTCTTGTTAAAATGTTTCCATAAGTTTTTCTGGTTTTACATTTTCGAGTTGTTTCTTTTCTCTTTCAAGTTCTTTTAAACTTTTCTTAGGTGTTGGCATATATCCGCCATCATTCCACCAATATCTTGAATAGCTTTTCGTACCTTTTTACCAACTTCATAATGAACATTCCTGGCATTATTCTCACCTTTTACATTATTGTTTGATTTATTCTCAACAGATTAGCCACTAATTCATCTTCGCTCATATTGTCTAATATATCTTCTCTATAGCGTAATTTCTTTCTTTTAAAAATATCATCAGCTGTTTCGCCATTATACAACCCTCTATAACCTGCATTATGAAATTCTGCCATATTTTTAACACCAGCAGATGAAGCAACTTTTTGAAGTGTATAATTACCTTCTCTAGTTAACTTTCTTTGATAAAATCTTTTCTCATCATCTGATAGTGAATCATATACTTGTTCTGTAATTTCCTGTTTTCTTGTTTGAATAGCAAAGTAAGTTTGCCCTAAAGCAACAACTTCTTTACTTGGATCAGCATTTTGTACTATAAGATAACATATATATCTCGATAGTTTATAATCTTGTATGTTAACATTAGCATTATTGTTTCTCTTTGACAACTTGTTGACTTCAACGAGTTGTTCATCTACATTCAATCCTGAGTTTTTACAAGCCACTTTTGCTTTATTTAAAACTTTTAAAAAGTTGCGCCAATCACTATATTCTAATGCCTTTGAAAGTTCCCTGGCATACCAATATTCTTTCCCATATTCATCTAAATGTTTTATACCTTCAAAAACATTATCAGTATATTGGTTACTTGCACCTTTATTTACTATTTTATTTGTTTTTTTATTCAGCATAAAAGTCACTTCCTTTCATTTATTTATCTCTATCACCAATATTCTTACTTTTCTCTATTATCCACTTATCATATATAACTTTTTTATTTTAAAGGCTACTTTATATAATTTTTATAATTGTCATAATTTTTTTCAATCGAATCATTAACATTTATCCAATAATAATTTGTCATCGTTTTATCATATTCATCAAATATTGTTTTTTCTAATTTTCCACCTAAAGATAAGATTGTTTTATTTGAGCCAACATTATCAACAGCGCAATTTAATAATACTTTTTCTTCTCCTAACTTTCTTTCTTCTAACAATCCCAAATATAGAGCTATTTTAGCGTATCCTTTTCGTCTTTCAGTAGGTCTTATGCCATAGCCAATATGTGATGCCCAAGTTTTTAATTTATCTTCTGAAATATTATATCTTACATTTATCATACCAACTATTTTATCATCACTATCTCTTACTACAAAAAACGTTTTTGATTGGCAGCGATTTATTTGCTTTAAATATTCTATATCTTCTCTTTTTTTAAGTTCTAACAACCATTCTTCATAAGTTACTCCATAAAGGCACATATCCATATTACCTGTACCATTTAAATCTGAATTATATTCAATATTTTCTTTTAAATAGTCTAGTGCTTCCTGTTTTCTATTTATTGTAGGAATTTCTAAAAATATTTTTTCCATAATTTTGCTCCCTTATTTTTATATTAAATCTTTCATAGTCATTATTTTGTGTTCATAAGCCATATCTTCCAGCATAATCTAAAAACACTACTGTGAGACGATTTAATTTATTTAATTCTTCTTCTTTAAATAGTTTTCGGCTATTGAAACATCATACTTATAAATTAACCCATCAGGGCTATTTTTCCAATTAGTAAGACCCATATTTTCTTTATTGGCATTGGCTCTTAAATATATTAGTTCAGCCGCAGTATGAACCACTTATCGCATAATGTAGTTTATTTTGAACAATTTTAAAAAAGTGTAAGCTTCTTCATTTAAAGGATTATAATCAGCAGAAGTAGCAATAAATAAATCAGTAATTTTTTGATAAGCCATTCTTTCACTTACTCTAATTGTTTTAATCCTTTCTAATAATTTAGTGGCCCATATTCTAAATTCAGTTGCTTTTTTAGAATTAACACGATAACCAACGGCAATTATAGCATCTAAATTATAAATTTTAGTTTTATAGTTTTTTCCATCAGAAGCAGTTACCGAGGAAAACTCAACAACTGATTTTTCATCAAGTTCATTAACTTTAAAAATATTTTTTAAATGTAACGAGATATTATCAGTAGAACAATCAAAAACTTTAGCCATTCCCTTTTGTGTAAGCCACAAAGTTTCATCTTTATAAATAGCATCAACAACTACATTACCATCTTTATTTTTATATATTAATAAATTATTTTGTTCTTCTATTTTATTCATTTTATTATCTCCAATCTAAATTTTTATCAATTATAACATTTATTTTTGTGAATCAATTACTCTTATTTCTATTCCTATAACCCCATATTTATCTTGCTCTTCTTTTGAATAGTATTTCCCCATATCTTCAGGATTTGCAACATCATTTTTATCATAACCTAGTGATACCTTATCAAAATTTTTATATAATTCAGCAAAACTTGGAAATTTATATAATTTTACTACCTTTGTCAAGATTACCTCTAAAGTAGTTCTATTAGTAAATTCAATCAAATCATTTTCTTTTAATAATTGTCTTTTTTCATCATTTAATCTCATTTCTATTGTCTTAGTTCCAGCCTTTATTAAATTAAAAACATCATTATTTAAATTCATATTATATTTCATATTTGCCTCCGTAAATTTTAACCTAGCTTTTATATTCATAGTCCCATAGACTTAATTTACCCTTTACTTGAATGGGTTTTATTTCCAGAACATTTTCTAATTTAAAACCATATCCCTCCCAATTTTTTTCATTTATTAAATTTTTATATACAAGGGGATCTTTTTTAACCAACTTTTCGACAAAACTTTTATCAACATATATACAGTCTGTAATAGTTGCCCGAGCAATTATTTTACCAGCGGGATATTCTAAATTTAAATGTTTAAAACGCTTCATAGCTTCTTTATCAATCCCTTTACCAGCGTGAATTAATATATCTCCCCGATATTTAGTTTTCCAAGTTCTAAATTCATATTCTTTATAGCCTTTAGCTATTAACGTTGCCCATGGTTGTTTAATTGTTATTACTTTCATTTTTTTAACATTCATTTCTATTTTTCATTAATTCTTTTATCTATCTTTTACTAATTAATGCCTTTCTTTAAATATTAATTTTAGAACTTTATAGATGTTCTTATCTATCATTATACTAAATTTTTAATTAATATTATAGCCCATTTCACTTGTTTCTTTTTTACTTTTATAAATTCTTTTTTTAATTTACCCCCCATTTCTTGTAATTTAAATACATTTTATCATTAAAACATATGTTTGTAAATGCTTTTTGCTGTTAAAAGATAAAAATCTTACACAAAAAAATACGAGAAATGATTCTCATATTTTTAAAAACATTTTAGATTATTTTATATATTCTATCCCCTAATCTAATCATATATAATAATACCATCTTTAGCATCTTTAAAATCTATAAATACCCTAGCTTCAAGAGATTTTAGCATAATATCAAACCTATTTCTCTCATTCATATAACATATATTTTGGGCTTTCTTTTTAAAATTAAAATAAAAACATAATTCTTTATCATTTATTTTTTCTACATAACTTTCAGATGGTATAATTAAGGCTGGTTCATCATTTTCTGATAAAATATATTCGTTAAAATCAATTTGTTTCTTTTCTCCTATTTTAATATCAAGAATATCTTGCCAATTATAAAATAAAACAACCCGAAGACAATATTTAAAAGACTTATCAAAAATTTTTAAATCAGCTTTATCTAAGACAATTTTACCTATTTCTAAATTATTATTATTTAAAATCAAAACGTTGCTATTTTTCTTCATAACTCCAAAATACCTTTACATTGCTACTTTATTTTTTATTTCGTTATCTATTATCCAATTGATATCTTCAATTGCTTTATCTATATTAAATATTCCATTACCAACAGGATAGTATACTGGATATACTTTATAAATATTATTATTAACATTTATTTCATAATAAGTTTTTCTATTTTCCGATACAGAAATATTTCTATTTAAAATAATAGAGCTTACTTGATTACCAAAGGTAATAATTACTTTAGGGTTTATGATATCTATTTCTTTAAATAACAAGATTAAATATTGTTTTAATACTTCATTAGTTAAAGGTCTTGCATCTATTTGAGTACATTTGCCTAAATTTGTAATAAATATTTTATTACTAGCTATTTCTCCATAAACTTTATCACTAAATTCATAGTCCCAATCTTTAGGTTTCTTTTCTTGAATTTGTTTAAATGTATCTTCGCTTAATAAATTAACTTTATAAAATAATTTCCAAATATTTTTTGTTCCTATCCAAGGAGATTTTCTACCTTTCCACGATTTATCACTGGCAATATTTCTACCGGTTGGATTCATAAAGACAAAACATATATCGGGATTTTCTTCACAGCCACCATTATAGATTGAATCTAATTCTTTAGCACCATACTTAATTTGCATTTTATCATATTCTTTTTTTAAATCCGCTATTTCCATTAATACTACACCTCATACTTGCTATCATATATAAAAACTAAGCATTTTTATACTTAGTTTACGTTACCGAATTCTTTAAAAGGATAGATAATAAAATTAACTGTTCCCTCAATTTCCGCCTTTTTAATTGGACCAAGTACCCTACTATCAAGAGATATAGTTCTGTTATCACCCATCACAAAGTATTCATCTTCACCTAAAGTTATACTTTGAAAAGTACCAGTGACTCCACTTGCATATGGATCTTCAAAAACTTCATCATTGATATATAATTTTTCATTATCATATCTAATTGTTTCTCCCGGTAGGCCGATAACTCTTTTAATTAAATTATCACCTTCGACACTTTTATTAACAACTACAATATCAAACCTTTTATAATTAGTGTCATATTTTTTTAAGATCATTAACTCATTACCAGATAAAGTTGGTTGCATACTTCCGCCTTGCACAATTATCGGAGTTACAATAAACGTTCTAATAATCATTACCACAATTATTATTACTAAATATGGTATTAAACTTTTAATTATTTTCATCCTAGTCTCCTTTTTAAACAAAAGAAATTAAGGTTAATTACCTTAATTTCTTTCTTTAACCTTATAGCCTTTACGCATTTTCTTAATAAAGTTAAGTTTACCTCTTCTAACCATTCCTTTTTTGATAACAACTATTTTATCAATAGTGGGAGCATTGACTGGAAAAATTCTTGTTACACCAACACCTGATGAAGTTTTACGAACCGAAAAAGTTTCAGATACACTGCCACCTTTTTTAGCAATTACTAATCCTTCAAAAGCTTGGATTCTTTCTTTTTTCCCTTCTTTTACCCATACATCGACACGAACTGTGTCACCAACACGAAATTCAGGAATGTCTTTACGTATTTGACGTTCATTTATTTTATCAACTAAATTAGCCATCAGATACACTCCTTTCTTATAAATAAAATTACCTGTAATCATTAAAATAAATTATTTAAGCGGATTACATACCTTTGGGCACTAAACATTATAGCACAACTTACTGTGGGTTTCAACTAATTTTTGAATGCTCACTTAATATTATATCAATAATCAGAAATTTATTATAAGTATTTTCTTTCTTTTAATAATCTTCTAACATTTTCCTTATCTCTAGGATTATCAAGACTATTAATAATTTCTTTTTTAAATTCACGTTGCTCTTTTGAGTAATCAAGATTGATACCTAAATATTCGCCATTGGTATGCGTTAATAAATAGTTATTTGCTAATAAAACTTTACCAGTAATAAAATGGCACGGAATTAATTTTCGAAAATCATTTAAAAACGCATTAAATAAAGGCGTGTTAAGTAACGAGCTTTTATGTTCATCAATATTATTTAATACATCGGATAAATCACCTATCCAAAAATTATTATCAAAAAAATTTTAATCACTAAATATTTGAACCCAATAAATATTACCATTAAAGTTAAATAAACCAATTCCTATCTTATTATAACTTGCATTTATCATATTAGCGTAATGTCCTTTACTATTTTTCCAACCCTTGGAAACACTTAAACTATTTTTATAACCATAAGCAATATTTTCACCCATTACTTTAAAAGATATGCCTAACTCTTTCGCAAGCTTAGTACAGTTAGTTCCATCAAGACGGGTATGACTAAAATTATTGCTATAAGCCATTTCTAAAGCTCTAATTGTAGCTAGGATATTTAGCTTTGAGTCAATAGTAAGTTTAGAAACATTTACTTCATTACGATAAAGATTTGTATAATCTAAAACCTCTTTATAAATAGATTCATTATTATTAATTAAAATTAAAGCCTCATTAACTAAATCATTTAATGAAGCATTGTAATTAGAAGCATCAACTATTCTCTTCGAACTCGTTTTAACTTTTTCACCATTTTTAAGAGCATAAGTTATTTCATCATAAATCTTCGTTCCATATATTTCTTTAACTAATACTTTTTCCCTATTATCATTTACATCTTTTGGATTTACTAAAGCTATTTCATTATCTATTTTACTTTCTTCATTATCAGCTTTTTCATTATTTAATGCCTCTTTATTTTGCGTCTTGTTATCTGTCTTATCCTCTTCTTCTTTTTCATTTTTTTCATCAATATTACCTACAACAGCATTAAAAGGAATACTTTTATCAACTGAGGCAGGATTATTAACCTTTTTAACATCATCATATACTACTTTACCTACTAAAAGAGCAATAACAAAAACCCAAAGGCCTAAAATAGTGCCAACCAACTTATTTTTTTTCATATAAAAATCCCCTACCTTTAATCTATATCCAATATAATTATATAAATTTTTAGGTGGAGATTCAATCTTTTTTACTTATCTTCCGCGATTTTTTTCAACATAAGGGATTTTTTCCCCCAAAATCATCAACATACTTAAATATTTATCTAATAAATCTTTACTAATAAATTTATAATATTTAAGTAAATGATTTTTTAAATCATCAATTTTTAAAAAAGCTAATTCCGTATCTGTTTCGGTGGTATCTTCGCTATCATTTAAACTCATAATTAAATATAGTAAAGTCCGATATTTTTTATTAAAATTTTCATCAATTACTTTTTCAATAATCTCTTTATCATAAATAGTAATTTTAGCATTATTTTTATTTAGAGTAATTCCTTCCAAATTGGGCATTTCTACTATTTCAAAATTACAACTAACTTCTTCTAATTTAATCATTTTTCTTCTCCAAAAGATCTGGTCTTCTTTTTTGCGTATTTTTTATTTGTTCTAATTTACGATATTCCTTAATTTTTTCGTGATTACCACTAAGAAGAATTTCGGGAACTTTTAACCCTCTAAAATTCTCGGGTTTAGTATAAGTTGGATAATCAAGCAAATTATCAGTGTAAGAATCAAAAGTTGATGATTCCGTATTAATTACCCCATCTAATAATCTTACCACTGAATCAGTAATGGCCATTGCGGGTATTTCACCCCCAGTTAAAACATAATCTCCAATACTTATTTCCATATCAACAAAATTTCTAATACGCTCATCATAACCTTCATAATGACCACAGACAATAATTAAATGGTGATATTCTTTTAATTTAGTGGCAATGCCTTCATTAAAGGTTTTTCCTTGTGGACAAGTAAGAATCACAAGGGAATCATCACCCCATAAATCTTCAATTGCCCTAACAACGGGTTCACACATTAAAACCATTCCTGCTCCTCCCCCATAAGGAGTATCATCAACTTTTTTATGCTTATCCAAAGAATAGTCACGAAAATCAATTATATTAATTTCTACTAAATCTTTTTGAATTGCTCTTTTAATAATTGATTCAGTTAAAAACCCCTGAAACATATTAGGAAAAAGAGTTAAAATATCAATTTTCATAATATTAAATTACTTCCCCCATTCGTTATTATTTTTCTATTCTTTAAATCAACTTTTTTAATATATTCATCTACTAAAGGAATATAAAAATTTTTTTCACCTTTAATTTTTAATAACACCGTATTATTTAATTCATAATCTATAACTACCCCAATTAAAGAGGCATTATCATAGACTTCTAAGCCAATTAAATCACTAAGTAAGTATTCATTATCTTGTAATTTTAAATCATCTTTATTAATATAGATATTTAAACCTTTATATTTTAATATTTCATTAATGTTAGTGTAACCCATAAATGTTAATAAATCATAATTTTTATGAACACGATAAGTATTTATAACTTCTTTATTATAATCTTCCCCAATATAAATACTAAAACCATTTTTAAATATTCTTTCTTTATATTCAAAATCTGATAATACTTTAACTTCTCCTTTAATACCAAAAGTATTAATAATTTTTCCCACTAATAAATAATTATTCATTGGCTACCTCATACATTAAAATACTTGCTGAAACACCAGCATTTAAGCTTTCACATTTATCATTCATTTTAATATAAGCAAAATCATTACATAATTCTTTCACTTCTTTACTTAAGCCATTACCTTCATTACCGATACATATAGCACATTTATTAAACTTAATATCTTTTATATTTTTACCCTTTAAAACATCAGTACCAATTATTTTATAATCTTTATCTATTTTTTTTAAAAACTCAATGATATTACATCTTACAATATTTATATGAAATAACATCCCTTCACTAGCCCTTACAACTTTAGGATTATATAAATCAACAGAATTATCACTTAAAATAATTGAGTCAAAGTTAAAGGCAACAGCACTTCTAATAATCGTTCCTAAATTACCAGGATCTTGTAAATTATCTAAGACTAATATATTACCTAAAATTTCTCTTGTTTTTAAAAACTCTGTTACAGCAATTTCTGTAGCGCCACTTTCTTGATTTGATATTTTTTTCATTATCTTATCATTAACATAATATGTTGGTATAGCATATGTTTTGGTTTCATCAGTTGTAATTATTTCTTTAACTATATTGTATTTTAAAGCTTCTTTAATTAAATGTTCATCTTCAATTAAAAATAGCTGATTTATATCGCGAAATCTCTTATTATGTAATTTTTCCCAAAATTTAACTTTATCATTATTAATACTTGTTAAAAACATATTACCACACGCCTTATAACTACCTATATTTTACTAAAATCCTCATATTTTAGCAACTATCCTTTGATAAAACTTTTTTCATATTCTAAACATTTCTTTTCAAGCAATATGAAATTACAACATCTTTCTTTTACTTTTATTGGTAATTTATCATTTAAATAACTATTATATAAATTTAAAGATTTATTTTTTATATAACGATATCTAGAATTAAGCCATAACAACTGTTTTCTTAATAAATTATAATATTGTTTATCTTTAAGATTAGTAGAATCTTCTTGAAATTCAAAGATCTCATAATTATCTTTTTTTACAGGTATCATATTATTAATATTTAAAGCTCCTAAAAAACCACCATCAAGTTTAATAAAATCAATAGTATTATGCATCTTTTGATGTTTTAATTTTGGACTAGATAACGGTGCAAAATATTCAATATCATTTAATGTAAATAAAACTCCAACAAAAGGCCTTAATGACTTTTCGTCTTTATTATAAGCCACTTTATAATCAAATTGTCTTAAATAATCACAATAATTGGAATCTACAATTACTAATTTAAATTTATTTTTCATTTATTATTTCCCCCTCTATAAAACCTATATTTATTATATAATACTTTTATAAAAAAGAAAAGATTAGAGTTTAGTCTCTAATCAACTTTTTTCGTTTCCCATTTATGGCTGGAATCACCGCTTTTTTCGTTTCCCATTTATGGCTGGAATCACCGCTTTTTTCGTTTCCCATTTAATGGCTGGAATCACCGCTTTTTTTACATAATTTCTTATGTATTTTTAATATACTATTTTTATCTTTTAAAGTCAAGCACATTTATACCATAAATTCCATACATTGTCACATATTTTTGTTTTTCTTCTTCACTTATACCACTTGCTAAAATATCTTTTAATTCATTTGTTAATTCTTCATCACTTTTTCTTACAACACCATTATTTTCTAACTTATATAATCTTTTTAAACAAGGATATTCATTTAAGAGTTGGGGACGCGTAGATAGTATTTTGGCAAATTCTTGATCCATATCGATACTCTTACCATTTAAAGTTCTTTCTTTATTTAACATTTTTTTAGCTAAAGCTTCTAAATCTCTCTCCACTCGCAAATTGGTTTCTTGATTAAAATTAATTCCAATACTATTTAAAGCTAGTCTTTGATCTCTTAAACCACAATAGTAAGCTTCAATTTCATAAGAAAGATTGGCATAATTTTCATTAATATAATTTTTTAAATAACGTCCTATTACACGGTCTTTTATTTGTAATAAGTCAAGCTCTGAAACTGCTTTTTGTTTATAAGTTATAGCTTGTTGTCTTACGTGATTTATTTCGTGAAAAATCGTTTCAAGTAATGAATTATTACCATCATAATAAAAGGCTTTAATATCAATATCAGATAAAGAAACAGAGTTATAATCAGCCAAGCCTAAAACAACACTATTATCTCTTTCGAAAATAGGTCCTTCAAAAATTTGACATCTACCTTGCTTATAAAAGTAACTAATTTCTACCTCGGTAAATTCTTTTATTAGAGTTTGAAAAGCCTCATAACTTATGATTAATTCTTTTTCATCTTTTATAGAATTAATAATTATTTTTCTTAAATATAAACTAACTAAATCTAAAACTTGCTTATTATTACGTTTTTTACGATCTAAATTACGATAAACGAGAGCCTCACTAACATCAATTTCTGATTTGTTTAAAGGTATATCATTCATTCCTTTATTTTTAATATCTAAATAGATTTTTTCTAAAACTTCATTATAATTAAATTTTGAAAATAATTCTTCTACTTCGGGAAGATTAACATTTTTAAGTTTAGCTAAAAGAGTTAAAAATTGATGATATTTAGTTTTCGTTACCGGAATATTGGTAAGCATTTCTTGGATACGTGATAAAAGTGTTTTTAAAGCAACGACACTTTCTTCTAAATCCTTATTTTCTTGCTCGCAATACTTGCAATAGGTATCTATATAAGTTCCACCACAATGAGGACATACACTAACGGTATTAATTTTTTCTACTAAAGGTAATGCCACCACATAAGCATTATCAAAAACATCTTTTAAATATTCTTCGTACATATCCATAACCTACTATTAATATAATAGCAAAAAAATAAACTAATGAAAAGAAAAAGACGTTAGTATTTTAATTTTTTACGTCTTTCTTTATAATCTGGAATGACTGCTTCAACTATTTTCCAAAAATTCTTACTATGGTTACCCTCATAAAAATGAGCCATTTCGTGAACCACTACATAATCAATTAAAGCAATATCTTTTTTTAATAAATCACTATTCAAAGTAATTATCTTATCTTTTGTATTACATACTCCCCATCTTGTTTTCATCTTTCTAATCCTTAGTTTAAATTCTGGTAAATTATTAAAACATTTTCGACATATGTTAATCTCTTCATTAAATACTCTTTCACATTCACTATGATAAAACTTATCTAATTCTTCTTCACTAAAGCAAGTTATAGTATCATCTTCAAAGCAAACGTCTTTAACACGGTTATCAAAAACAACTTTATATTTTTTACCTAAATACTTAAATAAACCATCTCGATCACTGCGCATTATTGCATCTTCATACATTTTTAAAATAGCTTTAGAATTTTTCGTTATTAAATTTTTTACTTCTAAATCAGTAATAAATTTTGGAGCCGTAATAATAAGATGACAATTTTCATCAAAACGAAAATAAAGATTTTTATTATCTTTTCTAACTATATCATATTCAATTATATAATCATTTAATTTAAATTTCATCTTTACCACTTCTTAATTCTAACATAAAATAATATTTTGTGCTATAGCTACCTCACAAATTCATTTAACCAAAAATAATCTTTATTTTTAAAATCACAAACAAAAAGATTATCACTCATTAAATAATTAACTAAAAGAGTTGGATTTATTGCATCACTTTTAATATATAAATGTGATTTGTAAACTTTTAAGATTGTCTTTTCGGGACGATATTTATTTTCTATTTTATGAATATTATTTTCATAAGTATAATATCTATTACTTTTAAATAAATTATATATTCTTTTATTCATATAATTAATATCAAAAGTATCAAATAAATCTTTATAAACTTGAAATGATACATCAATATTGTTAGTATCTAAATAATATAAATTATCAATTGTTTTATATAAATTGTAAGGTATTTCTCTTGTTAAAATACTTATTTCTCTTTTGATTTTAAAAATATAAAAACTACGCATAATATCACCTTATAGATATTATATAAAACATTCATTAAAATAAATGTCAGTTTATGTCGGAGATTTTATTTTTTTAATAAATCAATTATTTTAGCTTTAATGGCATCTTTATTAAGATGATAATAATTTAATTTTTCTTCTTTAGTACCCCCAACAAAAAATTCATTAACTCCCAAAGCATAATCTTTACTAGTAGCGTATTTTTCTAAATAAGTTGGATTACCAAATTCTAAAGTAAAAGTTTTAATGTCTTTAGGAAGTAACATATTTTGATATTTTTCACTTTGTAATTCAAATAAAGTTGAGGAAACTAAAGAAACAAGACGAATATTTAAATCATATTGTTTTAATTCTTCAATAATATTTGTGGCGAGAGATACTTCACTACCAGTTGCGACAATTATTGCATCCACCAAATCATCGCTTTCTTTTTTTACTCGGTAAGCTCCTGCTAAAACATATTTTTCATGTGTTCCTTTTAAAACATTTACTACTTCACTACCGATAACTAAAGCAGATGGTTTATTAAGTTTACATATAGTACTATAAACCCCAATTATTTCTTTAATATCACAAGGCCTATATAACACTAAATTATGAATACTTCTTAAATCATTTATTTCGCTACTTGCAAAAAACTCATTATCTAAATAGGAATTAGTAAAACTATCTTGAGTAAAAATAAAGTTAAGATCAACATTAGTAAGAGTTGATAAACGCAGCGTATTTTTTAAAAAGCTTTCATTAATTAAAGGAGTACTAACAAAAACTTTAAAGCCGAGACTAGCAAGACCATAACACACCCCTCCCATAGCTAATACACGATTACCAAATAAGATATTTCTTCCGGTTCGATTTTCTTTAGACATAATTCCAGATTTTTTAATACTTGCTAAAGTATATAAGAAATTATCATCACTGGCACAAATTATAAATGGACTTTTATTAGCAATTAGATTTAAAATTTTACTATTACTTTTTACTAATTCTTCTTCATAGCTTTCATTAATTTTAATATTAGCGGGATTAATTTCCACATTTACTTTTTTATTCGTTAAAAAATCTATTATTTCTTTTATTTTTAAATCTTTCATTCCTTCTTGTTTAAGTGTTTGATAATTAATTAAATATTTACTTAATCTTTTACTAATATTTTTTCTTATTTCTTTTATTACTTCTAAAGACACATCAAAAGGATTAGCTAAACCATATTTACTTCTTAATTCGGTCATCTCTTCTTCACTTAAAGGTTTATTATATAATTTATTGCTATTTTCAATTTTAGATGATTTACCATAAATACTTTTAACAATAATGATTGATGGCTTTTTACTGTTTTTAGCATCAATTAATGCTCCATCAATCGAATTTAAATTATCATTTATTTCTTCTACATTATAATTTAGAGCAATGAAACGATCGATTAAATCTTCATTAAATGTTTCTTTATTACTACTATCTTTCCCTACTTCATCTTTGATAACTATAAAGATTAAATTATTTAAATTTTGAATACTAGCAAAACTCATTGCTTCATAAGCGATGCCACTCATTAGCTCATCTAAAGTAATAATACAATAAGTTTTAAAATTAACTAATTTATTTTTACTATCTTCAATAGTTAGTAAACCATTTAAATATTCTCTTCCTAAAGATACTCCTACTGATGATGAGACAATATCACTATTAATTAAACTACTAATTGGATTAAGTTTGCTCATTCTATTATTACCAGTGATATTGGATTTAAATGTTTTATAATCTTTTAAATCATCTAAAGGCATATCTTTATAAAATAAATAATTACAACTATAAAAAAGAGGTAATAATCTATTTGATACTAATAAACGATCTTTATTAATAAAAGAAATATCATTAGGATCAAATATTAAATGATCCATAAATAAACTATAAAAGACATTAACAGCTGAAAAAACAATTCCAGCATCACCACTTCTCGCTTTATAAATCATATCTAAACTAAGCATTTTGATATTATTAATTATTTTTTCGTTTATTTTACTCATTAATACCACCTACATCTTCTTAATTAAATTATTTATTTTAACAATCGAATCATTATTATCTAGTGTATTTAATCTTTCTTCCATCTTTCTTATTAAAGAAGGATTATTTTCTAATCTTTTTAAATTTCTTTTAAAAGAAAAAGTTCCTCTTACTTTAATGCCATATTTTTTTCTGGCCACAAATCTTGCATTATATTTTTCTTGACCCCCAATTCCTGGTACTAAAAGCATTGGCACTTTCATTTCTAAACATTCGGTTACCGTAGCCCCACCAGGTTTACTAATTACTAAATCACTTATTTTCATTAAATTTAAAACATCAGTTGAATATCCTAATACTTTAATATTCTTAATATTATTTTTCTTAACATATTTTTCACAAGCATTTTTTAATTTAGTATTTTTTCCACTTATAAAAATGATATCTTTATTTAATTCTAATTTGCAAATTGTTTTAAAATAGTTAAAATAATACATACTTCCCCCCGATGAACCACCAAAAAATAAATAAACTTTTTGATTATTTTTAATATTATATCTTTTATATATAACCTCTTCTTTATCTAAATTATTTATTTTAGTAATATTTAAAGGCAAACCATAAGGATATATTTTCTTATGATCGACTCCTCTTTTTATTAATTCTTCTTTAACTATTTTATTACCAACTATATAACCATCTTCACTATTTTTATTTCTAATCCAAAATTCGTGAGCCCGATAATCAGTAATAATCGTTAATAATTTACTTTTAATTAAGCCTAATTTATTATAATAAGTTATTAAATTACTACAATAAAAATGACTAGAAATAGTAATATCCGGTTTAAAGTTTATTATTTCTTCTCTTAATAGTTTATTATCGTACAAACCTTTTACTAGTTTGTTATTGCCAAATGATGATATGCGATTATCAACAAGTTCATAACCAACATTGAACAAAAATTCTTGATGATGATTTAAAACAAAATCCATTAACTTGATGGTGAATTTAGCAAGTTTATTACCATAATCAGTTATATCAATTATTTTTACTTCATAATCATTATGAGTAGCTATGTATGATGCCACATATTCCGCAATTGCTTTATGTCCTGAACCATATCTTGCATACATCACTAATATTTTCTTTTTCATATCATCCCTCATAATAATTATAAACTTAATTTACAAATAAAACAATTAATTAATATTTATTTTATCTTAATATATTAGTATGTTTTGGTTTAATTTGTTGCTTTCTAACTTATTTTTTTAACTTTTTGCGTTATTTTGCAACATTCATTTAAAAGTGTTTTTTTAAAGTTATGATATTATCTTTATCATTTAAAGCCATCATTTTATCATTGGCAGAATCAACATAATGTTTTTTAAAACCATACTTTTTAAAATCGCGTTCAAAGGATATCCATTCATAGTTAGCTTCAATAACACCACCATCATTTAAAAATTTTTCATATTTTTTTAAAAATTGACGATATGCTTTAACTTCCATATTTAAATAAGCATATATATTAGAAAATATCATAATATCATAATTTCTATCTAATGATGCATATAAATCGCGTAAATCATGTAAAAACAAATTGGGAAAAGGTGTGCTTTTAAGTAATTCTTTTAATTCATAATAACGTTTACCTTTTAAATAAGGAATTGTTCTATCAACATTATCAGTATGAATTGATAAAGGAATAGGCTTATATAATAACGAGTTTAAGACCTTATTTTTTAAAACCTCATCAAAAAAAGTTTTTATTTCATCTGGGAGGCAATCTCTAATTTTACTATAATTTTTCTGAGTATTTTTATAATAATAAAAACTATCAATAAATTCTTTATAGTTTAATAAAATAATAGCATAATATTTTAAATAAAAATAATATAATGCCATCAAATTGTTATCAAACAAGTCTATTTCTTTTGCCCCAAAAAGAAGAAAAGAAAAGTATTGGTCACCACTTCCCACAACTGATAAAACATTTTTACCTTTAAAATCAATAATGTTTTGATAGGCAGTTAAATTTTCATTGCTAAAAGAATAAGCTTTCTTTATTTTATCGATTGAAGTTATTTCCATTATATTCCTCTTTTCACTGTCAAAATGATATTTTAAAGAAAAAAAGTACTTATGTCAATGAGTACTTACTATTAAACCAGCATTAATATTTTTATTTAGTTCGGTAAATCGATTGTTCAGGATAATTACGCCAAAAATTAATATTAAATAAAATAATATAATCCCTCCTAAATCAATTAATGTTTTTTTCATAATTATCACTCCTTCTTTCCCTATCATCTTACCAAAAAACAATTGTTCGTTTCAAGCTTTTTTTGAAAATTTTATTAAAATTAAACAATTGTTTGACATTTAACAATATTTAGTGTAAAATGAATTTAGGAGTGATGAAATGAATACTAAAGAATTAACTAAAAGACAAAACGATATTTTAGATTATGTCAAAAAATATACGGCTGAACACGGATATCCACCTGCAATTAGAGAAATATGTAAAGGTGTTGGATTATCAAGTCCCGCAACAGTCTTTGTTCATTTAAAAAATCTTGAACAATTAGGTTATATAAAAACAACAAGTAACAAATTTAGAACAATTGAAATATTATGTGAAAATGAATATTTAAAAACTAATGAAGATGTTGTTAAAGTTCCTCTTCTTGGTAAAATAACAGCCGGTAGTCCCATTACTGCCATTGAACAACCTAATGAGTTTTTTGATTTACCGGCATCTTTGATTCCCGCTAAAGAAGAGGTATTTACTCTTCACGTAAGTGGTGAAAGTATGATTAATGCTGGTATCTTTGATGGTGATTATGTTATTGTTAAAAAGCAAAGCAATGCCAAAAATGGCGATATAGTTGTTGCAATGACTATGGAAAATGAAGCAACGCTAAAAAGATTCTATAAAGAAAATGGCCATATCAGATTACAACCAGAAAATGATACAATGGAACCAATTATATTAAGTAATTGTACCATTTTAGGAGTTGCTATAGGCTTATATCGTAAATTTTAATTAAATCTTTTGCTAGTCTATATGACTAGTTTTATTATGATAAAAAAAGAAAGCATTGCTTTCTTAAGATTATGGTTTAACGGAAACCGCCTCCGCCGCCTCCGCCACCGAAGGAGCCACCTCCACCACCACCGGATGAGAATCCTCCTCCACCCGATGAATAACTCTCAGCTCTACTTTTGGCTGTGCTTGCAGCGCTTACTCCTTTAGCTGAAATTGTATGAATAAATATTACATCATTATAATAATCATCCGTTAAAATATCTGGATATAATCTTTTAAATTCTTTAGCTACTTTTTCAGCTATACCAAATATTTGGGCATACATTAAATAGTATTCCCAGATTTTAACTTCAATTGCTTCCCGATCTTTAATATTCGAAAAATCATTTAAGAAATTTTTTAATCCATCCATTTGAATGGCATATTCCATCATTTTATCATCAACATAATAAGTTGCAGTAAATTTCCCTTTTTCTTCTCTAATTAAACCTTCATTAACAAAATTAATTGTTTGATCATCAATAACATTATTAAACCAAGATAATATCTTATTATAATTATTTTTACACCATTTAGTAAATTCATTACTTTCTAACACGCCATCAACTGATGCTTTTAACATCATATCAAATAACTCTTTTTCTCTTACCGATAAATTATCACTACTAATTAGTTTAAGAGCTTTATCACTTTTACCTTCAATAGTTACATTTTCAATGTTATTATTTTTTAACCATTTTAAAAGAATTGCTCCTAAAAAATCGGTTTGTTTTTTAATTAAATTATATTCACAAGCTACCCAATAAGCTTTAAATATATCTTTATTTAAAGGAATATCTCTAAAATATGGCGAATTTTTTACTTTTTTACCAATTTTACCAAACTTTAATTTTTTAGTACCATATTTACTTTGACTAAATATTTTATAAATAACAAAAAGGATAATTATATAAGGTAAAAAGTTTATAATAAGGCCAAATATGGCAATTATTATACCTATAAAAATATTTTTCCAATTGGGTTTATTAGAATATGTTTTAGCGCCATCGTTAGCCATATCTAAATAATAAGTAAAATCTTTATTTAATTTTGAAGAAGTATTAAAAGTTCCTTTGGGAAACTTAACTAAAATAGTCATATATTCATCGCTATCAAGACCATCTTCTTTTAACATTTCGATATACCCATCATAAACATAAGCATACCCTCCATAATTACCATAACCCCAGACAGGTAGGTCATTAGCATAAGCAAAATCACTATGGATTTTAATATAAACATAATCAGGTTTATCAGATAAATCATAAGGAACTAATTGCCAGTAAATCATATCAGCATCATTAACACTAGAAACAAAATTAGTAATTGTATAAACCATTCTGTAGGTATTAAGACCATACTTACTAATGCCAAAGCATAATTCATAGCCATTATTTATTTTGTTTATTCCAGCTTTGTAAGCTTTTTCATTAAATGATGCATTAACATTCCAACTAGATAATGTTTCATATTCATAATTATTTAAATAAACTTTAAAATTTTTAATTTCACTATTACCTAAATTATAATATGGCTTATACCCTTCTGTTCCTCTGTCTAAATCAGCCGTCCATTCTTCCGTAACTAAGGCATCCCCATTATTATTAACATAGATATCCATAGTTATTTTTTTTATATCATTTGCGTACACTTCACTACTTATAAACAAAGTTACTAATAATATTATTAAATAAGATAATTTTTTTATCATAAGTCACCTCAAAAATTAAAAGGCATTAACTAATGCCTTTAGAATTTAACTTTAACATTTTCTCTTTCTTCACTACTAGCTTCAAAGAAAGCACCTTTAGTAAAGCCAAATATTTTAGCAATTATATTAGATGGAAACATTTGAACTTTATTATTATATTTTAAGATAGAATCATTATAGAATCCTCTAGCATAAACAATTTTTTGTTCTATTTCAGAAAGTTCATTTTGTAAATCAATAAAGTTTTGATTAGCTTTTAAATCAGGATAACTTTCTGATAAAGCAAATAATTTGTTAATAGCTTTAGTTAATTCACCATCAGCTTTTAAAGATTCTTCGGTGCTATTTGCAGTTGCATAAGCATTTCTAGCTTTAACAACATCCTCTAAAGTTTCTTTCTCGTGTTTAGTATAGCCTTTAACTGTTTCAACTAAATTAGGTACTAAATCAAATCTTCTTTTAAGTTCAACATCAATTTGACTTTTTTGATCGTCTACTTTGTTTTTCAAACTAACAAGACTATTATAGATGCTTATTACATATAAAATAATTAAAACAGCCACAATAATTAAAATTATCCACCAACTCATTTTATCCTCCTTATAGAAAAATAATATCATACATAACTTTATTTTTCAATTTATTTATAATAAATTATATGTAAATTGGCAAATTAATAATTCATTTTATTTAAACATATTATTTAGTGGTGAAGAAGATGTTTTTTAATGATATTCATATAAGAATTAGATTTGTGGTAATTGTTGTATCTATTGCGCTTCTATTAATTATTGGTAAAGTATTTTATATTCAAGTAATATCTTATAATAAATTATCCAAGATAACTGAAGATTTATGGAGTAGAAAAATGACTATTAATGCCCCAAGAGGAGACATAGTTGATCGAAACGGTAATATTCTAGCTACTAGTATAGTTACAACCACAATTTATGTAGTGCCTAATCAAATTAAAGATAAAGAAAAAGTTGCCAAAGATATTGCCGAGGTATTAAATTGTTCTTATGATGATGTATATAAATATGTTGCCAAAAATAGTAGTATGGAAATTATTCGTAAAGGAATGGATTTAGATAGCGAAGTTGCTGATAAAATTGAAGCTTTAGGATATGATGGAGTTTATTTAGTAGTTGATTCTAAAAGATATTATCCTTATGGAGAAACTTTAGCTCATATTATAGGTTTTGTTGGAAGTGATAATCAAGGATTATCAGGACTTGAACTTACCTATGATGAATATTTAAAAGGAACGAATGGGGAACTTAAATATTATAGTGATGGCAAAGGAAATAAATTAGAAATACCGGATAGTTATGTTGCTCCGACTAAAGGAATGACTTTAAAATTAACACTCGATATTGAACTTGTTAAAGCTGTTGATAATGAACTTAAAAATGCCACCGATAAATATAATGCTGATGCTGCTTTAAGTATTGTAATGAAACCTAAAACAGGCGAAATACTAGCAATGGGAAGTCTGCCCTCTTTTAATCCATCTAAATATCAAGATTACTCAGAAGAAGTTATTAATAGAAACTTACCCATTTGGATGACTTTTGAACCTGGTAGTACTTTTAAAATTGCAACGCCAGTTTATAGACATAATAAAAGTTATAAAAACGTATTATTAAGTGGTGATGAGAATGGATAATTATTTGTTTTATTTAAATATTGAAATAATTATTAATCAAAATTTATATAAAAAAAATCTTATTGACGAAAAAACATTTTTATGTGTTAATGAAAAGTTATTAAAAAAATGTGAGGAATATAAATGAATTTTTTAGAAATTGCTAAATTAGTTATGAATGGTGAAAAAATAGTTAATTTACCCCTTAGAGTATGCTTTTATGCAAGAGTGTCAACCGAAAGTGATAATCAATTAAATAGTTTAGAAAATCAACAAAGTTATTATGAAAATTATATTAAATCTAAACCAAACTGGACATATGTGAATGGTTATATTGACGAAGGAATATCGGGAGTAAGAGTTGAAAAAAGATGGGGATTTAAAAAAATGATTGATGATGCCAAAAAAGGCAAATTTGATTTAATAATTACTAAAGAAGTATCCCGTTTTGCTCGAGATTTAGAAGATAGTATTCATTACATACGCATATTAAAAAACGCTAATGTTGGTATTTATTTCGAAAATCAAAATTTAAATACTTTTGATGCTAATTCAGAACTTATTTTAAATATAATGTTTAATTTGGCTCAAGATGAATCAAGAAAATTATCGGGAAGAATAAAATTTGGCCATATGGAAGCAATAAAAAAAGGCCATGTTTTAGGCTCATCTAATATTATTGGGTATAAAAAAGAAAATTGTAAATTAGTGATTGTTCCAAGTGAAGCCAAATTAGTCCGAAAAATATTTGAATTATATGCTAGTGGAAATTATGGTTTATATAAATTAGCAAAAGTATTAGCAAGTCTTAATTATTATAATAAAAATGGTAATTATTATGATAAAGATACTTTAAAAAGAATAATATCTAATCCTAAATATAAAGGATATTATCGGGGCAAAACAAGTGAAGTTATTGATTATCGAACTAAAAAAAGAATTAAAATAAGTGAAGATAAACAAGTTATATATAGGGCAAACGAAACAATAATTCCCCCAATAGTGGCGGAAGAATTATGGAATAAAGCAAATGATATTTTAAAAATAAGAACTAAAAATTATCAAAATAATAATTCTTTTAATGGCGGATTAAAATACGCTTTTTCTTCTAAATTATATTGTAAATATCATAATACTAACTTTCAAAGAAGTCATGGTAGTAAGAAAAAAAGGCGTCCTGTATGGTGTTGTGGTATGTATTTAAAGTATCGTCTTATGGCTTGTGAAACACCAATTATTGCGGAAGCTGACTTATATAAAATTATGGATGATATTATGAAAAAGATTCCTATAAATAAAAAGAAAATTGTAAATGATCTATATATGTTATATAAAGATATTGAAAATTTTAATCAAGATGATGACTTACAAAATATTGAAGATAATATAAGCAGAATTGAAGATAAAAAAACAATGGCTCTTGATTTAGTATTTAATAAAGATCTAACTAAAGATGAACTAAAAATCCAATTTAAAAAGTATGAAAAAGAGTTAAATATTTTAATTAGACAAAAAGAAGATATTTTAAGAGAAAAAGAAAATATTTTAAATTTTAAAAAAAATAGATTAGATATTAAAAAATATATAGAAAATGAATTAGAATATAATTTATTAGAAGACTTTATTAAAAAATTTTTAGATGAAATTATTGTATCTAAAATTGATAATGATAGATATAGAGTTCACTTAGATATCTATTTAAACCTAAATGATTTATTAATAGAAAAAAATAAAGGAGCAAAACATTTAAATGGCTCATTAGATAACGAAATATTATATATAGATAATAAAAATTATGTCTCAAAAGATGCTAAAAGAAAAGATAAAAAACAAAACAATTATAATTATAATGTTTATCTTGAAACATTATAATTTTTTTAACACTTTATCATCGAAAAAAGCTATCCAATGAAATTCAAAAATTTCATCCAATAAAATGTCAAAAAATCATCCGATATAATAGACAATATTTACTTAATATTATATAATAAATATATGGAGTTGATGAAATTGTCACAATATAAACCAAGATTAATTGATAAGCAAATAGAAAATAGTTTAAAAGCTTATGGGGCAATAAACATTGTTGGAGCCAAGTGGATTGGTAAAACTTGGGCAGGAAGGAAACATGCTAAAAGCGAATTTTTACTTATGGATCCTAGCGGTAATTATCAAAATAGAAGGCTTGCCGAAACTGATATATCACTTATTTTTGAAGGTGAAGCACCAAGATTAATTGATGAATGGCAAGAGGTGCCAGAGATTTGGGATGCAACTAGATATAAGTGTGATGAAGATGGAGTTAAAGGTAAATATATTTTAACGGGCTCTACTGTATTACCAAAAAAGAAATTAGATAAAATTAAACATTCAGGAGCTGGAAGGATAAAAAAATTAAAAATGTATCCAATGAGTTTATATGAATCTGGCGATTCTTCGGGAGATGTTTCTTTAAAAGATATTTATAATAATAAAGTTAAAAGTAAAAAAACACGAGATATTAATTTGAAAGATATTATAAAGTTAGTTTTAAGAGGAGGATTTCCTGGAAGCATTGATGTTCCTTTTGATGAAGCTATTAAATTACCTAAAGAATATATTAAAGAAAT
Source organism: uncultured Bacilli bacterium (assembly GCA_947624505.1). GTDB lineage: Bacteria > Bacillota_I > Bacilli_A > RF39 > UBA660 > SIG200. Next base: position 35,329 of record CANQKO010000004.1, on the reverse strand, counting down.
TATTGATACAGATATAAATAGAATTAGTGATTCTAAAAGAGATTTAAATAAAATGATGTTATTACTTAGATCACTTTCAAGGAATGAATCTACAACTTCATCAATTGCTAAATTAAGAAGCGATATTCAAGGGGTAGATAATTTAGATATCGATGTAAAAACTATTACCGAATATTTGGAAGATTTAAGTAAATTATATTTAATAGAAAATCAATTGCCTTTTAATTCTAATATTAGAAGTAGTATGCGTGTAAAACAAATGGAGAAAAGGCATTTTGTTGATCCTTCTATTGCTACTTCTCTACTCAATATGACAGTTGATATGTGCGTTAATGATTTACTCACTTTTGGTTTTTTCTTTGAAGCAATGGTAGTAAGAGATTTAAGAATATATGCTGAAGCAAATAATTGGAATTTGTTTCATTATCAAGACTATGATGGTAATGAATTTGATGCAGTAGTGGAAATTGAAGACGGTAATTATATAGCATTTGAAATTAAACTTGGGGCTGGTCAAATCGAAGAGGCAGCGAATAATTTAATTAAAGTTAGTAATATTATTAAAGAAAAAGGGGGTAATCCTCCAAAAAGCTTATGCGTTATTTGTGGACTTTCTAATGCTATTTATACTAGAAGTGATGGCGTTATAGTTATTCCTATAACAGCTCTAAAAGATTAAATAATATTAAACGTCACTAAATGGTAGTGACGTTTAAAATAATTACTTTAGCATCTTCCATTGAAGAAGGTACAGTTGATTTATTTAAAGATACTTTTACTGATAGTGGGGCCATAAGTGTAGATGGAGGGACTCTTCACTGTTGGAAAAGAGGTGGGCACGGTACGCAAACCTACCTAGAAGTAGTTGAAAATTCTTGTAATCCGGGTTTTGTTTCCTTAGGAAATAAACTGGGCATAGAAAAACTAATGAGTTATATCAAAAACTTTGGGTTTGGGAGTAAAACGGGTATTGACTTAAATGGTGAAGGAAATGGTATTCTATTTAAAGAAGAAAAAATGGGGCCATTAGAACTTGCCACTACCGCTTTTGGCCAAGGTATAAGTGTTACGCCAATTCAACAAATAACGGCAGTATCTGCTGTGATTAATGGTGGTATTTTATATACCCCTTATGTAGTTATGAATACCACTGATGAAGTAAGTAAAACCATTGTTTTTGAAAATAAGCCGAAAGAAAAAAGAAGAGTTATTTCCCCAGAGACATCCGCCACTGCTCGCTTTGCTCTTGAAAGTGTCGTTGCTAATGGAACAGGTAAAAATGCTTACATTGAAAATTACCGTGTTGGTGGTAAAACTGGAACGGCGCAAAAAGTTAAAGATGGCAAATATATGGTTGGTAATTATACCCTTTCTTTTATTGGCTTTTTGCCCGCAAATGATCCTGAAGTAATTGTCTATGTTGCTATCGATAATCCTAAAGGTGTCACTCAATATGGTGGAACCGTCTCGGCGCCAATTGCGAGAAGTATTCTAATGAGCGCTATAGAAACATTAGGAATTAAAGAACAAAGTGGTGGAATGCTTAAAGAATATTCTTATTTAGATGTTAAATATTTAGTTGTCCCTGATGTGGTAGGAACGAGTAAGAGCGAGGCCACCAAAGCCTTAAAAGATTTTAAAGTTAAATATAGTGGTAATGGTGATAAAGTTGTTTATATGTCTCCAGCAGCTAATACATTTCAAAGCGTTGATACAACTATAACTCTTTTACTAAACTAATGTCAATTTTTGTAAATAATTATTATCGTCTTTAATAAAAGCTACAACGATGTTGTATAATTAAAAAGAGGTGAATTACTTATGTTAATTCTAGCAAAAGCGGCAATGGCAATGATGTTAGGTTTTACCCTAGCCATATCTTGTGGACTAATCTTTATTCCTATTTTAAAAAAATTTCATATTGGCCAAAGCGTTAGTCGCGATATCAATAAAAGGCATTTAAAAAAAGAAGGAACACCCACAATGGGCGGAATTATTTTTATCATTCCGGTTATTCTTTCTTTAATACTCCTCTACATAAATGGCAGTATTGAACTGAGTTTTAATATCTTTATTCTAATTTTTGTCTTTCTTGCCTATGCTATTTTAGGGGGAGTTGATGACTTTTTAAAAGTTAAATATAAAAATAATGCCGGTTTAAGCTTAGTTACTAAATTTTTAATTCAAGTTATTATTGCTTTAGTATTCTTTTACTTCTTTATGCGAAGTGGTGGTTCTTCAACAATAGAATTTACAGCCTTAAATTTAATTATTCCATTAGGTTGGACCTTTGGTTTATTTATTCTCTTCTTATTAGTAGGTACTACTAATGCAGTTAATATTACGGATGGGCTTGATGGACTATGTGCAGGACTTTCCGCCATTGCTTTTCTTGCTTATGGTATTATCTCTTGGAATTGTGGTTGGCTTGAAGGATATCAAGAAATAGCTATCTTTTGTTTCTTAATTGTTGGTGCTCTTCTTGGCTTTCTAGTCTTTAACTCTCATCCAGCTAAAGTATTTATGGGGGATTTAGGTTCACTTTCCTTAGGAGGTGCTTTAGCAACTATTGCTATTCTAACAAGACACGAATTATCTTTAGCAATTATTGGCGGGGTCTTTGTTATTGAAACATTAAGTAGTTTTATTCAAATTATTGGTATTAGAGAATTTCATAAAAAAGTATTTTTAAAAGCTCCACTGCATCACCATTTCGAAGAATTAAAATGGAATGAAAGTGATATTATAAAATTATTCTATGTGGTTGGGTTGTTACTCGCAATGGCAGCGATTACTTACGGAGTTTGGTTATAAAATATATTTAGGGGGTTGGGGTTTTGAAAAAGATTGATAAACCTTTATTAATTGTTTGTCTTTTAATAGCAATATTTGGGCTTGTAATGATTTATTCAGCTAGTTTTGTTTGGGCAGAATATAAATTTCAAGATCCATATAAATTTGTTAAAATGCAAACAATTTTCTTTTTAATCGGTTTAGTTATAATGTATTTCTTAACTAAATTAGATTATCATATCTATTATAAATATGCTAATATTATCTTAATTATTTGTGCTACTTTATTAATACTTGTTTTAATTCCTGGTATAGGTAGTATTAGAAATGGTTCTAGAAGTTGGTTTGGGATCGGTTCTTTAGGAATCCAGCCAAGTGAATTTGCGAAAATTGGGTTGATTATTTATGTTTCTAAATATTTAACTAATAATAAAAAAACAATGAAAAGTATTACCAAGGGTGTTTTACCTATTTTAGGAGTTATTGCTTTTTTCTTTCTTATCATTATGATGGAACCAGATTTTGGAACCGCAATGGTTATCGTCATCACTTTAGTTGTGTTAATTTTTACTAGTGGTGTTAATATATCTTTCTTTGTCAAAATTGGTCTTCTTGGTTTACTAGGTATAGTAAGCATCATTATCGCTGCTCCTTACCGAATGAAAAGAATCGTTAGTTTTCTTAATCCTTGGAGTGACCCCTTAGGAAGTGGGTATCAAATACTTCAAAGTCTATATGCCATTGGTCCTGGTGGCTTGTTAGGACAAGGATTTTTAAAATCAAGACAAAAATATTTTTATTTACCAGAACCCCAAACTGATTTTATCTTTTCTATTATTAGTGAAGAATTAGGTTTCTTAGGTATCTTAATTGTGAGTAGTTTATTTTTTATTATCTTCTATCGGGGGATGACGATTTCCTTAAAAAGCAAAGATTTATTTGGTAAATTTTTAGCCTTTGGGTTGTCTTTTGGTCTTATTATTCAAGCTGTTTTAAATTTAATGGTTGTCGTTGGTCTTATTCCCGTAACTGGTGTTACTCTTCCCTTCTTATCTTATGGGGGATCAAGTTTGCTTGTCAGTATGGCCTCAATTGGAATATTACTAAATATCAGTAAGAATAGTTAATTTAAACTTTTAAATATCTTTTACTTATTAGATAATAATTAAAATGAAATGAACTATTTTGTCCAATTATTTAATTCCTTAAATAAAGAACAAAATAGTCCTAAATTAAAACGTTTTTAGTTATTTACTAAGTACAACTTTTAAAGTTGTATTTTTATTTACTAAAGTATTTTTAGCAATACTTTGACTAATTACTTTTCCTGATCCTTCAACTTCTAAGTTTATTCCTAGTAAGTTAGCATAAGTTTTAACTTCATTTAAACTCCAATTGGTTAAATCTTCTAATTTATAATCATCTGAATTAGTAGTTAAAAATACTTTACTACCTTCTAAAACTTTCATATCTTTTAAAGGATATTGATTAGTAATATATTTACCACTTCCTAAAACATAAACTTGTAATTTTTTATTTTTTAATTCTTCTTTAGTAGTAGTTACATCATTACTTATATAATTATCTAACTTAAAGGTTAAATTAGATACATCATCTTCTTTTTCTTCAAGGCCCATATAAGATACAATATTATCAACAGCTTTAATAACTTCTTTAGCTATTGTTCCAGCGTTAGTTTGTGCTTTTTCAGCGGCAACATAGAAAATATATTGAGGATCTTCTTTTGGGAAAATGCCTGCAAAACTTTGAATATAATCATAATGACCGGTAAGATAACCATTAGCACTACCAATTTGTGCTGTTCCCGTTTTACCAATAATGGTTGTTTTTTTAGATTTCCAAATACCACCAGATGAACCATGATAAACTACTTCATACATTAAATCTTTCATTTGTTCTACTGTTTCTTTAGAATAAACTTTATTTAACTCTTCTCTTCCCCCTTGATAGATGACTTCATTATTACCATTAACTATTTTATCAACAATATAAGGTTTAATGACTGTTCCATCATTAGTAATTGCCGTGAGTCCTTGTAACATTTGAATAGGGGTAACCATAATACCTTGACCAAATGAAGCGGTAGCAAGACCTACTTCACCTCGAAAATCAATTGTCCCCGCCGGTTCATCATCTTTATCACTCTTATTAAATAATTCAATACCAGTTCTTTTACCAAAACCAAGTTCTGATAAATAATTTTTTAAGTTATTTGCCCCAAGGCCTCTTGATATTAAAGTCGCTGCTACATTGGAAGATTTAGCAAAACCTTCATCATAAGTTATTGTTCCCCATCCTTGTTCACCAATGTGATCTTTGATAGTATAATCACCTACTTTAATTTTACCAGATAAATATTCAGTTGAACCATCATAAACACCATTTTCAATGGCGGATGCCCAAGTAAATACTTTCATAACACTTCCTGGTTCATAAGGATAACTTACTAAAGGATTAACATAATTTTTTAGACTGCTTAAATCATTAGGATTAAAATCAGGATAAGTACTACTAGCCACTATTGCTCCTGTTTTAGCATCCATTACCGTAAAAATCATCCAATCCATTTTAACTTTTTTACTTACTGCATCAGTTAGAGTTTTAGCTAAGTTATCCGTAACATCTTCAGCAAATAATTGTATCTTACTATCAATTGTTAAATATATCTCATCACCTTCAACAGCTTCTTCTTTTTGCACATTAGCACTAGGAAGACGATAACCATAAGCATCAGTTTCATAAGTAAGTTTACCATCTTCTCCTTTTAATATATCATTATAAGCATTTTCTATTCCTAATTCTCCGATAATTTCCCCATCTTCATCTTTTTTGGCATAACCTAAGATATATGAGGCAAATGAACCCATTGGATAATTTCTTTTTTGACTAACAAGAAAACCAATTCCTGGTAACTTTAATGCTTCTATTTCATTTTTCTTTGACTCAGATATATTTTTAGCTCCCACAAATTCTACTTGATAAGCATCTGTATTTAATCTTTCCAATAAATAATCATATGATAATCCCAATTTTTCACTTAATATTTTAGCTGTTCCTTCTTTATCAACTACATGTTGGGGATCACTAGCGTCTTTTGTTCTAGATGGCTCTAGATAAGCAATTAAAGTATAAGAATTAACCATTGAGGCTAAAGTTTTCCCATCTTTTGAATATATTGCTCCTCTTTTAGCATAAATAGCTTCTTCTTTAGTATTTCTATTACTGGCAAATTCTTTTAAATTAATGCCATCAATATTAGGGCTTAAGGCCACATATGATAATCTAATTATTATAGCAATAAAAAGAAAAGTCACAATAAAAATAAGAATTCTTGGAATTTTTACTGTAACTTTTCTCATTATTTACCTCCTAGTTTTCACTATTTAATTCTTCATCATAAGTAACTTTAACAATATTATCACTACGATAAGAAAGCCCATACTCTGATGCTACTTTTTGAATATTTTCCATACTTACAAGTTCATCTTTTTGCATAGATAATCCTTCATTTATATTTTCTTGTTTATTAATCTTATCTTGAATATTTTCAGTTTCAATGATAGTTTTAGATAATAATGCTTTGGTAAAGATATTAACAGTTGGAATTGCAATAATTAATAGCATAATTAAAACATACATAAATTTTTCTCCTTTTAAATATTTATAATGTATTTTTCTTTTATTACTCATAATTATATCCTTTCTATAACGCGAAGTTTAGCACTATGACTTCGACTATTTTCACTTAATTCTTTATCACTAGCTATTATTGGTTTTTTATTTATTAATTTAATAATTGGTTTATATTCTTCAGGAATACTAGGAAGTCCCTTTACTATGTCTGGTACTTCACTATATTTTTTAAAAATATTTTTAACTATCCTATCTTCTAAAGAATGGAATGTTATAACACATATTCTTCCACCTTTATTAAGCATTTTAATAGCATCTGGTAAAACGCTTTCTAAAACGTTTAATTCATCATTTACTAATATTCTTAAGGCTTGAAATATTTTTCTTTCCGGATGATTTTTAAAAAAATAATTAGCTCCAACAGAACTTTTAATAATTTCAACCAATTCTAATGTTGTCTCAATCTTTTTTTCTTTTCTTTTCTTTATTATTTCTTTGCTTATAACTTTTGATAACTTTTCTTCTCCATATTTATAAAAATATTTAGTTAATTCTTCTTCACTATAATTATTCACAATATCTCTTGCTGTTAATTCATTATCTAAGTTCATCCGCATATCAAGTGGTGCATCAACCATAAAAGAAAATCCTCGTTTTCCATCATCCACTTGTGGTGATGAAAACCCTAAATCAAATATTACACCATCAACTTTTTCTATACCCATTTCTTTTAAATATTTTTGCATATCTTTAAAATTAATTGGTAATATTTGATAATTACTCCCTACCTCATCTAGAATAACTTTAGAATAATTTCTTGCTTCTTCATCTTGATCTATACCGATAAGTAAACCATCCTTGTTAAGTCTTTTTAAAATTTCTAGACTCATCCCAGCATACCCAAGGGTAGCATCAACATAGATTCCATTAGCTTTAATGTTTAAGTTATCAATAACTTCATTTTTCATTACACTATAATGTTTCATTAGATACCTCAAATAAGTGTTCAGCAATTTCTTCTAATTTAGATGAATTTTCATTCATATAATTGTTATATTCTTCCTCGTTCCAGATTTCAATGCGGTCATTTACGCCAATCACAACACATTCTTTTGTTAGATTGGCGTAGCTAACCAGCGGGGAGGTAATATTGATTCGACCCATTTTGTCGAATTCGCATACAGAGGCTCCGGCAAAAAATGATCTCATAAATGTTCTGGCATCCTTTTTAGTAAAAGGTAAAGTATTTAATTTAGAAACAACTTTTTCCCAATCTTCAACGGTGTACAAATAAAGGCACTTTTCTAGTCCACGCGTTACAACGATCTTTGTCATATCATTATTTCTAAATTTTCCAGGTAGAACAATCCGCCCTTTTTCATCAATATTATGATGATACTCACCAATGAACATTTACATCCCCCACTTTCTGCCACAGATATCCACTGTCTACCACTATTATACTTTAATAATTGCCAATTGTAAATAAATATTCCCAAATATTTGTCTTAATTTTTTCTCTTGACATTTTTTTGTAAAGAAAAAGTAATATCTTTTTCAATATTACTTTATAACATTATTCTTTAATAATAATTTATTTGCTTATAATATAAGGATCTGTTGAAGTTCCAGAACCAGAGGAAATCACAGTTGTTGGAGAAAGGAAGAAGACCGGTCTCACTATACCAACTTCAGTAGTCACGCCCCCTGTCGCATATCCACCACGGACGTGCTCCGCTACCACAGAATACTGAAAAATTTCTGACACATACCCTTCACGAACCATTGTCCATTCTCTGAAAAGACCTTCTGGATAAGTTTGCGAACAACCATTATTCCCAACATGCATCCAGCTTTTCTCACACGGCACCCCAGCGATACACCTCTTTGTTCCTAGACCATACGCTGCGAACGTAAAATCACTCGGTGTCATCAGACTAACTCTACCGGGAGCACTCAAAGTCCACCTCGACATTGATCCACCCACGGGATCTCCACTACCTCCCATTACCTCTCGTTGGCCGGTTTCCACGTAGTACTGGTTAATTGCCGTCTCATTGTCGTAGTTATGATCAGTGGTACTGAGACCATCACGATAATTTCCATATAACCAAGACGTCAGTACTATTTTATCTACCCAATTAGAAGATAAATTCGTTAAGAATTCGTTTCCATTCAACTTACTAAATAACTCGCTATTTGGCCAAGTTATATTACTTCTAGAGTTACTGTCCCAAACAAAACTTCCACTCAACGGTTTATTCTTAATTAATTTCATTCTTCCATTGCTCGTAATTCCAATTATACGATATAAGTAATCGTTTTCGCTCACTGGTGCTGCACATTCTGATTCAGCAGTATATCCGAAACACACGAAATTGTCGACCACATTTGAACAAGAACCATCAGCTGCATCACATTGTCCTACAAATCTCTTCATTCCTCCTAATTTAGTTGTCGTTAATCCTTTTGGTGGATTACTATATAAATAACTTCCCGTTATTTCTTTTTTATCTGTTGTTACATTAACACTTGGGTATGTTGTATTCCATCTTCCTGATGCATCTCTTACTCTTCCTTCTATGGTATATTGTGTTCCATCTTTTAAATTACTTATTGTACAACTTCCATTTGTATTAGATGCTGTTACCCAACTTCCATTACTTATTCTACATTGTCTTCCTATTATTGAGTCATTTCCACTATAACCTACTGTTACTGTTATACTACTTGTATCTTTAGAACTAGATGAAATGGTTGCCACTGGATTTGTTTTATCTAATGTTATACTTTTGGTTTCTACAGCTGATTCATTTCCTGCTTTATCTTTTACTCTTATATTAACTGTATGACTTCCTTCTGTATCTTTTAATGTATAATTTTGATTTGTTAATGTTGTTGATGTTAAACTTGTATAACTACAATTATCTTCATATACACAATACTCAGATATATTACTCTCGGTTATTGTTGCATTATATGTTATATTATTTGTATGAGTATATTGTGAACTATCACTTAATTGTTGTCCTTCATCTGCTGTTCCTGTTAAGGTGAAAGTATTTATTACTGGTTTTGTTTGATCTACTATTATCTTTGCTGTTGATTTAGTTGTTGTTACTGATACATTATTGGCTTTATCTTTTAAATATATATACATTGTTTTTTCTCCATCAGAATTATCTATGGTTAATGTATCTATTTTTTCACTTATTTCTTTCCATTCTGTACATTCACTTGTATTACTTATACAATATTGTGTTACATCTGTATCAACATATTCTAATGTATATGGTATATTATCTGTTTGATAGGTATAACCATTATTTAATATAGTACCACTACTTGTCTTTCCGGTTATACTAAATTCATTTACTTCTGGTACTTTATTATCTAAATCAAAATACAATACACAATAAATCGTATTACTACTTTCTATTGTTACTCTTCCATCTATACTTCCTTTTGTTAATCCTTGTGTAACAGGTATTGGTGTTATTGGTTTATTATCATACCCATAACATTTACTTTGTTCATTATTTAATAAATAACCACTTGTAGGAAATGCTGTATCATTTATCTCTTCATATGTTTTATCTGTTCTTTGCTTGTACATTGCAAAGCCACTTGTATATGTTTTTTCGGTTTTATATACCTCTAGCTTATCTTTATTATTGTAATTCTGCATTACTAAAATTATGGAACAGAGTTCCATAATAAACAATATGGGTGCAATTAGCCCATAGACTCTCTTAATTTTCATAAACTTAACTCCTCTTGATACTACTCTCTAGTATCAAATTAATAATAAAATAATTGTTGTTTTTTGTCAATTAAGGAGACATTAAAAAAAGAGTATTACTACTCTTGTATTGTAAAAGAATTATTTTTCTTCTTCAATTTTTAAAACATTTTCGCCTTTGTAATTACCACATTTTGTACAAGCTCTATGAGGTCTTAATGCTGCCCCACATTTAGGACAAGTAGTAACTGCTCCAACTTCTTTTTTCAAATGAGTTCTTCTCATTCTTTTTTTAGTTTTACTTGTTCTTCTAAAAGGAACTGCCATAACTAATCATCACCTTTCAATAAATCTTCTAATTTTTTAAGCCTTGGATCAATACTATCCACAGTCTTATTATCTTCATTAACTAATTCCCAACCATTACCTTTTAAATTTGCATCACCATTTAGAGAATAACTAATGGGAACCTCTAATACAATATTTTGCCATAAAAGTTGCTTTAAATCAAGTGTATTTTGAACATTTTCATAACAATTGTCATAATTTTCTTCAATACTTTCTAAATTTTCCTCTATATTTATAGAAAAATCATAAGGAATGTCTTCTAAAGTAATAGAATCTTTAATAATCATTGTTCCAACAAATTTTAATTCCATATTAATATCATTATTACTATTTAAATAGATTCGTCCAACTACTCGACTATTTTTTAAATCAATTATTCTTTTATCTAAATCATCATCTTTAAATACTTCATAATCTATATTTATTTCTTTTTGATAATTTAATTCATTTAATTTAATTAACATAAACCAATCACCAGTAAAATTATACCAAAAGAATTAAAAAATTAAAATATTTACTTCAAATAAATTCTCGGTTATAATTTAATTGGTGAAGTTAAATGTATAAATTAAAATATTATTCTTTAACAAAAGAAGAAAAAGAAAAACTAACTAAAGAATTTTATCAAACAGATTATGGAAAAATGATTAAAAAAAGATTAGATAGAGTTTTTGTAATAGGTATAATGTCTATTGCTTTTGGACTATTTTTAATTATAACTAATACAAGTATTTGGGATATTTTAAGTGGTATATCACTTTTAATTGCCTCAGTTGTCTTTATTTATGGAAGTAAAAGAGTAAGAATTAATAAAATAAATGATTATTTAATTAAGAAAAAATAATGCCATATATTGGCTTTTTATTTTCATAAATAATAGCCATAATATAATTGTAAGGTGATAAAAAATGAAAAAATTTTTATTAATATTATGGGTATTATTTATGCCTTTAGAAGTATTTGCCTACTCTAAAGAAATCTATTTAGGTGGTAATACTTTGGGTATAGAACTTGATTGTGATGGTATTTTAGTCGTCGGATTTTATGAAATTGATGGTAAATATAATAAAGGTAATCCTAATTTAGCTAAGGGCGATTATATAACTAAAGTTAATGGTAATGAAGTAAATACTTTATCAGATTTAACGGAAGAAATTGAAAAATATACATCTGCAGCGAGTGTTAATATTACTTATAAAAGAAATAATAAAGAATATCAAACTAAGTTATCTTTAGTTTATGATGATGGGATATATAAAACCGGCTTATATGTTAAAGATAGTATAACTGGTATTGGTACACTTACATATATAGATCCTGGAACCAATATTTATGGAGCTTTAGGACACGAAGTAATTGAAAGCAATACTAAAAGAATGGTAGAAATTAAATCGGGTTTAATATTTAAAAATGTAATTACCTCAATTGATAAATCAAAAGTTGGGGAAGCTGGTAGTAAAAATGCCAAATATTATTATAATACTCTCTATGGTAATATAGATAAAAATACTAATTATGGTATTTTTGGTACTTATGATAAAGGACTAGATAATTTAAAACTGGTTCCGGTTGGTGATAAAGCTGATATTAAAATTGGGAATGCTCAATTATACACAGTTTTAAATGGTGAAAAAGTTGAAGAATTTACTATTAGAATAACCAAAATAAATGAAACAAGTGATACTAAAAATATCACATTTGAAATAACTGATGAAGAACTACTTAATAAAACTGGTGGGGTTGTTCAAGGAATGAGTGGTTCACCAATTATGCAAAATGGTAAAATTGTTGGGGTTGTTACCCACGTTATTGTAGATAATCCCACTAAAGGATATGGATTATTTATAACTAAAATGTTAGAAGAAGGCGAAAAATAGGCATTAAAGCCTATTTTTTAGTTAAGAAATTGAAGAAAATCTTTACATCTAGCTAATACTTCTCTTATATCTCTTATAAATTGTCCTTTATATCTTTTATTTAAAGCAATGGTGCCAATACTATTTAAATTATAATAATTAGCAATATATAAAGAACGATAAATATGGTATTTTTGCGTAATAACAATTAAGCTTTTATCTTTATAATTTGCATTATAATTTTTAATACTTAAACTAGTATTATAACCTTGATAATCTTTAATAATATCATTATCGGGAATATTATTTTCTTTTAAATATTTCTCCATAACATTTACTTCACTATAATTTTCTTTATGATCACCTGTTATTAAAATACTTTTTATAATGCCTTTTTGATACAATTCAATTGCCTTATCTAAACGATCTCTTAGCATTAAACTAGGTTCATTATTTTTAATACCACAGCCAAGAACCATTCCTATATCATAAATATCTTTTATTTCATCTACTTTTTTGATTTGTTTATTTACACTAAAGATAACAATAGCATTAATAATAATTGGAATAAGTAAAATTATTAAACAAATAATTATAAATATTTTTAATTTTTTCATATCTAACCTCTAATACGAGTATAACATATTTAAATTAATAATAAATATTAATAAGAGGGATTTTAAATGATTTTACACAACTTTTTATATGGTTTAATAATTGGTCTTGGTTTTATTATTCCGGGAGTATCTGGTGGAGTATTAGCTACAATACTAGGAACATACGATGAAATTGTGAAAAGAATACTTAATATAAATAAAGATTTTAAAAATAATTTATTATATCTAACTCCCATAATAATTGGTATATTAATAAGTATCTTACTATTTAGTAAAATAATATTATATTTACTTGATAATCGTTTAATGTTTATTTCTTATGTTTTTATCGGTTTAATATTAGGTTGTATTCCCTATTTAATTAAAGAAATAAAAAGTAAAACTAATAAAAATATATCTTTAATATCTTTTATAATTGCGTTAGTTATTGGTCTATTTTTATATTTATTTCAAAAAAAGACTACTGAAATAATTAGTAGTCCTAGTATTCTAAAAATGAGTATAGCGGGTATATTTTATGCCATTGGTAAAATAGTTCCTGGTATTAGTGGAGCCGCTTTATTAATGTTTTTAGGCATTTATAAATATTTTCTTAGTATTATTTCTAATCCTTTAGCAATTAATATTCACACAATTATAATATTTATTCCCTTTATTATAACATTTATCATAAGTGGATATTTAATTTTAAAATTAATTAATTATTTACTTAATAATCATTTCCGTCATACTTATAGTGCCATTATTGGTTTTATTATATCTTCTATTTTATTTATCTATCCTGGTAATATAAATATTATAAGTATTATTATAGCTATATTAAGTTTTATTATTTCTTATTATTTAAGTAATTAAATAGTAATTTCTTTATCTCGATCTTTTTCTAAAAACATTTATCTTCTCTATTACTAGTAGCTAGAGTATTATTTTTAATATTTTGTAACCATCTTTTTATATTCATATACTCTCCTACCAGGATTTTAACAAATGTTAATTTAATAAATCTATATTTTTAATCATTTTTGACGTATATTGACATAAAGAAAAAAACAAGAATAATCTTGCTTCCTATCTTTTAAGACTTTCATCTTCACTAACAAAATTTACATATTCTCCGCCACGAATACCTAATGTATTTATAATTTGTTCAAAAGTTATTTGATAAGTATCCATTAGTTCTTTTAAAGCGTCTTCTTCATATATTATTTGTTGTAAGCCATTATAATAAGCTCTTATTAAATCAGGGATTGAGGCATTAAATTCGTAAATTAACTTTTGCCCTAAACTTAAAGTTTCTGGCGTAACTAATTGATTCATTAAATTATTATTACGTAAAAACGAATATAACTTTTTAGCAAAAACATCACAAATTTCGTCGTTATCTTCTCTAAAAGCAATGCTTAACTGACTATTTTTTATTTTATAAGCAAAACAATAGGTAACTTTTCTTGCAACACTTCTTAAATCATCTAATGAATATCCGGCATTTTCTAACATTTTAAAATAATCAAAACTGTCTCGTAATTCATAACCAATACTGATTGGTAATGTAGTTTTTTCACCCACACATTCTAATCGTAATTCTTTATGATATTTTTTTAATAAAATTTGAATATATTCTGGGTAAATTACTTTGATAAAATAATTAAATAAATAACAAGCACTAATAGTGGACATTGCACTTTCATACTCTTCTTTAGCTTTATTGTAAAATTCAGCTACTGCTTCTTTTTCTTTCATTGCTTTATTTTTTTCTTCTTCAAAAGATTTCCATAAATCAACCATTTATCTTCCTTCTTTCTTATTTTCTTATTCTCTTTTTTGAATAATCATCTGAATTAACATTAAGGGATGCTAAAATATTTTCATCAGTTATATTAAAAGCATTCATTAGTTCTTTAAAACTATCTTTTTCTTTCTTTATTTCTTCTAATCCATTTTCATAAGCCCTTATAAAATTATTAATAAAGGTACTAAAATCTATTTTAGTAACATAATTTTCGTATATTTCTAAAGGTAGGCCATAATTAATATAATTTTTAACTATTTTATTATAATAAATAATTCTATTTTTACTTAAAAATACATTAAATTTTTCAATGAAAAGAGGTATTAATTTTTTATCTTTAAAATATACTATTAAATTTTGATTATCTTTTTTCCAAATCATTTCACTATTTGTCACAATACCTTTGGTATCAGTAAAATCTCCATTAGTTAATATTTTAAAAGTGATATTTATTTTATCTTCTTTAACAAAGAACATTCCTCTATTTTTAATTAAATATGATATATAATTAGGTAAAATATCAATTAAGAAACAAGAGAAAACATAATTAGTAAAAATTTTATAATAAACTTCTTTATATGTTTGCACATCTGCTCTTTTAGAATATTTACCTTTATTTTTAATAACTTCTTCTAAATAAATCATAAAGCCTCCTACTTATAATTAAATTTCTTTTTTATGTATTAACTTAGTTTCTTTTTTTGTATCAGAAATTAAAGCATTATAATTATTAATATTAATGCCAAGCTCTTTTTCAATATCATTTTCACAAATATTCCAAGTATCCATTAAAGCTTTTAAATCTTCTTTTTCTTCTTCTATTTGTTGTAATCCACTTTCTAATGCTTTATTTAAAGAATCAAGATTAGTTGCAAAATTTATTTGATTTGTATATGGAAAATATTTAGCCACTTTATAATGTTTAGTTATTATAGGAACATCAATAGCTATAATTTGATTTTTAATTAAAAATTGATTAAGTTTTGTTTTAAAAACCAAATAAATTAATGGTTCTTTAAACATTACTGCTAATCTGTTATCTGCAAAAGAATAGAGTATTTTTTCAAAGAGAAGTCCATTAGAAGCATCTAAAGACTCTTCCTTAAAATCAGTATATGATTTTACCAAAAGAGAAATATTTCCTTGCAATAATTCATTATGACTTTCTATAGTTAAGTTCTCAATATATTTAGGAAAAATGTCTGTTAAAAAATAATTGAAAATATAATTAGCTTCAACTACAGCAAAAGCTTGTTTATATTCCTTTTTCATCCTTTTATACTGTTTTTTTATTATTTTATTTTTTAATAGCAATTTATCTTCTTCTGACATTTCAATTTTTTCTTCTTCATCAAAAAATATTTCTCTTTTAAAATTATATGCAGGTGCTTTTTGATTCAAATCGTTTGCAAGCACTCTTCTTTTCGAGTTTTTTACATACGCTAGTCTTTCCCAGAGGTATTTATCTTCTTTCACATACGTTAGTCTTTCCCAAATGCGATCATCTTTTTTCATTTTCTCTCTTCCTTTCGTATTTACCCGATAGCCTGCGCCATTTGAAATCTACACTGTAACATTCTGGATGTAATTCTTCTTTTTTATCTAAATGACTCATTTAATCTAATTGTAATTTATTTATATTGACTTAAAAATTTATTTTTTATGTGATAATTTTATTTCCTCTTTTGCAGAATTTATTAAATAATAATAATGATTCTTAAAAATATTAAGCCATCTTAAAATGTTTCCTTCTTCAATATTCCACATATCCATTAAAACCTTTAAATCTTCTTTTTCTTCTTCTATTTGTTGAAGAGCATTATACGCGGCATTAATTAAATCTTCAATATTCGCTTCAAAATATATTGGATTAGCATAAATTAAATTAGAATCGTTTGATGTTTTAAGATTTATAATGTTATTTTTAGCTAAAAATATAATAAGTTTTTCTTTGAAAACATTATAAATCAAAGGATTCTTAAACATTAATTTTATCTCATCATTTTCAAAATAATAAATAATTTCATTAGTGCAAAAATCTTTAAGCCCTATTCCTTTTAAAATACGGATATGTTCATATTCAAACGAATTATTTGTTTCTAAACTAAGTGTAATTTTTCCACTAATAATATTATCTTTCAATAAAGCATTATGATTATTTTCAATTAATTTTTTAATAAATACAGGAAAAGTCTCGAGTAAGAAATAATTAAAAATATAATTAGCTTCAATAATACTTAATGCTTCATTATATTCCTTTTTCATCACATTATATTGTTCTTTAATTATTTCTGATTTTTCTTTGTTCATCTTTTCAACTTGGGCTTTTCTCTTTTCTTCTTCTAAAATTTGCCATAAATTTTCCACAATAAAATCCTCATTTCTAGTGAATTATTATATTATAATTTCACTACTAGTGCAAGAAAAAATAATGGCAATAAAACCATTATTTTAACCAAAAGAAAAATGTGTATAATTATTTTGCGGAAAATAAAATCTAGGAGGTATTAAAGGGTATTTTAAATATTTGCAAAGTGTAAATGAAATTAAAAAGCCCTTTCACTTATAAGATATGCGAAATAAATTAAAGTGACGGGGCTAAAAAACTATTCTAAGCAAATTTATAGGCCGCATAAACTAAAAAGGCCAAAAGTAAAATATAGACAATAATACCATTAATTGTTTCTTCTTTTTTACTTTTATATTTAATACCTACAATCATTGTAGCTAAATAACCACCAATTAAACCACCAATATGGCAAGCATTATCAATACCATTTAAAGCAAAACCTAAAATAAGATTTACTATAATAATTGGAATTATTTGACTCGTAAGGGCTGTTGATAAATAAAGGCGATAATGATAACCAAAGTAAAGAAGAGATCCCATTAAACCAAATATTGCTCCACTCGCCCCAACAGAAAGGCCATAATCATTTAGGAAAACAATACTCATTAAACCACCCATTAAAGCACTAAGAAGATAGATAACTAAGAATTTCCAACGACCAATATAATTTTCTACTTGACTACCTATTACCCATAAAGAATACATATTAACAATTAAATGAATTAAATTACCGTGCAAAAAAGCATAAGTAATTAATCTAAATACTTCACCTTGTAATACTAATTCTCGGTTATTTGCTCCTAAAAGAATAAAGGTAAGATTATTAGAAGTTCCTTTACTCATAATTAAAGTAACAATATACATAATTAGACATAATAACATTATTATTTTGGTCATAATAATTTTTTTGGGTTTAAAAACTTGTTCATATTTTTTATTATCTTTTTGGGTTTTATTATTAATATCTTCAGTTATATGAATAAAATCTTCAAAGCCTTTAATACCATCATTCTTCTTAAAAATCATATTTTTAATTTTAGGGAAAACATTTTTAATAACATTATTTTTCTTAATATCACTTAAACTTTCAACATTAACTGTATCAATAACTTTATTTTTTTCATCTAATTTTACGGCATTACCTAAATCAAGACAAATATTTAAAACATTCATCTTAAAAGATAAAGTCTTTCTTTTTATTTGTTTTATAACATAGCTCATTTTATATAAATCAAAATTTAATTGTTCATTATTATGAATATATTTAGAATTAATTCTAATTATTTTATATGGTCCATCTAGATTTTCAAGCCAAATCTCATCTTTAGCTCCTTGAACATTTATGGGTGTATAATTTTCTTCAGTGACAAAATAATGGACTAATTTCATTGTTATTTCGTCTTTTTCATTTACAATAGCATTCATTAATTTTGCTCCTTTCATATTATTTTACCTTATTTCATATTATTAGTAAAGGGTGATTAGATGAATATATTTTTTCTTATTTATGTTGCAGTTATTATTTATATAACAATACCTATTTGTAAAATAGTATGGTATGACCGTCTTGATAAAGATTTAACATTTTTATTATGTACTAATTATTTATTAATATTTCTTTTAACTATTTTAATTGGTAATCCTAGTCTCATAATTTACAATATTTTACTAGCGCTGTCTTTAATGATCCTAGCATTTTTCCTTATTAGAAAGATGAAAAAAATTTGTGGTCATTATCAATTACTAAGCCTACCTTACTTCTTTTTAACCGTCTTTGTTTTTAGTAATATTCTCATATTACTCTAGAGAATCTAAAAATTCTTGAAATGGCTTTGGAAGGGGGCTTTCAAAAGTCATTTTTTTATGAGTAATTGGATGAGTAAATTCTAAGTAATGTGAATGTAAAAATTGCCCAAATTCCGTTGTTTTTTTATTTTGATACACTGGATCATTATAAATTGGATAACCAATATAGGCTAAGTGAACTCTTATTTGATGGGTTCTACCCGTTTCTAAAACTAAACTTACTAAAGTATAATCTTTATATCTTTTAAGAACTTTTAAATGGGTTCTAGCACTCTTACCATCTTTGGTTACTTCCATTTTATTAAAGTTTTTCTTACTTCTTCCTATCGGGGCATCGATAAAAGCACTTTCTCCTGGGAAATTACCAATAAGAAGAGCAATATATTCTCGATGAATTCTTTTATTTTTAAAATCAAGAGCTAAAAGGGCGTGGACTTCATTAGTTTTAGCCACCATCATTAAGCCTGAGGTATCTTTATCAAGACGATGAACAATACCTACTCTCTCACTCCCCCCAATATCACTTAATTCATCGGTGTAATATTTAAGCCCGTTAACTAATGTATTGTTATGATTACCAGCTCCCGGGTGTACTACTAAGCCACTGGGTTTATCAATAACCATTAAATAATCATCTTCATAAACTATATTAAGAGGGATATTACTTGGTATTATATCATCTTCTATTTGATAACTTTCATCTATTTCAATAATATCATCTATTTTTACTTTATAACTTGGTTTAGGACTTTTTTGATTTACTAAAACATAACCATCTTTAATCATTTTAACAATAAATTCCCGACTATAAGAGGTATTTTCACTTAAATATTTATCAATTCTTATATCACTATTATTAACTACTAATTTCAAATTTCATCTTCCTTTTTTAATATTGCTATAAAAAGCAATAAGATTCCCAAAACAATCCAAATATCAGCGAAATTAAAGATGGGAAAATCATAACCAAAGATTTTAAAATCTAAAAAATCAATAACATAGCCATAAACTAAACGATTTAATAGATTACCCCATATACCTCCATATAAAAGACTAAAAGCAATGGTATTACGAATGTTTTCTTTAAATTTTTTTTGATAATTATATAAAATAATTAACATAATAATTGTAATAATAATTAATAATATATTATAACCAGATAAAAAGCTCCAAGAAGCTCCATAATTATATACTTTCGTCAAATTAAAAAAGTGCGGAATTAATATAATACTTTTATCTAAAGGCATATTAAAATCAATTAATAATTTAAGTAAAATATCAATTACAAAAAAAATAATCGCTAATATCAAGATTCTTTTTTTCATAAAAATCACAATATAATTATAACACGTTCTAATAGAGTGTGCAAACGATGGTAAAAATTATTATTTTATGATACAATTTTTAATGGTGGTAGGATTGAAAACATTATTTTTGAGTGCAGCGACTGATGCAGGTGTTAATATTGATGGCGCTAAAGAGGGAGCAATTTTATTAGGTAAATATTTAGAAAATAATAATGAGAATGTTTTATATATTAAAAACAGCGATAATTTTATTAAAGATAAAAGCAAAGATAATTTAAAAAAGAACTTAGAAGAAGTTAATTATTTTAACGAAAAATTATACAATAGTATTGTAAATAATAAAGATTATTTTCCCATTACTATTGGAGGAGATCACTCTATTTCGATAGGTAGTGCTCTTGCTAGTGCTAAAAATAACAAAAATATTGGGATTATTTGGTTTGATGCCCATCCTGATTTTAATACTTTTAAAACAACAATCACGGGTAATATTCACGGTCTTCCCTTAGCAGCAATTGCAGGGTTAGAAAAAGATTTAACCAAATTTCATAATCATAACTATGTAAAACCAGAAAATATTTGTATAGTTGGGGCTAGAAGTATTGATCCATTAGAGCTTAAAAACTTAGAAGCACAACACATAAAAGTATTTACTACCGAAGATATTAAAACAAAAGGAATTACTTATTGCCTAGAAGAAGCGATTAAAATTGCCTCATCTAACACTTTAGGTATTCATATTAGTTATGATTTAGATGTTATTGATCCTTTTATTGCTCCCGGGGTATCTGTCCCAGAGGTTAATGGCATAACTAAAGAAGAAGCAATTAAGGCTTTAGAAATTTTCCTTAAAGATAT
This sequence comes from uncultured Bacilli bacterium, assembly GCA_947624505.1. GTDB lineage: Bacteria > Bacillota_I > Bacilli_A > RF39 > UBA660 > SIG200. Next base: position 14,209 of record CANQKO010000004.1, on the reverse strand, counting down.
GCCAAAAGTAGTATCAATTGATTTAGTGGAATTTAACTCTTTAAATGATAAAAACAACCAAACTTATGATATTGCCATTAAACTACTTAAGATGATGAAAGAAAAAATAGAAGAAAAATAAGTCCCAAGTTCAGGCTTGGGTTTTTTCATTTAAAATAGTTTCAATCTCTTGGGGATTAAAATTAGTTATTACTTCAATAAAGGATTCGTACTCTGCTCCCGGATGCTTTTTAATAAATTCTCTAATTAATTCATAGACACTACCATCATTTTTTTCCATTGCACCTTCTAGTAAATATCCTTCCCATATTCTTTCAATTTCTTTTTCGGTATAGCCAATAATATCCTTAATTTCTGATATACTATAATTTTTTTCTAACATTCTAATTATTATTTTTTCATTATTTTCATCAATTGCTATGCTATCATCCAATGCCTTTTTATCATAATATAATAAACTATCGAATGCTTCATCAAAATCTACTAATTCTTTTTTAACATCTTCCATTACTTCATCACCTTTTCTTAAATTATAACATTACCCTATTTAAAAGTGTGAGGACAAAATAAAAAAGAAGATAGTTCTTCTTAATTAGATATAACACTACTTTCGTATTCTTTAAAGGCTTCTTTAACAACTGCTGAATCTGTTTTACAAGGCAAATATTTATTACCATATTTTTGTCTTGTTTCATTACCTTTACCCGTTATTAAAATGACACTGTCAGGATTATCTAAAATAGCTTTCTTAATAGCGTCTTCTCTATTTTCAATTATTTCATAAGCTCCATTATTCTTAGAAACATAATAAGCTATTTCTTCACATATGGAATAGGTATCTTCGACCCCAGGATCTTCAGCAGTAAGATAAGTCTTATAAGAATTTTCGCCCGATAACAATCCTAAGTCTTCTCTTCTATTAAAGGCTTTACCACCAGGACAGCCAAAAACAGTGATGATTTTCTTAAGAGGATATTCTTCTTTAACTGATTTATAAAGTTTTTCAAAACTTAATTTATTATGAGCATAATCAACAATGGCAATTATTTTTTGATCTTTAGTAACCGATATTTCCATTCTTCCACTTGCCTTAGCAATTTTTAATCCCTCATAAATATTTTCATAAGGAATATTTAAAATATACGAAACACTGATGGCGGCCAAAGCATTTTCAACATTAAATAAACCAGGCATCGAAAGAATTATATCTTTTTCATAATTAGGAGTTCTAACTTTAAATTTAATAGTTTTGTGATCTAACTTTTTTATTTTATAAGCATAAATATCAGCAGCTTTATTCTTAGTACTAAAAGTTATAACATTTTTAACTTGTTTAGATGCTTCCAATACTTCAGGTAATCTTTCAGTATCCAGATTTAAAACTAGATTTTTAACTTGTTTAAATAATTCTAATTTAGAATAAAAATAATCATCATAATCTTTATGTTCAACTTCACTAATATGATCAGGTGAAATATTTAAAAAAACACCAATATCATAATTTATGCCAAAAACTCTTTTATATTTTAAAGCTTGACTACTTACTTCCATTGTAAAATATTTAATATCTGATTTAAAGGCATTATAAAAATATTTTTGTAATTCTAAAGATTCTGGACTAGTTATTAAAGATTCTTTTTTACTTATACCATCATATGTATCAATTGATGATGAGATAGCGGATTCTTTATTCGTAAAATTATCAATAATACTTTTAATATAATAGGCTGTTGTTGATTTGCCCTTTGTCCCCGTTATCCCAATGGTGGTAAGTTTTTGATCAGCATTATTATAATATAACTTGGAAATAATTGCCAAACTAGCTCTTATATCACTTACCATAATATAGGGATAATCTTCTTTTATAACTTTATCTTCTTCCGCAACATAACAAAGAATATTTTTAAGAATAGCTTCTTCTAAATATTCATTTTTATACTTGATACCCTTACAAATAAATAAAGTTTTAGATTTAATTTCTTTAGAATTATAAGAAATATTTAAAACTTCTTCATCACTATTTTTTATATTAGTTTTAATAAATAAATTATTTTCTTTTAATATCTTAAGATAATCTTTAATTTTATAAATATGCAAAATTATCACTTCTTTTCCTATATTTATAATAAGGCAAAAATTAAGTTAAATCAACTAAAATAACATCTTCACCTATTTTTTTTATTTTTTCAAAATCAAAAGATGCCTCTCCCCCTCTGGTTACTTTACGCATCAATTTTTTAGGCTCAGAAACAAAATAAATAATTTTACCAGAATTATCAATTTTAGCATCAATAATTCTTCCTAAATTATTGCCATCTTTAATATTTATGATATCTTTAGTTTGTAAATCACTAAGTAACATAAAACCACCTAATAAATTATATGGTAAAATTATTATTTTATAAGTAATCGCTTTTCAGCATTTTCAAAAACTAGCATAATTAACACCTTTTTCTCATTTTAATTTCTTTATTTCTCTTTTTAACCCATTATTGACATTTAAATCTTCATTATAAGTTAAAAATGGGCTAAAATACATTCTATTGGCTTTAATCTCGCCATATTGTTGTTCTTTAATAAGTTTATATAATACTTGTTTTAATCCTTCTTGAGATAAATTAGGTATGCTATATTCATTTCTATTAATTTGTTTAACTTCTTCATTTTTCTTTCTTTGCTCTAATCTTTGTGCTTCTATTTTCTTAACCATATCACTATATGTATCACCATAAGTTTTTAATAAAAATTTTCTTATATGTTCCCTTTTAAAGGCTAAATTATATATTAAATTGTTATAACCTCCATTTCGGAAGTAATCAATTATTTTTTTGAGCAAATTTTCATCAATAATATAAAGTGCAAGCTCATATATATCCTCATAATCTTTTAATTTAATTAAGTCGTCAATAAAAACAACATTCATATTAATGCAATAATCAACTACATGATTATTCTTTTTAGTTATATATAAAGTTTTTATAAAAGCTTCCGTCAATTTTTCTTTATAACTTCCTATTATGTCTCTAGCAAAAAAATAGATATAATCTTGATTCAAAGTATCCGCCATTGCTAGACTTAATTTTTCTTTATTACTTCCTGATACATCTTTAGCAAAATTATAAATTAATTTTGCATCTAAAGTTTTGCATATAACATCAGTAAGTTTATTAAGTGCCTCTTCATCTAGTAAACCTGGTTTCGTTGCTGTAACATTTTTAGCAAAATTATAAACGTCAATGCCCCTATTTAAAGATATTATAGCATCAACTAAAATATCTAATGACGCATCGGGAATATCTAAGGCAAATCTAGTAATATAATCTCCAGAGGCAAAAACATTTTCACCTTCAACTATCAAAGCTTCAGCACATTCTTTAATTTCTCTTACCGTAAAATCTTTAACATATTTTGTAACCATATAATAAATATATTCAGAATTGCCTGTTGCTAATAATCTCTTTTTTATAGTTTTAAATTCGTTAGAATTTGATTTAAAAAGATCTAAAATATAATATAACACTTCAGCACTATCAGTATTCATTGCGCATTTATAAACATCATCTAACTTTATAACATTAAAACTAACTAAAGAATTTAATTCACCTAAACGATTTAATTCACCACGACCACATTTTTTAATTAATTCTTCAAATAGACTCATAATTAACCTCATTCCTTAGGTATTTATTATAAGGCAGAAATAGTCTATAATTAAGCCGAATTAAGATTAGGTTATTTAATTAGTTTTCGTACATTTTCAATTGCTGTTTTTTCAATCCTTGACACTTGGGCTTGAGATATTCCTAAATGATCAGCAATTTCCATTTGTGTTTTACCAACAATATATCTGGAAATTAAAATTTCTTTTTCACGTGTCTTAATTTTTTGTAAAGCTTTTCTTAAAGAAATTAATAAGTCTTTATCACTAGCTAGATCTTTCGTATCCGCAATTTGATCAGATAAATAAATGGTATCACCACCATCATTATAAATAGGTTCAAAAATACTCATTGGGACTTTTAAAGAATCAAGGGCATAACCAATTTCATATTCTTCAATATTTAATTCTTTGGCAATTTGTTCATTAGATGGAAGTGATCCATATAAACTCATATATTCATCTTGAAAACGAATTATTTTATAAGCTAAATCTTTAATACTGCGACTAACTCTAATTTCCGTATTATCTCTAATATATCTTTTTACTTCTCCCAAGATAAGCGGTACAGCATAAGTTGATAAGCGTAATCCCAAAGATGTATCAAAATTCTCAATGGCTTTAATAAGACCAATTACACCCACTTGAAATAAATCATCCATATTAAATTTAGTATTATTAAAACGTTGTAATGTTGATAAAACAAGTCTTAAATTACCATTAATTAATTCTTCTTTAGCTTTTGGATCACCATTATGATATCTTCTAAATAATTCTTCTGATTCGCTTTTTTTTAATACTATTAAATCATTTGTATTAATTCCCGTTATATCTACTTTATATCTTGCCATATTAATCCTTTCAATTAAATTATGGCTAATTTTCTTATTTTTTATTCAAAAGAAAAAGACTTCAAATTTTCATTATATTTTGAAGCCTTTTAACAATCTTTTTCTCAATTCTTGAAATATATGACTGACTTATGCCAAGCATTTCCGCTACTTCTTTTTGCGTATATTCTTCACTATTATTAAGACCATATCTTAAAGTCATTATTTCTTTTTCTCTTGGTTCTAGCGTTTCTATTTCTCTTTTTAATAATTCTTTATCTAAAACATCTTCAAACTCTTTAGGAACCACATCTTGTTCTGTTCCTAAGATATCTTCTAGTCTTAATTCATTACCCTCAGCATCATAATTAAGGGTTTCTTCTAAACTTATTTCTACTTTTTTGCGTTTATTTTTTCTTAAAAACATTAATATTTCATTAGCAATACATCTTGAAGCATAAGTCGCCAGCTTAATATTTTTATCTATTTTATAAGTATTTATTCCTTTGATTAAACCAATTGACCCAATTGAAACTAAATCTTCAATATCAAAACCTGTATTTTCATATTTTTTAGCTAAAAATACCACTAATCTTAAATTATGTTCAATTAAGATATTTCTTGCTTCAATATCACCTTGTTTAGCTTTAATTAAGTATTCTAGTTCTTCTTTTTTAGGTAGAGGCGGTGGCAATTTATCGGTTGCTCCCACAAAGAAACATTCCCGATACTTTCTTTTTAAAAACAGCAATATTTTTTTAAACATTTTCACCCTCCAGTAAATGATAATTTAGTAAGCAATCATAATCATTACTTTTAAAAGTATCCGATAAGCCTAAAAGATAATTATTATATACTATATTATCAATCTTAATATTTTTAATACTAATACATTCGAGTAAACTTTTTTGATTAACTGTTTTTATAGGTACATACATAGGACTTCTAATATTATATATGCCATCAATTAAATTTTTATTAACTAAAATAATATATTTACCGGTAATTGGGTCTTTAAGTTTATTACCACTATCAATAAAACCAGTTAAATTAATTTCTTGATTATTTTTTAAAGTAATAATTACTTTACGATAATAATTAACTATGCTTTTTAAATCTTTTTGTTCTTTTATATATAAATATAAAATAAGGGGAGCTATACTTAATATTAATAAATAACTTAAATTTTTAAATTCTAATTTTAAGTAATAAAGAAAACCAGCTAAAATAACACTTGTCATATATAAATATAAAATATTATGCAAAAAATATTTAATATTTTTATATTTAAAAGTTACAAGTAACATTATTAAACCCATTATAATTTTTAAAACTAATAAAAGATATTTATTTAAAGGAAGAAAAATTATAAAAGTTGATAAAGCCCCAACTAAGGAACCTAGTAATAGTCTTTTATAATTAATATTTCTTTTTAAAGTTACACTAACAGTCATTAATAAAAGGAAATCATATATTAAATTTAATAAAAATAATAAATCAATATATACTTTCATATCATCACCGATTATATTATATAAAAAAAATACGGCAAAATTTGTCGTATTATGTTCTTATTTAAAATAAATCATTATTTCTTAAAAATGGTGGTATTTCTAAATCATCATCAGTTGGAACAGTTCTTCTTTTTGGTACTTCTTCTTTACCATAAATTTCTTCATCATTACTTTCATCAAAACCAGTAGCAATGACTGTAACGATAACCTCATCTGTTAAATTATCATTTTTGATTGCACCAAAGATAATATTGATATCGCTTTTAGCAGCTTCTCTAACAGTTTCAACCGCATCTTCAATTTCAAATAATGTAAGGTTTTTACCCCCTGTTACATTAACTATCGCATTAGTAGCACCATCGATTGTTGCCTCAAGTAAGCTATTAGCAACAGCTTGTCTAGCAGCTTCAACAGCTCTATTCTCACCAGCATTGCAACCAATACCAATAATGGCCGTACCACTTTTTTCCATAACGGCTTTAACATCAGCAAAGTCTAGGTTAATAACTCCGGTAACAGCAATTAAATCAGAGATTGATTGAACACCTCTATGTAAAACATTATCTACTTCTTTAAAGGCATCATCGAAACTCGTAGTTTTATCAATGATATCTCTTAATTTGTCATTTGGAATAACGATTAAAGTATCAACGTGTTTCTTTAATTCTTCAATACCCACAATGGCATTTTCACTTCTTCTTTTGCCTTCAAATCTAAAAGGTTTAGTAACTATACCAACCGTTAGAGCACCAAGTTCTTGAGCAATTTCGGCAATTATTGGGGCAGCTCCTGTACCAGTTCCCCCACCCATACCACAAGCGACAAAGACCATATCAGCACCCTTAAGGGCATCTTCAATTTCGCCTTTACTCTCTAAGGCTGCTGCTCTTCCTATTTCGGGATTAGCTCCAGCTCCTCTTCCACCTGTAATAGTTTTTCCTATTTGAATCTTATTAGTAGCTTTAGAAATATTTAAAACTTGTAAATCCGTATTGACAACATAAAATTCAACACTTTTTACTCCTTCTTCAATCATTCTATTAACGGCATTACAACCGCCACCGCCAACACCTATAACTTTAATCTTTGCAATTTGATCCATTTGTAATTCGTTCATATTTTCATCTCCTTAATTATCGAAAAAATATCCAAATAGTTTTCCTAAAAGCGAATCATTTGAAACACTTATACTTTTATCTAAACCACCTAATTTTTCTTGTTCATCTATAGTAAATATGGAAAAATCAACATTTCTAAGTTTTAGACGACTATTATAATATTTTATCATTCCTACTGATGTTGCATATTTATTATTTCTAGCCCCAATTTCTAAAACATTACCTATAATACCTAAATTACCGAGTAACTCTTCAACAAGAATATCAAAATCCCCACTTTCTGTTACTCCTCCTGTAAGTATTATATAACTAATTTCTTTCTTTGTTAAGAGATTTATTTGTTTTTTTGCTAAATTAATAATCTCTGTTAATCTTCCCATTACTATTTCTGAGGCATCATATTGATTTATTTTAACGCTTTCATCATACTTATCTTTAAATGTTAATGATTCGTTTGGCTGAGCTAGTCTTGTATGAGCAAGAGCTAAATGTTCTTTTAAATATCTAGCATCTTCTAAGCCTATTTTATAAACATAGGCTAAATCATTGGTAACACTACTACCCCCAATATCAATTACTTCTAAATTAGTAAGTATTCCTCGGTTAAATATTGAGACAGTTGTTGTCTCTTCACCAATATTAACAATTGCCCCAACCTCTTTATTAGCATCTTTTATTTTATGTTCATAAAAATCAGCTAAGGGTGAAATAACTATATCAACGAGTTCTACTCCAATATTTTTAAGACAAGCACTAATACCTTCCATATTTTTCTTAGGAACTGTTACGATAATAGCTTTCATTGATAATTTAGAAGAAATCATATTAAGAGGATTATTTACCACTTCATCATTGATAATAAAACTTGTTGGTAAGACTGTAACTAATTCTTTATGATCCATTACTTTGTTATAAACACATTTTTGCATTGCTTTCACAATATCGGCATTTCGAATAACTTTATCTTCACTAATTGTTGCAATTGTTCCACTTGATAAGAAACATTCAGCATAAGCACTAGGCACAGTGGCAATAACTTTTTTTATTTTTATACCAATAATATTTTCAGCATTTTTAAATACTTCACTTAAAGCTTCTGTTGCACTTTCGGGATTAATAATATAACCTTTTTTAATTCCTCTGGCAGGAGTTTCAACACACGCTAAAATATTCACTTTATTTTTCACTACTTCGCCAACAACTAATTTAATAAGTGAAGAACCAATATCTAGACTAGCTATGAACTTACGCATAATTGTCACTCCTATTTTCCTAACTTTAATTATACAGAAAAAAAGATTCATTGACAAGTTATTTCCTTTAACTTCATAATGAATCTTTTAATTTTTTTTATTTATAATTATCTTGCTAATTTTAAATATTCAGATTTTTCTTCTATAGTGCCGTAAGCCTTTTTTTCTAGATAACTTGAACGGTAACCATAACCATCAATAGCTATACTTTCTTCTTCAGATATTTTAATATAAACTATTCCATTAATAATTTTGTAATTCTCATCATCTTCAAAAGAATTGGAATCTACTTTTATAAATCTTTGCTTCATTCCAACAAGATTGCCATCTTTATCTCTACCGATGGTATAACCTTCTGGCACAGTATAATATACTTTTCCATCTACTTCATTTTTAATTGGTTCAGTGTATTCATATGCTACCCAATATTGGCGACCATCTTCATCAGTAAATAATTCAAAACCCTCTGGTACAGTAGATACTGCCGATGGAGCATAAATTTCTTTTACTGGTTCATTGCCATCAAATTCCATATACTTAACATCTGCAATAATATCTTTGGATGCATAAGTATCAATTATTGCGTTTTTTTGGTGATTAATTGCCGTCTCTTTAGGAAGAATTTTAGCAAAAGGGCATTCTTTTTCTGTATGATCAATTGAATGATCATATATTCCTGTGATGGTTATAGTTCCTCCTAAAAGGCTTAAAATTATGGCTAAACTTACTAGAGTCTTTTGAACTTTATCTAGTTTATCTTCTTTATTTTCTTTTTCTTGATTTTCTTCATTTAATTCTAAATCTTTTTTTCCTTCTTTATTTTTCATTTAAATCCCCCCACAAATTTTTAATAAATATAATAGTTTAAAGCTTGCTGCCAATAAAAATATAGCATATTCTTATACACCTGTCAATAATTGCCATACTTCTATTATTTTAATAAAAATTCTTTTATTTTCTTTAATTCTTCATCACTAAATAAATATTCTACGTCTTTGCCTCTTCTAATTATTTCATTAATAAAATTTTTATCATTCGTTTCTTTGACTTTTTTAAGTAAATGCTCCATATCTAAATCATCTTTAACAGCACTTACAAGTTCTTCTAAATAATAGGCATCTTTTTTTAAAATAAAATAATCTACTATTTTAGTAAAATCTTTATTTTTATTATTATAATTAAAGGCAAGACGCCATAAAGCTTCTCTATTATCATCTTCTATTCCTACCATTACAAGATCATCAAACTCACTTTGGGTTAAAGCAAGTGTTATTGGGGCCGAAATATACTCAGTAATAAGTTCCAGCATTTCCTTATTACTCATACCATCAAAATATTTATTAATTAATTCATTATTATCTAATAGTTCTACAACAGCATCATAAAGCTTGCCACTATCATTAGCTATCTTCTTATCTTTTTCTAGGCTATCTTTTTTTCTTTTGATAAAATCTAGACCTTCATCATCTAGACTTTTATAAATATTTTCATCATTTAAAGCATTCAATAATTTATCGATATCTTTTAAACGTTTCTTCTCTACTTCATCTATTTCATTAGGTATTTCTTTGATTATTTTTTCTAAATCTTTAATTAATTCTTTTATTTTTACTATTTCATATTTATTATATTTTGTTAAATCAATTTGCTTTAAACTAGCAAGTAGTTCTTTACTATTAATAAATTTATTTATATATTTATATAATAATTTAACTAAATCCATCTAAATTATCAATCCTTACTTATTTCATATATCTTACAAAATCGCCAAGTCTTCTTTCTACTTGTTGATTAGTTCCTAATAATTCATCCATTGGAATATTAAATGTATCTTTTATTTCATCAATTAAGTTTTCTACTAATAAAGCAATATCACCATTTTGCATAATATTTAATAAATAATCATAAGTAACATTTTTTAAAGATTTAGATTGGATATTTAAATTATCTTTTTCGTGCGTATTTATATAATTTATTAACTCAGTAATAATCCGTTGATTTTGATAATTATCAAACAAGGCTGTATTATGAAGAGCAATGATAATTTTCTCAAAATCATCTCGTGTTAATTGTCCCATATTTTCAGAGAAAATACAAAAATCAAATACTGGAATTAAAAAACCTAATGGTCTTTGACTTTTATAAATAATATGGATTTGATCATCATCTTTAAAAATTTGGATTTGATCATTAAGATTACCAAAATAAATTTTGGACGTATGTTGGGTATCAGCAGCTTCTCTTACTTCATAATAGCTGTCCGCTGTTTTTAAACTCTCTGCTATTTTCTTGAGTGTTTCATTATTTTCAGGTGTTAATTGACCATTTAAAAGAATTACGCCTTCATCATGGCAATAATTTCGAGAAGAATAGGTATAAATTGATGAGTTATCTACTTCATAAAGATTAATTTCTTTGGTTGGAAAAAAATCTAAAGTACTTGGGCGGTTGCCTAATAAAAGATTATGCATATTTTGCGCTTTATCATAAGTGATGGCGAAAATAGTACTCTCTTCATAGCTAGATAAAGGTTCCCAAATATCATCATAATTAGAAGAAAAAAGTTGGACTGTTTTTTTAAAATTATCTTCTTCTAAACAAAAGCAAAACTTGCCATATTTAGTATCGACATTTGCCCAAGCTCTTTTTCTCACAACTTCACCTTTTAAATCATCTAATTTTAAGTAATCTTTCTTTACTTTAGAATTATAATCAATTTCTTCATTATTAAAAGTAATAGTAATATTATAATCCATAGTATCATCAGTCGGAATACCACTATAAAAAGCAATTTTTTCGCCAGTACTTTGATTAACAAAAGTAATGGACTTAAAAGAAGATTGGCTACTAACATAGGTATCAATTATTTTAATATTACTAGCTTCTTCTAAAGTAACATTAAGACCATATTTCTTTAAAATTTCTTGCTTTTTTTGACTAATATTTCTCTTTTCCATAAAATATCCTCTATTTATTAATTTTTCTAGATAAACCTTTTTCTTCTTCTTTTCCTAATAAACCACTTGTAGAAATACTAAAAGTTTCAGACATATTTTCAATTAATTTTTCAACAAATTCAGTTAAATTACTTTTTACAATTATTTCTTTTAATTCTTGATAAGAAACATTCTCTAATGTATTAGTTAGAGTATTAAAATCACTTGTATGAATATTAATATATGTAGTTAATTCTGTTATAAAACTTTCTTTTAGCTCAATATCAATATTCATTAATTCTAAAGAAGCTATTATTTTTTCAAAATCATCTTTAGTAAATTTGCCATCAGTTAAAGAAATGATATTTGCAGATTCTTTTTCGTCTTTTCTATTTTTTCTTGGATTATAAACATTATAAATAACTTTTATTTCATAACCATTTTTTAAGACAACAATAGTATTGCTAGCACCATAATAAACCTTAGAAGTTACGTCTTCTTTTTCATATTCATCAACTTCTAAATTGATAAAACCAATAGGCAAATAATTTTTAACATCGACAACTTTAATATTGCCATCTAAAATAATGGCTCCCTTAAAACCTAAATTGCTTTCATAATAATCGCTAATACTATAAATTTGTGGACCTTCACCTCTTCTAAACTCTGTATCAAATGCATAATTCCAAACACTTCTTCTTGAATTTTGAAACACATTATCAACATACCCCACTAGCCATTGATTAAAATTACTACTAGGCATATGTTTAAATTTTAAAACGCCAAACTTAGGATAAATGTGTTTAGAATAATTATTTTGAAATTCTTCATTATCGCAAGTTACATTATATAGAGTAAGAGATCGATGTGGACCGTAGTTAGAATGAGAAAAATGTTCATCTACTTCTAAGCAAAAAGTACCATATTTAGTTTTAACATCAACATAACAGTGAGAATATAATACGCTAATATCTCTTGAATCATTAAATTTTTTATAAATTTCTGTAAAATCTATATCTTTACTTATATTATAAAATTTTTCTTCAATAATGCCAGTTGTAAGATCTTCTTTTTTTAATCGAATAGAAGGCTTTTCAAAATATTGTCTAAAGCCATTAGTGGTTGTTAAAGTATAAAGGCAATTATTTACTTTATCTAAACAACTTACTTTACCATCTTGTTTTAAATTATTTTGAAGATCTACTTTTGACATTTTAAAAACTTCATCAAGATCTTTTAAATTACTATTATCTTTTTCCATAATATTTCTCCCTCATAGTTTTCTATTATAGCATAAGAAAAAAAGAATTACTATCTTAAATTCTCTAGTAATTCTTCTTTTTTCATAGTACTATAGCCTTTAATACCAGCTTCTTTAGCCATTGCTTTTAATTCTGCTAAAGTTTTAGTACTTAAATCTTCTTTTTTAGTTGTTTTCTTAGTTTCTTTTACTTCTTTTTTAACTTCAGCTTTTGCTTCTACTTTCACAGCTTTTGGTGCACTTACTTTACCATTTAAACCATCATTTGCTACTTTAACAAGTTCTGTAAAAGATTTAGGATCGTTAATTGCTATTTCTGATAACATTTTACGATTGATTGTAACACCAGCTTTATTTAAACCAGCAATAAATTTAGAATAACTAATATCGTTTAATCTACAAGCAGCATTGATTCTTGTAATCCATAATTTACGGAAGTTTCTTTTATTTTGTCTTCTATCTCTAAATGCATAAGCTCCACTATGGAAAACTTGTTCTTGAGCAGTTTTATATAATCTATGTTTACTACCAAAGTAACCTTTTGCTTGTTTTAAAACTTTACGTCTTCTATTTTTTGATACGTTTCCGCCTTTAACTCTTGCCATTTCTCTTCCCCCTCACTAGATAACAGATTTTAATCTGCTAGCTTCTCCTTTCGCTAAAACGCCTTTATTTCTTCTTTGACGAACAGCCTTAGAAGAATCTTTACTTGTTTTATGGTTACCATTACCTTTTTTATAAGTTAATGTGCCATTTTTCTTAACTTTAAGTACTTTACTACTTGCCTTATGTGTTTTTTGTTTTTGTTTTCCCATAAAAATTTCTCCTTCTACTACTTATTTTTTTGGTGCTAGTAAAATAGACATTTGTCTTCCTTCTAGTTTTGGTTCAACTTCTATTTGACTTAATTCAGATAGACTATCAGCAAATTTTAATAAAACATCTTTACCTAGTTCAATGTGAGCCATTTCCCGACCTTTAAATTTAATAAAAGCCTTAATTTTATGACCCTTCTTAAGATATTCACTAGCGTTTTTAACTCGTGTTTCAAAGTCGTGAACATCAATTCGTACTGATAAACGATATTCTTTAACATCTTTATTGCTTTCTCTTTGTTTTTTTTGCGTTTCTTTTAATTTTTTTTGTTTTTCATAACGGTATTTATTATAATCCATTATTTTTGCCACAGCTGGTGTACTATTTTCACTCATTAAAACAAGATCAAGCCCAGCATAATTTGCGAGTGTTAGGGCATCTTCTAATCTTTTAACACCCATCTTTTCACCATTTGGACCAATTACCATAAGTTCCGCTACTCTAATTTGTTCATTAATCGGTAGCTCATCTGTTTTTGCTATATAAAGCACCTCCAATAATTAAAAAGTGAGTATAATCTATACCCACTATAAAACCATATTAAATAATTAATTATTTCTTATTGGCTTTTTACCCATTACTATGGTAATCAGGTGGATATAAATCGCTTTCCTTTTTAACAACATCAATATCTTAACACTATAATATATGAATTGTCAAGCCTTTTATGACCTATTCTCTTTTATTATATGCTTAGTATATGATAATGTCTTAAGTGTTAGTATTTGAAAATGTCTCAAAACTAATGTAATATATGTCACTT
>CANQKO010000003.1 GCA_947624505.1 uncultured Bacilli bacterium | reverse complement strand
AAAGAGGTATTTCCTTCTGTAAAACCTAAAAAAAAGAAACTGTCAAGAAATTAATCATTTAATTTCGCGACAGCCCCTTTTTATTTGTACTCTTCTAATAATCTTTCGTGTATTCCTGGTTCAATAATATTAATAGCATTGATAGCGTTTTCTAAGCTTAATTTAAAATTACCTTTATAGAATGCTGACTCAGCTTTTAAAAGACCAATATCTACTTCTTTATTAGTAACTCGATATCTATTACCATATACAATAGCGGTCTCAGCCATTTTAGCGGTCTTAACTGTTTCATTAATTGTATTATATACTTTTAAAACTAAATCTCTAGCATTATCTACTCTTATATTTAAAGTTTTAATTGATATCGGTCTTTTTTCTAATTCTTTAACCATTTCATTTATAGCTAAAGTTGCCTCACTTAATTCCACATAATAATTTTTAGGAGTAACTGGTAATTTATAACTTCTAACTTTTTCTTTAGCTTGCGATAAAATATCTTTTATTTCATCAAGTTGATCTCTGGCTCTAAGTTCATCTTCTTTTAAACTACCTAAAGTTCTTAAAGCAACATTTAACTTCTCTTCTGTTTTCGTAAGCTTACCATTAATTATCTCCATTTCTTTATTTAAATGGGAATAGGCAAGAGTTTTATTTCTTTCCATTTCTACAATACGATCATATGAAGCCCTTATATTATTAAAAGATTCTTTTATTTCACTAATAACTAAAACTTCATCATCAGATAAATCATAACTATATTTAATATCATCAATCTTTCGGTATAATTCATTATTAATTTTTTCTAATTTACTAACCTTTATTAATATACTTCTTTTATAATCTTCATATAAAGTTTTTGTAAGTCTTTCTTTATCAAAATCATTATATAAAGAATCAAAATAATCAAGCATTGTTTTAAGTTCGAAAACTGAATCAACAACATTTAAAACGTTTAAACGACTAAAAATATCTTGAATCTTTTTATTAGCTTCTTCAATATTATATTCAATATTTAAATATTCTAAGTTAAAACCTTCTAATTTCATTTTATGATAAATAGAATTTATATCATTTATTCTTTTAGGAATTAATACGTTACCTAAATCAACAATTATTTTTGTTTCACTTATAACTACTTTTAAATTACCAATAATATCATCAATTGCTTTAACAATTCTTCCTACTTCTAAATATTCATTCTTTTCCATTGCACTTTCAAAAGCACTAAATAATTTATCAACATTTTCAAATTGTAATTCAATTGGTTTTTTAATTATTTCAAAATCTTTTTCAGACGAATTATATATATTTCTAATTTCTCGATAATCAGATTTTAATTTAATAATTGTTTCTCTATTTCTTTCTTCTGATAAAGTTATTTCTTTTATTTCATTAAGTAAGAAATCACTCTTTGTTTTTAAATAATTTATATCAACTTCTACATCAATTAAACTTTGTTTTAATTTATTATAATTTTTTTCATTAAAATCATTTTGTAATTCAATTATTTCATCCGTTATTTTAGGTACTTCTTCATCCCTAATAACTTCAAATCTTTTAAGCCAACCTTTATATTTTTTCTTTAATTCGGCATTATTAACTAAAGCTTCAACTTTATTAAGCTCAGATAAAATACTAGAAGATATTATTAAATTCTTTTCTCTTTCTAAATTATTTATTTCATTATTAATACTATTTTTATATCTTTTATCCATAACTACTAACACAACTAAAACAACAACCATTGTTAGTAGATAATAAGCCACTGCGATAAGTAAAAATGTTTCTCTAGTCATTTTATCACCCTACTAATAAATTTTACCATAGAAATAATTTTTTTAGAATACAAGATTTGACAAAATTTTTAATTTGTTAATATTTGTCAAAAAAGCCTTAAGAGTTTTCTTAAGGCAACAATGATAATTTTAATTATTTCTTCATTTTTACTAGACTATCTTTTTTATTATATTTTTTATATTTTTCAGCGTTTTCTTCTAAAAAACTACTAGCAAGAGATACTAACTGATAATAATTAATATTTTTTAAATTATTATTTAAACGATACATCGATACATAATTTAAAAAATCAGTAATAAATGGATAAGCTATTTTTTCATATGGATAATAAGCAGCTTTATATTTATTATTATAAAGATCATAAATCATCACTGAATCAGATTTACTAAAACGGATATACAAGCCATAAATGCATCCATTATCAGATAAAGCCCTAGATATGGAACTAGCATCAGGAGCTTTACTTTTAATAAATGCCACACATTTATTGAAAATACCAGCCTCAGTATTTTCTAAAAATGCTTCTTCGGCCGTATAATCAGCGCCATAATTATCAACACAAGCAAAAGTATCTATTTTTCTTACCCCAAAAGTATGTTATTGGACATGATACTAATATATGTATATGTTCTTTTCCTACTTATAGCACTTTTTATTTTTAACGGCAATAAATTGCCTTTAAACCATTGAAGGGTTTACATACTTAAACACGTGGCCTGATTCTTTTTTTGAAACGGTCAAATCTCTAGAGATTTGGCTTCTTTTTTATTTAGCTCTAATAAATTTATTCTTTCATTAAAGTTATCACTTTGACAAATATATGAGCCACTTACAATTATATCTATCGGATAATCTTTTAAATATTTAATCGTTTCTTCATTAATTCCCCCATCAATGCCAATTAAGAATTTATCTTTTAAATATTCAACTTTATCTAAAACAGAAGGCATAAACTCTTGACCTCCCGCCCCGGGATAAACACTCATTATTAAAATATAATCTATTTTATCTATATATTTATCTATAATATGTTCACTTTCATCTGGATTAATCGCCACTCCAACTTTAATACCACTATTTTTAATATAATCTAAAGTCTCTTCAATATTTGGGGTGCCATCTAGATGAATAGTTATAATATAAGGGTTTAATTTAACTAATTCTTTAATATAGACTAATGGATTTTTAACCATTAAATGAATATCTAATGGTTTATGAGTATCATTTAGAAGTTGGCATATATCAGCAATTTCAAAATTCTTATTTGGGACATATTCTCCATCCATTAAGTCAACGTGAATTAAGGAAGCATTACTATTATCAATTAATTTAATTGTTTCTTCCCGACTATATTTACTTTTTAAAAAACTAACTGAAATCATTACTACTCCTTTATAAACTTAAGATAATTATCATATCTTGATTTTAATATTTCCCCACTATTTACTCTTTCTAAAACTTGACAGCCCATTTCTTTTTCATGTGAACAATTTTTAAATTTACATTCTAAATTACGAAATTCAATAAAACTATTACTTATTTCTTCTTTAGTATAATTATTTATCATAATGGCAGAAAATCCTGGGGTATCAACAATATAAAAGTTTTTTATTTTAAATAATTCCACTATTCTTGTTGTATGTTTGCCTCTTCCTAGACTTGTCGATATCTCATCCGTGGCTAAATGCAAACGTTTATCAAACTTATTGATTAAAGTACTTTTTCCAGCACCCGTTTGACCACAAACAGTTACAACTTTTCCAATTAACGCTTTTTTTAATTTAGTTATTTGTTTATTAGTAAAAACTTTAAGACCAATTTTTTGATAATATTTAATTAAAACTTTTAAATCTTTTAATTCTCTTTTAGTAATTAAATCTAATTTAGTTAAAACGATAATGGGTTCTATTTTATTAATAGTAACTATGCTTATTAACTTATCTAAAAGGGTTAAATTTATTAAAGGTTCTTTTACACTTGTGACAATAAGAGCAATATCAATATTACTTACTAGTGGTCGATCTAAGAAATTTTTTCTTGGCTCAATGCTTTCGATTACTTTTTCAGCTAAATTTATTTTAACATAATCCCCCACCACTGGTTTTAAATTAACATTACGAAATTTACCTCTAGCTTTGCATTCAACGATAATTCCATTAACATTAACAAAAAAGGTATCACTAATAATTTTAATAATTAAACCATTATCTAGCATAATCCATCAGTACATTCATCTTCTTCTGGTGGTGTCACATCATCATCTTCTTCACTTGCACTTACATAAACCCAAATTTTAAATGTTGCTCCCGTTGCTACTGTATCTCCTGCAGGACGACTTTGACGATAAATAGTGCCATCTAAGTTTTCCGCACTTTCTGTTCTAACTATCTCTAAGTTAATTTTATTGCTAGTACAGAAATCTTCAACATCACTAATTGTAAAACTACCATCAGTAAAGTCAGGATATGTAACACCAACGATGGCATAATATAAAGTTATACTAGAACCTTTTTTAAGACTTTCTCCTTCTTTGACTGATTGTCTTACAATTTGATTTTCTTTAAATTTACTATCATCATCAATTATTTCACTTTCAATATTAACAGTTAAACCTCTTGCTTCAAGTGATCCTTTTACTTCTCGATAATCCTTACCAGTATAATCTTCTAAAATTATAGTTTCATCACCTGTTGAAATATAAAGTTTAACTTCAGCCCCCTTCTTTTTCTTAGTACCAGCATAAGGAGATGTTCTAACTACTCTTCCTACTTCGATATCTTTTGAAGAAATCCCTTCTTGTTCACTAGCAATCGTAAAACCAGCATCTTGTAAAATACTAATTGCCTCTGTTACTGATTTATTAGAAACATCAGGAACAATTTTATCAGCCGTAGTACTAAATAACATAATTATTGCAAAAACAAGAGTAACGACAATTACTAAGCCAGTAAAAATAGAGGCTAATTTTATTAATGTTTTATTTTGTTTTTTCACTTCATCACTCACTTCTTTACTAGTAATCTTTTTAGCAATTACTTCTTCTTTAGTATCGGTATTTTTACTTTCTTTATTCTTTTTAACATCATCTTTTACTTGTTTAATTACTTTTGTATCATCAGTTACTTCCGGATATTTTAATTTAATTTTTTCTTCATCTTTTCTAATTGGATCTAAGCAAGTAGCTAAATCTTCATGCATTTCTCTTGCATCATTATAACGGTTCTTTGGATTTTTAGCGGTAGCTTTAATAATAATATTTTCAACACTTTGGGGAATATTAGGTAGTTCATCTCTAATACTCGGAAGTGGTTCTTTTAAATGTTTTAGTGCTATCTCTACTGCATTTTCACCTTTAAAAGGTAATTTACCCGTAAGAAGTTCATAAAATAGAATCCCAATTGAGTATATATCACTTTGTAAAGTTGCCCCCTTACCACTAGCTTGTTCTGGCGGTAAATAATGAACACTACCCATTACAGAATTAGTTTGGGTAAGTTGGGTTGAATTCATTGCCATTGCAATTCCAAAATCCGTTATCTTAACTAAACCATTTTCTAAAATCATTATATTTTGTGGTTTAATATCTCTATGAATAATATAAGAATCGTGAGCAACCGATAAACCTTCTGTTATTTGCATAACAATATCAACAGCTTCAGAAACTGTTAATTTACCTCTTTTTTTAATTAATTGTTTTAAATGCTTTCCTTCAATATATTCCATTACAATATAGTATTCACCATTATCTTCTCCAACATCATAAACCTCAACAATATTAGGATTTGATAAACTGGAAGCCGCTAAAGCTTCTCTTTGAAAACGACGTACAAACTTCTCATCATTAGCTAAATCGCCTCTTAAAACTTTAACTGCCACATTACGATCAAGAATAGTATCATAGGCAAGATAGACATTAGCCATTCCACCTTCACCAATACTTTTTATTACTTGATATCGATCACTAATTTTTTGCCCTTTCATTACCATACTAATCACCAACCTTAGTTAAATAAGCAATAGAAATATTATCCGTCCCACCCCTGGCATTGCATTTTCTAATTAATTGTTCTATTTTTTCATCTTCTTCAAGTTCATCATCATTTAAAACTTTTTCAATTTGTTCTTGGGTAAGCATATTGGTAAGCCCATCACTACATAACATAACAGCATCAATTTCTTCCATATCAATAACTTCAAAAATATCTGCATCAGCTTTTTCCGCGGCTCCCAAAGCGCGCATTAAAACATTTTTCTTCGGATGGGTCATTGCTTCATCTTGAGTTAAGTTACCAGCATCAACAAGTAAATTAACTAAAGTATGATCTTTAGTTACTTTATGAATCTTTCCTTTTTTCATTACAAATCCTGATGAATCACCAATATTACCAAAAATTAAATAAGATTTAGTATACAGTGCCACGACAACAGTTGTTCCTAACCCCTTAGAGTCTTCATTTTCTTCTCCATAAGTTAAAATTAAACTATTTATTTCATTAATATTATCATTTAACCAATTTATAGCATCAAGTTTACTACCCATACTAGGAGTCTCATTAAATCTTTTCCCTAAATGTGATACCACAATACTTGAGGCAACTTCCCCTTTTCTGTGTCCTCCCATACCATCAGCCACAACTAATAAATATTCATCACTTGCATTTTTTAAAATTGTTACACTATCTTCATTATGACTTCTAACTCTTCCTGAATCAGTCATATAATATGCTTTCATAAATTACACCTCTTTACTTCTTAGTTGTCCACATGCTCCACTAATACTACCACCAAATTCTCTTCTTACTGTAGTGTTTATGCCACATTTTAATAATATATTCTTAAACTCATTTATTCTTTTACTTTTTTTAAATCCTAAATTATTTGTTTCATTATAAGGAATTAAATTAACATAAACATTCATTCCTTTTAAAATACTAGCTAATTCATAAGCATTATCATCACTATCATTAACCATATTAATCATAACATATTCAATAGTAACTCGTCTATTATTTTTTTCTAAATATTTGTTGATCGCATTAAGTGTTTGACTTATATTATACACTTTATTAATAGGCATTATCTTATTTCTTATTTCATCATTCGGCGCGTGCAAAGAAAGAGCTAAATTAACTTGTAAATTAAGATTAGCAAATTCTAAAATTTTAGGCACAATACCACAGGTCGATACAGTAATATGTCTGGCTCCTAAAGCTAAGCCCTTTGGTTCATTAATTATTTTAATAAAATCAACTACATTATCATAATTATCAAAAGGTTCACCAATTCCCATAACAACAACACGGTCAATTCTAATTTTTTCTTGATCTTCAATTAATATTATTTGTTCAACCATTTCATAGGCTTCTAAGTTTCTTACTTTTTTAAGTCTTCCACTTTCACAAAACTTACAGCCCATATTACAACCTACTTCACTAGATACACATAATGAGTAGCCGTAATCGTGATGCATTAAAACTCCTTCAACATAATTGCCATCTAAAAGTTCAAATAAATATTTTTTAACATCTATTCCTTCTTCAAATTTTTTTATTTTAATCATTTCCGTAGTAAAAACACTTTTTAATTTTTCTCTTAAATCAATTTTAATATTGGTAAAATCATCTATATTATATATTCGATGATGATATAACCATTCAAAAACTTGAGAAGCTTTATATTTTTTCTCATTAATACTAATAAAGTATTCTTCTAAATCATTAAGTTTTAAACCAAATAAATTCTTCATATCTCTATTTTACTATAAATATTCTTATTTGTAACTATTTTATTAAATAAAAAAGAAAAAGGCCAAGGCCTCTTTTTAAGACTATTACTAAGTCTTCAGTGGTATGTTTTAATGTCTTTAACATCTGACTTAAAAAGAATATTCATTAAACTTTTTTTCAAAAGTTTAACAAATTAAGTATAACATATAGAACCATCACTTTCAATAAAAATGTCTGAATTTATACACAATTTTATCAACATTATTAGTAAACATTTATAATAACAAGCAAAGGATGGACATAAATGGAACGTATAAAGAAAATTAGAGAAGAAAAAAATCTAAGCCAAAAAGATATTGCTCTCCTACTTCATATCGACCGCTCAACTTATTCATCTTATGAGACAATGCGTGATATAATGCCCCTAAAATATATAAATATTATATGTAATGATTTTAATATGTCCATTGATTACTGTTTTTCTCTTACAGATATTTTTGAATATAAAAATAGTAGAAAAGAAACTAGTAGACAATTATTTAAAATTCGCATTAAAGAATTAAGAAAAAAATATAATCTAACTCAAAATGATATAGCTAAAATATTAAATATTAATCGGAGTACTTGGACGGGATATGAAAGTGGTAAATATCGTATCCCAACACTATATTTATATGATATTGCTAAAAGATTTAATACATCAATGGATTATCTTTTAGGTAAAGTTGATCAAAATTACCTTTAGTGTATTACACAAAACTTCTCTTTAACTCATAAAATACTATGATTGAAAGGAAGGTATAATGACTAAAGGAATTTTAACAGCAAGAGAACAAGAAGTTTTTGAATTACTCGTCCTTAATAAAACTACAAAAGAAATTGCTGAGTTTTTAGGTATAAGTGAAAAAACCGTCAGAAATCACATATCTAATACTATGCAAAAACTAGGGGTTAAATCAAGAGCTCAAGCTGTTGTTGAATTATTAAAATTAGGTGAATTAAAAATCTAGGGAAATGAATAATCATTTCCTTTTTTAATATAATTAATTAAGGTGATGAAATGCTCAAACGCTTGGCTTTTAAAAAAATGATGATTATATCTTTATCATTTCTCTTTTTACTAATAATTTATTTTTTTCCAAGAAATGATAAATTAAATATAGATACAACTTTAACTTATAATGAATTAGAAACAATACCTATATATTTAGTTGACAATAATAATTTAGTATCACGCTTTGAAGTTATTAAAAAAGGTAAAGATTCCTTAGATTTAGTTGATGAAGTAATTAGTAATTTAACCATTGATAGTGAAAATAATTATATTCCCAATAATTTTAAAAAAGTTATTCCTGAAAAAACTAAAATAATATCTAAAGATTTAAATGATGGCTTACTTAAAATTAATTTTACTAAAGAATTATTACAAGTTAGTAAGGAAAACGAAGAAAAAATGATCGAAGCTATAATATATTCTTTAACAGAAATAAAAGATATTAAAAAAGTAATGATCTTTGTTGAAGGTGAACTTTTAAAAGAATTACCAAATAGTAAAAAAATTCTTCCTAATACACTTGATCGAAGTTTAGGAATAAATAAAGTATATGACTTAAATAGTATGAAAGATATTTCTAAAGTTACTACTTATTATGTTAGTAAAGCTGATGGCTATAATTATTATACCCCTGTAACCACAATAACTAATACAAAGAAAGAAAAAGTTGAAGTAATTATTGAAAAACTAAAATCATCACCAACTTTTAATACTAATTTAGTCAGCTATTTAGAAGCTTCGACTAAATTACAAAAATATGAAATATTAGAAAATTCTATTAACTTAAGTTTTAATAATGCTGTTTTAAGTTTAGATGATAATAGTATTATTGAAGAAGTCAAATATGCAATTGCTCTATCAATTAGAGATACTTATGACATTTATGAAACCATTTTTTATGTTGATGATAACTTAATTGATGCCTTTTTTATCTAAAAAAGGTATTTTTATGCTTATAATGGCGATACTATACTTGAAAATATTAAAATTATGTTATATAATTTAAATGTTTTAAAGAGCTGTCCCCGTAGCTCAGCTGGATAGAGCAATCGCCTTCTAAGCGATCGGTCAGGCGTTCGAATCGCCTCGGAGACACCATTTAAAAATTACTTAGGTTTTAGCCTAAGTTTTTTATTGTTATTCGTTAATTATTTACTAATAAAAATTATGCTATAATTTATTTAAATAATTTACATTATTAGATAGATGGGATGATAAAATGGAAATAAGTAAAATTAAAAAGGCTCTTACTTATCAAAAAAATATAAATTTAAAAGGAACCCTTTATCATAAAACACAATTAGATTTTGCTTATAGTTCTAATTATATCGAAGGATCAACTATTACACCGGATGAAACAGCTAGTATTTATGATACGGGCACTATTTTAGTAACTAATGATAAAGTTATTGTTTTAAAAGACGCAACTGAAATAAAAAATCACTTTACTCTATTTAAATATATGCTTGATACAATTGATGATAAAATTACCGAAGATATGATAAAAAAATTTCATTTTATATTAAAGGATGGTACATTAAATGATAGTGAAAAAGAATGGTTTAATGTTGGTGAATATAAAAGTAAAAAAAATTTTGTTGGCAATATTACTACATCACTTCCTAAAGATGTTTGTAAGGATATTAAGAATTTATTTGACTGGTATAATAAAATTTCTCATAAGAGTCTTGAAGATATAATAGAGTTTCACGTTCGTTTTGAGTGTATTCATCCTTTTCAAGATGGAAATGGTCGAATTGGCAGAATGATTATGTTTAGAGAATGCTTATTTAATAATATAATGCCATTTTTTATTGAAGATAGAAATAAAGATTTTTATATAAGAGGTATTAAAGAATATCAACTAAATGGGAATAAAGGTTATTTAATAGACACCTGTTTAAATAGTCAAGATAATTATGAAAAGATGGCTAAATACTTTTTAGAAGATGATAATTAATTATTTTATTTATGAAAAAGTTCTGCTATAATAAAGCTTTAAGGAGACAACATTATGCTAACAGAACAATATGAAAAATTAAACAAAGAAAATAGTACTAATTTATTAGATAGATATTTTAATACCAAGACTTTGCAAAGACTTAAAGGACGAGGGATGTTTTGTGGAATGGATTTTGTTAATATTCTTAAGTTAAAACCAATTGAATATTATTCCCGTTTTGATCATTCTAAAAGTGTTGCTTATACAGCTTATAAGTTATCTAATGATTTAAAAGTAGCTTTAGCCGGAGCTTTTCACGATGTTGGAACTCTTTCATTTTCTCACGTTAATTCTTTTAAAAAGGGAGATGCCCAAACTCAAGAAAATGATGAACTTGATATTAAAAAAATTTTAATGCAAGATGATGAATTATTAACCTATTTAAATGAAGATGGAATTTTAATTGATGATGTTATAGACCCTGCTAAATACAATATAATTGATAAACCGATTCCTACTCTATGTTTAGATCGCTTAGATGGAATTCTTACAACCTGCCTAATTTGGCAACATACCCATACTTTTGAAGAAATTGAGGGTCTTTATTATATGGTAGGTTATTTAGAAAATTTAAAAGGCATAAGTATCGATACTTCCAGTGAAAGATGTTTAAAATTTGATGGCGAATTAGTAATTAGTGAAGCATTGGAAGGGCCTTTTTACGAAGATTTTTTCAAAGCAATTAATGTTTATAGCAAGATTCTTCTATCAAAAGAAAGTCGTTTTATGATGGAAGTTTTGGGAATGACTTTAAATTATTATGAAGATATAGGTATTATTTGCTCAGATGATTTATTTAACTTAAGTGAAGATGAAATAATTGCCAAAATATTAGATAGTAAATATGCTGATGTTTATAAAGATATTACTACTTTTGATCAAGTATATTATGATAAATCTAATGATGATTTATTAAGTATTATATCGCATCCCAAAATAAGACAAGCTAATCCTTTATGCTTATCTTACAATTATTTAAGTGAAATCGATGGTGTTTCTGGAGAATTTTATCAAGAATTAAATCCTTTAGGGGAAGATATTAATGATACTTATAAACCGATTTCAGGTAATTTAAGTAATAATACGAAAAGAATTTTAGCAAAATATAAAAGACATAATTAAAAATTTATCTTACTAAACAATTTAAAGTTTAGTATTTTTCTTTATTATGTTATAATTTTTATAAGGAGAATGATTGATGAGATTAAAAAAGGGTGTTAAAAAAATTATCGTTATTGTTGTCGTAGTTATTTTAGTTCTAAGTTTAGGTATCTACTCTTTCATTAAAATTAAAGATAAAATGGCTTATGAAAAAACTTATGAATATAAGCTTACTACAGTTGGTTATGATTTAGATACTTCTTCATATTTAGCTAAAACTTATAAAGATAAGGAATTAGAATATATTTTAAAGCAAGAAAAAGATGATATCTACTTAACGATATCTAAAGAAAAATATTTTATTTATGATAAGTTTTATGATTATATAGAATATTATCAAAATAATAAAGATAAAAGTTTAACTAGTATAGTGGAAATTGTTAATACTAATACTAATAAAGAATATTATACTGATACTTTAGAAACCGATTTATCAAAAGGAAATTTAATATTAGTTAATAAATATTATTATTTACCTGAAGATTATGTCCCTGAAGATTTAGTAACGATCTCTCTTGATTATGCATATGGTGAATTAGGTAGTCAAAAAATGACTAAAGAAGCTTATGAGGCTTTCTTAAATCTTTGGAAAGAATCTCATAATAATGGTTATTATTTAATGGTTAATTCATCATATAGAACTAATGAAGAACAAGAAGAAACTTATAATGATTATGCCAAAAGTGGCGGTACCAATTATGCCGATAGTATTGCCGCAAGACCTGGGCATTCTGAACATCAAACGGGACTTACAATGGATGTTTTTGAAAAAGGAACCGGTCAAAAGAATTTTAAAGATACCGATTCTTATAAATGGTTAAAAGAAAATGCTCACCGTTTTGGTTTTATTGAAAGATATCCAAGTGATAAAGTTTCTGTAACTGGGTATGAATATGAGTCTTGGCATTACCGTTATGTTGGCATTGAAGCTGCCACATATATTTATGAAAATAACATAACTTTTGATGAATACTATGCTTACTTTGTCAAGTAAGCATTTTTTCTTGATTAATGTTTATAAATAGATAAAAATTTGATATAATTGTTTATAGGTGAAATATGTGAATTACCCTAATAAAATAAAAAAAGAATTTCATAAAAATATTAATTACGCTAATAGAGGTATGGATTTAGAAAATATTATTAATGAAACTAACGAATACTATTTAGAAAAAGATATAGCTTTAATATATAAAAAACCCACTCCCATTGGTGTTGTCAAAGTAAGTTATGAAAATAATAAACAAGTAATTAATAAAGCATATTTTGCTACTCAATCAACTCTTGATTATAATGGTCTATATAAAGGTAAATATGTGGAATTTGATGCAAAGAATACAGAATCTAAAACAGCTTTTCCTCTTAATAATGTTCATCCACATCAAATAAAACATATTAGAAATGTTATAAAACACGGAGGAATTGTTTTTCTAATAATTAGAATGAATGATATTATCTATTTACTTAATGGACCTGATTTTATTTCTTTTATCGATACTTATAAAAGAAAAAGTATACCTTATGATTATATAAAAGAATATGGTTATGTTTTAGAATATAATTATAATAAAGGAATTAATTATTTAAAGTATGTTGATTTAATTGGAGGATTTGTAAATGAAGAAGACAAGTAATATAAAAAATAAAGTAAATAATTTGAAAGGTAAAATAGAGGAAAAACTACCTAAAAAAAAGAAAGAAGGAGAAAAGACTAAACCAAAAAGCAAAAAAATAGTATGGAAAACTGTTTTAAATGTTTTATTAATTATTGCTATTGGGATTATTAGTATTGGTTTAGCTTTTGCTTTATATATTATTATTTCTTCACCTGATTTTGAAAAAGAAAAACTATATCAAATAGAACCTACTATTCTTTATGATGTTAATGGCGATGAATTAGCAAGAGTTGGAGAAGCAAACGCTACGGTAGTTACCTATGATGAGATACCTGATGTATTAATTGATGCCCTAGTAGCCACAGAAGACTCAAGATTTTTCCAACATAATGGTATTGATTTATTTAGATTTTTAAAAGCCTCTGTTTTACAACTTTTAGGTCAAGATGATGCCGGTGGAGCCTCTACTCTAGATATGCAAGTTATAAAAAATAGATATACAGCAACCGACACCAATTCCGGAACAGATGCAAACCCAATTGAAGAAATTGTTCGTAAATTCCAAGATGTTTATATGTCAGTCTTTAAACTTGAAGCCAAATACACTAAAGAAGAAATTATTGAATTTTACTTAAATACTTTCCAATTTGGGGGAGGAAATATAAATTATGGTGGTACATTTGGTATCGAACAAGCATGTCAATATTTCTTTGGTAAATCTAGTAAAGATATAAATTTAGCTGAAGCTTCCATTATAGCAGGAATGTTTCAAGCACCTTTTAGATTTAATCCTTTTAAAAATCCTGAAGGATGTAAAACTAGACAAAAAACGGTATTACAATTAATGGTTAGACACGGATATATTACGGAAGAACAAATGAATGATGTTTTAGCTATTCCTATTGAATCATTAATTATTAATCACGATACCAAAAATAATATGGAAGTTGAAAGTAATCAAGCATTTATCGATTATGTTTTAGATGAAGTATCAGAAGATTTAGGAATTGATGCTCGTAAATCATCATTATTAATATACACTACTTTTGATCCTAAGATTCAAGCCGTTTTAGAAAAAGTTGAAGATGGTAAAGTTTATGAATTTAGAAATGAAAAAGAAGATGAAGGTATTGCTGTTACATCTACTAAAGATGGTTCAGTTGTGGCTTTATCGGGAGGAAAAAATTATCAAGCTCAAACTTATAACTGGGCAACTGATGTTGATAAACAACCCGGATCTACTGCTAAACCTTTAGTTGAATATGCAATGTATATTGAAAATATTTCTAAAAGTACTTATGCAATGTTCTTAGATGAACCAACTAATTATACTGGTGGCGGTTCATTTAGTAACTATGATGGTGGTTATGATGGTTTGATTCCAATGCGTTGGGCAGTTAAAGACTCTCGTAATATTCCAGCAGTTTTAGCTTTTAGAGAATTATATAATTTAGATAAAAATATAATATTAAATTTCCTTGATAGTGTTAATATTCATCCTCAAAGTAATGGTGAGATATATGAGTCAAACGCTATTGGCGGTTGGGAAAATGGTACATCGCCTTTAGATTTAGCCGCGGCTTATGGGGCTTTTGCTAGAGGGGGTTATTATATTGAACCTTATGGTTATACCAAAGTAATTGAAACAAGAAATAATAATAAAGAAACTTTAAATACTTATGAAAAGAAAAAAGTTATGGAAGAATCAACTGCTTATTTAATGACTAATCTTTTAATAAGTGCTTATGATTCTTATCAAGGACCTGCTAATACAGATGTGGCTGGTAAAACCGGAACAACCAATATAAGTGATGCAGACATTGAAAGATACCATTTAAAACCTGGAAGAGTTATGGATATATGGATGATTACCTACTCTCCTAGTTATACTATTGGCCTTTGGGTTGGATATGATCATATTTATGAAAATGCCGAAGAAAATGGGTGGTATTTAACAAGTAGTTTAGGTAGTAAACCAAGAAGAAGTATTATGAATTATTTATCAAAAAATATTCATAAGAAAAATGAGCACTTTACAGTTCCTAAAAATGTTGTAAAAGTCCAAATTGAAGCAGAAACATTCCCACCACAACTTTGCAGTAAGTATACACCAACTACCAATAAGACTTACTCACCATCTATAAAAAATGAAAAAATGTGTTTAGATGAATGGTTTGTTAAAGGAACAGAACCAACGGATGTTTCCAATAGATATGATACTTTAGAGGATCCAACTAATGGAACATATACTTATGCTAATAATACTATTACACTTAAATGGAATGAAATAGCTACTCCAGATGCAATTGATTTAAATAAATTAGATGCTTATTTTAAAAAATATTATGATAGTAAATATGTGGAAAAATATTATAATGCCCGTTTAAGTTATAATAATAGTAAAATTGGTACTTTAGGATATCGTATTTACTTAGTAAATAGCGATGGAACCGAAACAGAAATCGGATACACTAATAGTAATACATTTAGCTATAATGTTACGGTTGGTGGTGAATATACCTTTAAAATTAAATCTTCATATTCAATATTTAAAGATAACATAAGTAATGGTCTAGTAATTAATGCTAAAACCATTGATGGCAATGTAAGTGATTGGGTTGATGATGGTAATAGTAATACAGAAGGAGAAAATTCTAATCCCGATACAGGGTTAAATTAAAAAGGAGAATTTCTCCTTTTTATTATCTTTTTCTGTTTAGTTTACGTGCTTTCTCTGGGGCATTTGAAAACTCTTCTTTAACAGTTTCATTAATAAATTCGTTTATTTCCTCAATTTCTGGTTCAGGTTCATCATCCTCTGCTTTTAAATCTAAAGATGGATTTTTAGCCATTGCTTCCATTAATTTTTCAATTCCCCCATAAGTTTTTATTCCTCTATAAACGACTCTTTGCCAATATTCAAAAACTAATTTTTCTTGTTCTTCAACACTTAGTTTAGCTATCTCCCCTTTTGCCTCTAAAACTATAAATTCTTCATCACTAATTTCATAATAAACAGTACCGGTAATATCACCTTTGGTAATCTCTAGTACGGAAGCCTTCTCCAGTCTTCTTTTATACATAATTGGCACTAGTAAAGCATTTAATCCTGTTTGCTTATTTAAGTATGCTTCAGCTTCGATATCATTAAATGGTTCAAAATCAGGATTATTAGGTAAATCATTTAAAAAGTAATCTATAGTTTGTTTATATTTTAATCGTTCATCTAATACTTTAAATAAATTATAAATAGGTATTAAAAGAGAATAATCTCTTTTTGGACTATAATATTCATTATCTATTGCCTTATAACCCATATCACCAATATCTTTACTTAAATCTAAAAGATTTTTAATTTTTATTATAATACTTCCTATTACCGTCCCTAAATATATTATTAATAATTGCACTTAAATCACCTTCATAGTTATATATGTTATCATAAATTCCTTTATCTAGCAATTAAAAACATAAAAAAAGCATCCAATGATGCCTAATTTATCTTTTCAAATTTATCTTTAGAAACGCCACATACAGGACATACCCAATCATCTGGTAAAAGGTGAAAAGGTATTTCTTCGACACCATCATCATAAATATGTCCACATATAATACAACGATATTTATTAGAAGAAGTTTTATTTGTTTCAACTTCTATATAAGTTGGGGCATTCTTAGGGGATGTTCCTTTCATTTTTAGTTGATAATCTTTATAAGTAAGAGAATCATCCCCATTAAAAAGAGCGCTTTTACTAACACTTACTAAGAAGATATCGTGAGTATTTACATCAATAATGTTTATAACTTTCCCAATAATATAACCATTAGTATTTTCCTTAACAACCGGTACTTCATCAATAAGTTCATAAGAAGTATCAGTAAACTTATCAATATCTTTAGAAGATTTATAACCAAATTTGCTTATTAAATCTTTATTAGTATTTACATCAAGTATTGAGATAGCTACAATATTACTTTTCTTTATTATTTCATTCGTGTAATTATTTTTATTAATAGATATTGCTACGACAGGATCAACACTAGTTATTTGACTAACAGTATTAACAATACAACCACTTAAGATATCATTATACTTACTAGTAACAACATATAAACCATAAGTTATATTTTTAAAAACATTTTTATCCATATTATCACATCATACTTAAATTTATTATTTTTTCAACTTCTTCTCTAACATTTTCAAAAGTAAAAGGTTTAGCTAAAACATCTACTATATCATAGTTAAATGCTCTATCAATCCGTTCTTTTTGCACATCACCAGTAATAATGCATACAGGTATTCTTTTAAATAAATTATTTTCTTTAAAATAATCTAAGACAGCAAAACCATCAACTTCTGGCATATTTAAATCTAAAAGAAGCCCTACAATATCGCCATCAACATTATTTTTAATAATATCAATAGCTTCTCTCCCATTACTAGCTATTAAAGTTTCATATTCATCTTTAAAAGCTCTTTCCACAATATTACTTATAATTTTTGAATCATCCGCAACTAAAATTTTTCTCATATTATTCCTCCGTACCTAAATATTTATTAGCTAAATCAGTATATTTTTCGATTTCTTTAATTAATTTTTCAAATTCTTTTTTTACTTCATCAATGTTATTTGCTTTACTAGCCATTTCGTGGGCATAAGCTATATCAAATAAAGAAGAAAAGCCTAAATATCTTGCATCACTTTTGATGGCGTGAACTAAAATAGCATAATCTTCCATATTTTGATCTTTTAGATATTTTTCGATTTTAGGTACTCTTTCTTTATTTTCCTCTAAGAAAGTTTCTAAAGTTTCATCATAAAAACTTAAATCCCCTAAATATTCTAAAGCCTTATTTAAGTCAACTCCATTATTCGTTAAAATACTTACATCTTTCATATTCTTTCCTACTTTCTTCTTTATTATAGCATACTTTTTATTTTTTAGCATTTAAATATGCTTTTAAAACTCTTTCTAATTCTTTCTTTTCAATTGGCTTAGATATATAATCATTAAAGCCGGCATTTAAATATTTTTCTTTCATCCCCGCAATAGCATTAGCAGTAAGAGCTACAACTGGAGTGTTAAAGCCTTCCATTTCTTGTAATTTTTTAAATGTTTCCATTCCACTCATTTTAGGCATCATATCATCCATTAAGATTAAATCATAAGTATTACCCTCTTCAATCTTTTTAAGACAATCAAATCCACTAGAAACTTCTTCGGTTGTAATTTTATAAGTTGATAATAATCTGGCAGCAACTTTTAAATTAATTAAATTATCATCAACAATTAAAACTTTTTTACCTTTAGCAATTATTGTTTTAGTAACTTTTACATCTTTTACTTCTTCTATCTTTTTCTTTTCTTTGTTAACTATCTTTTGATCTATTGCAACTGTAAATGTTGAGCCTTTACCATACACTGAATCAACAACTATTTTACCATTCATTAATTCAACTAATTTTTTCGTAATAGCAAGTCCTAAACCAGTTCCTTCAATAGTCATATTTTTTTCTAAATCAAATCGTTCAAATTTCGTAAATAATTTATCAATATTTTCCCTTTTAATACCAATACCACTATCTTTAACACTGATTATTAAACGACATACCCCATCTTTTTTAACTGTACTAACTTTAAATTCAATAAAACCTTCTTTAGTGTATTTTACGGCATTAGTAAGTAAATTTAAAACGATTTGTTTAAGTCTTACATAATCACCATTTAAATAATCTGGCATATCTTTATCAAAAGAGATGCGAAAATCAAGAGGTTTATCACCAATTCTCGCTTTGGTAAGTTTAACTAGTTCATCAAATACTTTAGATGGTTCATATTCCGTATTAACTATCTCTAATTTATTAGCTTCAATTTTCGAAATATCTAAAATACCATTTACTATTTCAAGTAAGTTTTGACTAGCCTCAATTATATCTCTTGCTTCATCTTTAATGACATTTATATCATCCTCTTCAAGAATTAATTGACTAAAGCCATCAATGGCATTAAGAGGTGTTCTAATTTCGTGAGACATATTAGATAAAAAATCTGTTTTAGCATTATTTGCTTTCTCTGCTTGACTTTTAGCAATATTTAATTGCTCTATCATTTTTAAATCAGGATTTTCAATGGTAAAGTACATTATCAAACAAGTTATAACTGCAGATGGATTTATAAAATAATTTAAGTCCGGATATATCATCTGTACTACAGTTGTAATAATACTTTCAATTAAAAGGATGTATATTGGAATATACTTTTTATTATTAATATTTTTAAAATCAACAATAAGTAAAAGAAACAATACAATATAAAGAAGAATTGAAATGACGGAAGTTACAATTAGCACTAATCCTGAAGTTACGGCAATACCATCCACTTCTTGAACATCAACTGGAAGAACAATTATCAAAAACAATACAATAAACAAGAAGGTAAAATATATTGCCTTATGTAAATTGCTTTTAGGATTATACAAGTGAGATATACAGTAAGTATAATAAGCAAAAATAGAACTTGAAACAATTAGTCCTAATAAATAAACTTTATTTAATGCTGCAATCCAAAAAAATTTATTTGGTATTGTAGCATATAATAATCCTCCAAGAACTATACCAACACTAATAGTTATAGATTCCATAATTATTAAGAATGCATAAAGATTATCTTCTACTTTATGTAATCTCTTCTTAGAAAAAAATACAACATTTAAAATAATTAATATTATCAATGAAAAAATATTTAATACCATTGGGGCTTGATTAATTTGACTCAAAATTACCACTACTTTCTACTATCTATAATAAGTATATCATATTTATTTTATTATTAAATAAAAAAAATTCAAAATTTTACTTTTGAATTTTCCTTTGCATACTTTTTTCTGGTGGAATAATATTAATATCTCCAACTGAAATATTTGTTTCCTCAAGTTCAATTGTAATTTCTTCCCCTGAAAGGCCTTCTTTAATTAAAGCATTAAAATCATTTTTACTATTTGCTGAATAAACTAAAGAATCTCTAAATCTTATCTTATAAGGTATTTGTCTTGAAGATACTTCAGGATTATGAATAAAGTATTTATCAATTAAATTCTTAACAAAATCAACTTTTTCAGCATCACTTAATTGTAGATCATCTTCTAAAACAATTGTCGCTAATACAATATTTCCAAATCTTTTATTATCATATACTGGAGAGATAACACAATATTTAACATTTTCATCTTTTTTAATAATATTTTCTATTACGTGAGGTTTAATTTTAAATCCATCATATCTTGTAAAAGATCTATCGCTTCTTGATAAGAAATTCATTACTCCTCTTTTATCCATTGAACCTATATCTCTTGTACATATGAAATCCATTCCATCATATTTTTTATGTTCAACAATAGTTCTATCGTCTAGAACACCCGGCGTAACTGTCCGACCACTAATTATTAGTTCGCCCTCTAATTTATCAACATCATCCGTAAATCTTAATAATTCTTTTGTGTCAGGATTAACAACACCATATACGGTACGAGGCATAGGAATTCCCATACTTCCTAAATCATTATAAGTTTCAATAGCATTAGAACCACAACCAGTAGTTTCTGACATACCGTGACCTTTTGACATTTTAATACTACAATTATGTTCTTCTAAAAATTTATTTAATTTAATTTCATCTTCAATTTCTAAAACATCGCCACCACAGCTCACCATTTTTAAAAATGATAAATCTTTATTTTTCAATGATTGATCTTTTAATAATCCTAAGAACCAAGATGGAGGCCCCATAATAATTTGTGGTTTATATTTTAAAATCATTTTCCCAAGATTAGCTGGAGCAAATTCTGGAATTTGAATTAAATCACAACCGTGAAATAATCCGGCGTGAGTTACATCAGCAACACCATATGCCGCAAAATATGGTAACATATGAAGAACTCTATCACCAACGCCCATCGGCATATTAGCACCAACAGTTTGTTCTACATAAGAATTTAAATTATCATTAGTAAGAGAAATTGGTTTAGGCATAGAACCAGTTGTACCTGATGTGTGAACAATTAAATCTAATTGTTTAGGATTAAATGGTGCAATATTAAAATTAGTATAACGAGAATCATTAACTAAATTTTTATAATCTAACGTTTTTATTGTTGAAGTTTTTCTAGCATTACTTACTAATTCTTCAATTTTTTTCATTTTATTTAACTTTTGTTTTAATGCTTTTAATCCTTCAAAATTTGCAGTTTCACTTAAATAATTAATTTGGGCTTTAACATCCATTGAATCACTAGCTGATACCAAAACTATATTATCTATTCCCATATTTTTAAGTTCATTTTCAATTGGCTTTAGCATTGCTAAATAACATTGATCTAAAGCTACAATGTATTTTGCTTTTTCACTTTGAATTAATTGAAGAGTTTTTTCAGCACTAATTTTTGGATTGACACTATCTGGTCTTGGATCTACATAATCAGAAGTTAAACCAATTTGAGATCCTCCATAAAATAAATAAGCAGTTTCTGGAATATTAGCCATTAAATACATTACTCTATCGCCATTTTGACCACCTAAAGATGTTAAAACTTTGGAAGCGTTATCAATTTGCTCATACAATTCATTATACTTTATATGCTTGCCAAAATAACTTATAGCATTCATATTTTCTTTTTCTTTATTATGACTTTTCATATACTCAGTAATAGTCATTTCTGGTAAGGTTTGTTCTAAAAAGTTTTTATCATAATATTTTAGCCACATTCTATCTAAATGAGGATAACCTGTTAAAGGGGCTTTTATTTTACCAGCGGCAACATTTCTAAAATAAATTTCTCTTTCTTTATCATTCATTTGAGCAATAAATGAACGATATTTTTCTAATTTTTCTTGTGTCATTGTATCTCTCTCTTTCTTTCAACATATATACTAAATCATCATAAAAAAGATGTCAAATAAAATTGACACTTTTATGTAAATAATTACATTTTTTATTCTTTATATAACTATAAAAAGAATAAATGATAATTTAAAATAAAAAAGAAAGAAGTGAATAAAATGGCATCATCTATAATTCATATGGTAATGGCTAAAAAAATAAATAAAACTTTAAAAAGAAATGAAAAGCAAATTTTAATTGGTTCAATTGCGCAAGATATATCAAAAATAGTTGATGAACCTGAATACATAACTCATTTTGCTGATAAAGAAGTAAAGCCTTTGTTTTTGATCTAGAAAATATCGATAATTTTATTGATTTAAGTGAAAAAATTATCTTATCAGAAATTGATAAAGTTTTACAAAAAAAGCAAGAAATTTAACTTTCTTACTTTTTTATTATCTTATAACTGTTGAACTTTCTTCTTTATCTAAGTCTTTAATTTCTAAAATATCTTCTAATATTTTTAACTCAAAAGTAAGTTCAATGGCAGGATGAATAATCGCATCATCACGATCATAAGCATATCTTGATGCATCAATTACTTCCCGACCATTTGGTAATGTTACAACTTTTTCTCCACTATCTTTTAAAACAACTTTATCCGGTTGGCCATTGATAGTTACTCTATTATGGCTACGGTTAGAACCCATAAATAAATTTATTTCATTAGTTGGGTCCATAGTAAATTGAGTTCCAGACCAACCAGCCGCTGCTAAAGCATTACCACTTAATGGATGATGAACTTCACTTAAAGGTAAGATAGGATTTTTTGAGTAACATAACATACCTAAATATTGAGTGGCACTTTTACTTCCATCTGGTTTAGTATAAATATATCCTGTTCTATTTTTAGCCATTTCATCTCTTAAATGAGCACTAATAATACTATTAGTAATTAAAGCATTAGCTAACTTTTCCATATCTTTAGCCGTAGAGAACAACCCTGCATGTCCACTTAAATTACCTTCAGGTTGCCCTAATACTCTTGCTTTATCATCACTAGAGATACCTTTATTAATATAATTTCTTTCAACTATATTACCATCTTTATATAATCTAACATCATTATTAGTTGATGCTACTCTATCGATCTTATCATCACCTATTTTAACTAAAGTATCTGTCATTTGTAATGGATCTAAGATATAACTTTTTAAAAAACTATAATATTCCATTCCACTAACTTTTTCAATAACATATTTTAAAACCATTGAAGTAAAGTCATTATAAGTGCTTTCTCCTTGTTTCAATTCTTTAGGATAAGCTGTAAACAAAATACTTTCCGCTTCTTCTCTACTTTTAGCACTATCAACTCTTTTATCAGTGCCAAGTAATCGATATGAAAGTAAATCAAAAATAGTTATTCCCTTTAAATTAGCAAATTGAGGAACATATTTTGTAACTTCATCATTGATATTTAATTCACCCATTTCTACTAATTTTAAAGTAGCAATACCTGTAAATAACTTAGTTGTTGATGCTAAATCAAAAATTGTATCATTGTTCATTGGAACAACATTTGGCTCAAGTTGACCATTATTAGCAACAACTTCTTCTTTATTCCCAGCATAGAATTCGTGATGATAATTCTTAGTACTTAAAGACACAACCATTCCAGGGGCATTTTTCTTAATTAAACAGAAATCTCTTATTTTTTCTTCAATCTTAGACTTTTTAATTAATATATTTCTAAGTTCACTTAATGATGCATCAGGATTTTCTTTTAACACTTTTTCAACACCCAAAACCATTGATTCATAAAATTCCCTGGGAACTAAATTTTGGGTATTAGTTGAAGCATTAATATTTTGTCTTTGATATAATTCATTAATATATTGTTCATAATTCATTTTTATCATCTACTTATTAGTTTTTAATTCTTCGATAATTGTTTTAATGAGTTCTAATCCAACTCTCTTTTCTTCATTTGTTTTAGCCTCAATTATTTTAATTTTATCAGCCTTTATTTCATATAAAGCATAATACACTCTTAACTTCTTATTTTCATCAAATGTATTATCAGTATATATTATATAGTCTTTATTATCATCATCATTATGATAAGTAGCAATTGTCTCACACATAACTTTTTTGCCATCATTATCAATTCTTTCAAATTGCATTCTTTCCATTTTAATTCTTCTTTCTAATTAAAATTATAACAAATATTTAATATATATTTAAATAAAATGTAAAATTTCACCAATTTGTTGACAATTAAAAGTATACTGTTTTTCAATAATGCTGTCAACTTTTGCACTTTTGCCACAATGATAATAATATTTAAACTTTTCTTTTTTCGCGATCTTTTAACATAGCTATTTTTCTAGCTAATGGTTCTGTTAAATTATTCGTATATATTATATCAAGTTCGTGTAATGCTCTTGTTAAAGCAACATACAATAATTTCATATCTAAGGTACTTCTGCTAGAATAAATCTCTTCACTTGCATTATTAATGATAACTGCATCAAATTCTAATCCTTTAGCTAGTTGATTAGAAATAGTACAAATTGAGAATTCTTGATCAACTATATTATCATTTAATGTAATATTAGGAACATTTAAACCAATTTCTTTCAAATCATCATTTATATAGCAAGATAATAAGTTTGTTTTGCTAATTACAGCTATTGTTTTATATCCCTTATCTTTAAATTCCTCAATTTTCTCTTTAATATAATTAGGAATATTATTATCATCAACTTGACTAAAAGTTACATCATTTCCTTTTCTAACCACTAAAGATGCTGGACTTAAATTAATATATTCGGCAACTCCATCAGCTACTTCCATAATTTCCGCCGTTGTACGATAGCTTTTATTAAAATTAATTATTTGAGCATTATTATTAAACATTAGGGCATTAACTTGATCCCAATTATTAATACTTCGATAATCATATATTGATTGTGCCAAATCACCAAAAATGCTAAATGTAGCTGATGGTAAAATTTCTTTTAAAATCCAAAAATCAAATTCACCTAAATCTTGGGCTTCATCAACCACGACATTTCTTATATTATTAAATTTACGATTAGGGAAAATATTTTTTTTAATATATAATAAAGCCGCTAAATCTTCAAAATCAAATACTTGCTTTTTTAAATTTGTTAAAGTATTTGCTTGTAATTCTTTTAAATTATTATAATTAAATAAATCGTAATTATTTATGGTAGATATAAATAATTTATATAATTTTGTAGTGGAAGTGTTACTACTTGCAAAATACTTTCGCAGAATACTTCGACACCCTTTTTTTATATTTTCAAGATCTTTGGCAAATTTTTTACGCATAATTGTTTTTTCTTCTTCACTTTTAATATCTTTAAATATTTCAAAAGAATAATTATTATATCTAGAAATAATACTATCTTGATGCTCAACTATAAAACGATTTAATTTTTCAATTGTTTGTTCTATTCTTAAATCCAACGAATAATCACTATTAGTATCTTTAAAATTTTTTGTTATAATTTCTTTATTTAAAACAACAAAATCTCCTAATGTTAACGGCTTTTGAGTTAAACTATCAATAAAAGTACTAAGAAACTGTTCTAGCATAACTTTATATTTCATTGAGCATTTAAATTTATCAATATCATTATTAATTTTACCAGCAATGCTTAATGAGAGTTTTTTATCAGAGTCACTAATATTTATTGGTTCATTAACGTATACATCTACTAATTGCTCAAAAGTACATTGAG
Organism: uncultured Bacilli bacterium; assembly: GCA_947624505.1. GTDB lineage: Bacteria > Bacillota_I > Bacilli_A > RF39 > UBA660 > SIG200. The sequence goes on along the minus strand of CANQKO010000003.1, from coordinate 48,476 downwards.
TAACACCTGAGACATCAAGTTCTGGTAATACTGATTTTATGTATTTTAAAAATATTGGATTAGGCCCTATAACTAAAAATTGGTTTTGTCTAATATTTTTCATATAATTGTAGACCAAATAAGCAATTCTGTGAAGTGCGACCGTCGTTTTGCCACTACCAGCAACACCCTGAATTATTAAATTTTCATGAATTTTTTTTCTTATTACTTCATTCTGCTCTTTTTGAATTGTAGAAACAATACTTTTAAGTCGTTGATCATTATTATTATTTAAGTATTTTTGTAATAAATCGTCATTAGATACTAAATCAACATCATAATAATTGTTTAATACACCACTACTTATATCAAATTGTCTTTTTAATTTTAATGTTCCATATATCTCACCTTCTGGGGCCGTAAAGTGACATTCGCCAATTTCTGAATCGTAATAAAGTGAACTTATAGGTGCTCGCCAATCAACAACAACAATTTTAGAATCATCAATAATACCATTTTTACCGATATATATACTTTGTTCAGTTTGACTGCTAATGTCTCTAAAATCTATTCTCGCAAAATAAGGATTTTCTTCACTATATTCAATATTTTTAATGTGTACTTCTCGTTCTGCAACCATTTTCCATAAATCTTCTCGTTCGCCAATAAAATTATCTTCTAATTTTTTTAATTTTTCTTTTTCGGTTATTAAAATTTGTTTTATAACTTTAATTGTTTCAGATAATTTTTCTTGTTCTATTTTAATTTGTTCTGTATCCATCAAATCACCTCTTTAAGTGCTATTTATTATACAAAATATTTTCTATTTTGTCATTTATTTTCTTTTTCAAAAGGCAAAAGATTAATAATACTATGATTAAAGATTTTTCGATAAACAGATGATTTATTATCTTTGAAATAACCTTTATCTAATATTTCATAATTACATAAAACACGAAAATCTTCCGATTCATTACAATTTAAAAAGCTATAATCTATTTTGCCTATTTTAATCGGCGATACACTCTTTTTCATTAAAGCATCACAATGCAATTTGGCAATATCTATATTATATTTTTGTCTTAAAGCTTGACTTATTAGAAAACTTGAAGCTTGAAAGCGTGGATTAATTTCCATAAAATAAACCACTCCATCTTTTAATACAAAATCAATGCCCAAAATCCCTCGATATCCCATATTTTGAAGATCTTTAGCTATTTGCAAACTTCCTTTATTTATTTGATCGATTATTTTTTTATCTAAATTTTGGGGATATATAAAATCTCCACCAACATACTTAAATTTATGATCAGTTAATAAAATTAATTGAGCTGATATTTGTAAAAATAATACTTTGTCATCATAAATAACTAAAGTAATATTTAAAGGTGTATTTATTACATATTTTGATACACAATAGTTACTTTCGGCACTTAAAGGTGGCAAATTTTGTGATGAAGTAACTAAATAAGTATTATCACCTCCGGCACCAATTTGACCTTGTAAAACAAACTCATTTTCTTTAATTATCTCTTTTATTTCTTCATAAGTTCTTATACCACTAAAATATTTATATTCTAAAATAGGCATATATTTTTTAAATAATTCTCTGGTTTTAAATTTGTCATTTAATAAATCTAAAATTTCTGGAGAATTACTCTTAATAATATTAATATCACTCATTTTTTGACATAGTTTTCTAATTTTTTCATTAAAACAAATAAAATAAGTATTCGGATTTTTCTTCTGTTTTTCTAAGGCCGTTTGATATACAAAATTATAATATTTTTGCATAAAAATATCACTTTTTGTATCTTCTATAAATTTATCACTAAAATATATGTTACCTTTTTCTTTTGTATTATATAAAGTTATTGATCCAGCAAAAAAATTATCGTTGCAAATAGCATTATTAGCATTTAAGCCAATATAATATATATAATCTTTTTTTCCTATTATATCTTCAAAATAAGCATTAGCTTCAAATTTTTTCTGATCATATAATTCTTTTATTGTCTTTCTACTTGCCCATTTAACATCATTAACTTCTTCTTTTTGAATTTTTACTTTGTCTAAAGAAACATCATAATGAAATAACCAAACATCTAAAATATCTGGGCATCCTTCATAATATCTTTTAGTACTACCAACAAAAATACCTTCTACATCACTAATATCTATTCCTAATTCTTCTTTAACTTCTCTTTTAGCTGCTTCCAATGAACCCTCTCCCATAAGAGCCGATCCCCCAGTACATTCCCACATTAAAGGATGTGACTTATTGGCACTTCTTTGCGTTATTAAAAACTCCCCTTTAGCATTTTTTATCCAAGCATTAACAACTAAATGATATTCACTATCTTGTAAATAGTCTCCTCTTTTAGCTTTTCTATTTAATTTATGACGATTTTCATCATATAAATCCCAATATTCCATAACTACCTTCTCTCTAATTTTAAAGTTTTACATACTTTTGCATATGTTTCTTCTATATTATCTATATCTGTATATACAATTAAGGTTGAATTTTTATCAACTAAATTACGATAATCATTATCATCTTTTAAAGCCCAGTAAATCCTTTTTTCAATATCTTGTAAAGTATGATTTCTTAACTTTTCAGTTTCTAATCTAGATCTAACTCCTTTAGCAATGTCCGTGAAAGTCAAATTAAGAATTATAATTTCATATATATCACGTAATAATATTAAATTATTGATATCTTTATAAGATGTATATAATAAAATTGCGTCACTTTCAGAAAAAGCTAAATCACTATCTTTTTTTAAAACTCCATAAAAATTACCATATTCTTTACTAATAATTTGGCTATCACCAGAAGATATTAAAAATTCACCATTTAAATATCTATTTTGGTATTCACTATGTGTAATATAGCGATAAAAACCTAGAGTATCATCATTTCTTTTTTCTCTAGTTGTTGTATGTCGAGGAACAATAATATTATTTCTTTTTTGTAAATTTGTTCCTAATGTTGTTTTTCCACTTCCTGATGGACCCATAATTGCTATTATTTTTTTCTTTTCATTATTCATAAAAACCTAAATCCTTTTTAATAATTCATAATATCTTAAATAAAAGTCTTTTCTTTGCTGATGAGATAATAAATCAATTTTATTAATATTATGTAAATAAAATTTTTCTAAAAGAATTTTACATAAATAAAATTTTGTTATATTTAAAAACTCTTCTTTTGTAATTTTATCGTTATTTTCTTGAATTAATTTTTGCAAATGATTAATTTTTTTCTTATTAAAATTTCTTTTTGTAAACATTTTAATAACAATAACCGCATAATCATATAAATAAGGTCCTATTGTTGTTTCATCAAAGTCAATTAAATAATAATTATTTTTATTTTTAAGAATATTGCTTAATTGAATATCACCGTGATTAATAAAACTGCCATTCATTACATTTAATTTTTTATATGTTTCTAAAACAAAATTTACTTGTTCTTTAGGAATATTATTTAATGATTTATTTACTAAATTTTCATAATAAAAATCACATTTTTGCAATAATATATCATCTAAATTAACTAATCTATCTATTGTAATTAATTTACATAAATATTTTATATCTACTCTTTTATTAAAATCTTTTTTAATATAAGGAAAAACATTGTAAAAATTATTTTTATATTTAATAGGATTTTTATTAATAGGTTTAACAACCCGGATATTATTTTTAATATATAAATTATATAACATATCGGCAAATTTAAAGTTATAATCATAATTATATTTTTTTACAATAAATATTCTATCTTCAGTTTTAATACGATAGACTATATTGGCCACTCCCCCATTTTCTCTTTGAATTTTCTTTATTGTTGAAAAAGTTATCCCATTTAAAATATAAGCAAAATCATTTTTATTAATATTTTTTTCTTGATAAGTATTAATTGTTTTTCGATAATCAATAAGAATATTTTCACAAACATTAGATGTATTATAATATTCTTTTACTCTATTTATATTAGCTATATTATAATTATCAGTTAAAGAAAGTAAATATTTGTTTTCGATTTTCCTAGCTAAATCTTTAACCGATCCAGTATTATAAATAGCACTTTGATCAAAAAGCATTTCTACCATTCCCGAATTTTTGCTACCAACAATATGTAAACCACAAGCCATTGCTTCTAAAACTACATAAGGAAAATTATCAAATAAAGAAGGAAAAACAGCAACTAAAGAAGAATTTAAATATTTATTAATGCAATTATTAGGAATTTGACCAACAAAGTTTAAATTAGAATGATATTTCTCTTTAACTATTTGTTTAATATATTGAATCATTGATATATTTTTTTTATTTCTATTTGTATCCTTTCCAATAAAATCAATTTTTAAATCCGGATATTTTAATAAAAGAATATTTAAAGCTTTAGCTAAAATAACAACACCTTTTCTTTGTTCTAAACTACCAACATATATTATTTTGTTTTCTTTTTTTATTGTTTTATCACAATAAAAATTATTTAAATCAGCTGGATTAGGGGTAACCTTTATCCTATTTGGATTTATTTGAAAATTATAAACAATTTTTCTTTTCAAAGCATTGGAACAACAAGTAATTAAATCAGCACTTTTAATCATTTTATTTTCCCATTTTAATAATTTTTTCTTGGCATTTCCAAAATTATTTTTATTATACTTAAGCCAAATTTTTAAAGGAGTGTGAAGCCTTACAACTAAAGGAATATGTCGTTTTTTTTCAAAAAAATAGGTTTCTGCTCCCCAATCAGGGGTTTCTATTATATCGATTAAATTATTTTCTTGTAATTGAAGTAATTTTTTTGCCACTTCTTTTCGATAATTAATATATCCATCTAAAGTGTTGTTTCGAGGAACATAAATTCTAATAATATTAACACCATTTTCAGTATATTCCTGATTATTTTTTAAACCTCTACAAATAACATAAACAGTACAGCCTTTTTTTACTAATTCTTCAGCAACGTTTTTTTGGTAAGTTGCTATTCCTCCAAAATTGGTCTCTTCTGGATATTCTTCACTAACTAAACATACTCTCATATTTTAACGCTCCTTATATTTAAATTCTTTTCTTTTCATATTCTTCTAAAGCATTTAAAATGCCTTTATAAGGTAAAAGAGCACAATTCTTACGATTACTTTGTTTATATATATCTTGATATACTAATCCTTCATTTAAAATATTTTCATCATATTCTTCTTCATTACACATATGATAAAAATTATTAATATACTCTTTAGCTTCTTTAATACTTTTACCAATTAAATTTTTAATCATAATAGAGGTTGATGAGGTTGATATAGCACAAGCTTCACCGTTAAATTTAATATCTTTAATAAGATCATTAACAAATAAGATATAAATATCTAAATTATCAATACAATTAGGATTTTTACTATTAACTTTCACATATCTATTATCATTAACTTCTTCTTTATTATAAGGATTTTGAAAATTTTCTAATATTATTTCTCTACTTAATTCTTTATCCATAATCTATCTTCTTTCTTATAAGAAAAAAGCTTACCTTATTAGTAAGACTTTTATTTTAAGCACGACCAGCGTATTTACCATCACTAGTAGTTACTAATATTTTTTCACCTTCATTAATGAATAAAGGTACTTTAATTATTTTACCAGTTTCAATTGTGGCATCTTTTTGAGCATTAGTGGCAGTATTACCTTTAACTGCTGGAGTTGTTTCAGTAACCGTATATTCAACTTTTTCAGGAAGAGTAATACCGATAATTTCACCTTCAAAGAAGTCAATTGCTACATCAATACCCTCTTTAATAAATGAAGCATCATCACCTAAAATTTTCTTAGGTACTTCAATTTGTTCATAAGTTTCATTGTTCATAAATACTAAATTATCACCTGATGTGTATAAATATTGAACACTTGTCTTATCAACGTGGGCACGAGTTATTTTAATATTAGTATTAAATGTTTGTTCAACAATTGAACCTGTTCTTAAATTCTTTAATTTAATTCTAACAAAAGCTGGACCTTTACCAGGTTTAACGTGTTGGAATTCTTGAATCAAACATAGATTGCCATCAATAATAACAGTCATTCCATTTTTAATATCATTGATATTAATATTCATTATTTACTTCCTTTCTTTTATTTCTTTTCTTTTGCTACAACGCTTTTACGACATTTAGGACAATATTTTTTAATTTCTAGTCGTTCAGGATTATTTTTTTTGTTTTTACTTGTTGGACGTAATTCAGCACCACATTCTGTACATCTCATATTAACAAAATTACGATTTTCATTTTTAGCCATATAAAATCCTCCTCACTCATTTCTCTCCTATTATATCAAACTTTTACATATTTTCAAACAAAAATTTCGTAATACCTTGGGAAATATACCTTGGATAATAAACTTTAGTAAAATCTGTACCATTATCAACATAAATATTAGGGGTTATAACAATGATACTATACTTTGGATTATCATAAGGAGCAAAGCCAATAAATGATAAACTATTGGTTTTAGTATCTACTATTCCATCATTATTGGTATCAATATAATTTTCGGCAGTTCCGGTCTTACCGGCTGGGTTTTTAAATCCTAAAATATAGTTTCTAGCTGTTCCATTAATGGTTGCTAAATTCATACCTAATTTTAATCTTTCTAAATATTTTGCTTCTAAATCAATTTTATTCAATAAATTATATTCATTTTTTAAAATTATTTTATCATCATCTTTAATTTCTTTCATTAGTTGAGGTGCTCTTCTTTCCCCTAGATTTGCTACCGTGCTTACATATTGAAATAACTCCATTGGGGTATAAGTATCATATTGGCCAATACTTAGATTAAGAAGTAAATCACTAGCATAGTTATCCCCAATTATTCCCGTTTTCTCATTAGGTAAATCAATATTTGTTAAACTACCTAAGCCATATGAAGCAAAAACACCACGATATTTATCAAAATCTTCTTTAGTTGTTTCTAATTTCATATTATATTTATAATCATTACCTGTTAAATTAATAGCGATTCTAAATTGATAATAATTACTACTTTTAGATATGGCATTTAAATCATCGATACGTCCTAATTTTTTATAACTACATTTTAAAGGAACATTATATAGTTTAATACAAGCATCATTTACTTTTGTTCCAATATCTACTGCTTTATATTTATAACCAGTAGAAATACTTGCCAGTTTAACAACAGATCCCACTGTAAAAGATGAATTAATTAAATTAGTATTAATATTTTGAAAAGTAGGATTATGATAATCACTGATTAACTTTTGACCTGATAAAGCCACAATTTCACCTGTTTGGGGAATACCAACAATACTATAAGCTTCACTAAAATAATTAGTATATTTTCGCTTTTTAGCGGCCACTATATTTTCTTTAATAACTTTTTCTAATTCTAACTGTGCTTTAATATCAATAGATAGAACTAAGTCATTACCTTTATGCCCTTCTTTTATTAAAGTTAGGGTATTATCATCATTTACTTTGTATAAATCTTTTTCCCCCTTTAAATAATCTTCATAATATAATTCTAAATAACTTAAACCCACTATATCATTAAGTTCATAACCTTTTTTTAAATAATCATCTTTTTCTTCTTCCGGAATACCTCCAACTCTTCCAAAAATATCTTTTAAAGTATCACCATAATTATATACTCTTTCGTAAGTAAGCTCTATAGTCAGGCCTTTAATATTACAATCAATTATTGTACTATATTCTTCATCAGTTAAATATTTCATTATTTCTTTCTTTTGATAAGAATAACCTTTATTCATTAAATGATATATTGTGGCAGCTTTTTTATCTAAACTAGTTAAATTATTTATATCTTCTTCCGTAATTCTTGTAAGTTTTAATTCTTTAAGATCATTTTGAGATAACTTTCTTTCATTATATGCTTGCCATTCATCTTCTTTAATTAAATCATCACCATTATTATTTAAGATTAACCAAAAACTTTTTAAAGTATCATTATCAATTTTAATATTAATTATTCTAGCTAAACTATAAGCTATTTTTACTTCTTCTTTTTGCGTTATTCCTTTTAATTTAGAATAAAATAAAGTTTTAATTCCTTTATTATCGACTAAAACTGTACCATTTCGGTCCAATATTCTTCCTCTCGGTGCACTTTCTCCATAAATATAAGTATTAGTTTTAGTGGCTAGTAGTTTAGTATATTCACTTCCTTTAAAGTAATTTATATAAAATATTCTAATTAAAAAAATAATAAATACTAATATTATAAAAAGGTACTTCTTCATAAAACCACCATTATTATTATGTATTCTTTTTTTATATTTATCATAAAATATAGTGAAGAACTTATTTTGGAGGGATATAAATGTTTAATATAATAGAACGATATATAAATAAAATGACTAAAGAAGATGTTAGAAACTTTGCTATTTCTAAAAATATTAATTTATCAGATAGTGAATTAGATTATACTTATAATTTTGTTAAAAAAAATTACGAAACAATGCTTCGTAATCCCAAACTTTTTGATATAAACAGATATCGTAATAATTATACGGCTGAAAACTTTAATAAAATATCAAAAGTATATCAAGAATATTATCAAAAATATAGTAATTATTTATAAAATTCTCTAATGTCTTCAATTAAATGAGGATTAAATTGACCTTTCTTGAGCATTTCTATTTCAAATTTATATGGGGGATAGAGTTGCTCTTTTTCATTATCTTCTTTACTTATATAAGGAGTTTCTAAAATCTTAGGCACTTCTTTTAAACGATCACAATTAACTACTTTTAAAATTGCCTCAAACCCAATTGTTCCATAACCAATATTAGCGTGACGATCTTTATGACTAAAAAGAGGATTTTTACTATCATTAATATGCAGACATTTAACACGATTAAGACCAATTATTTTATCAAACATATCTAGAAATTCATCAAATTTATTCATATCATAACCAGCATCATTTAAATGACAAGTATCTAAACATACTCCCATATTCTGACTATTTACACCATCTAATATTGTTTTTATTTCTTCAATACTAGCACCACATTCACTGCCCTTACCAGCCATTGTTTCAAGTAAAATCATACATTTATGATCATCTAAATCAAGACAATTTAAAGCTTCAATAATATTATTTATTCCTTCTTCTTTGGTATGTTTTACGGCACTGCCAGGATGCAATACAATATATTTAATACCAAGCATTTCACATCTATTTATTTCACTTTTTAAAAAGCTTATAGAAAAATTCCAAGCTTCTATTCTTTCTTTGTTAGCTAAGTTAATGATATAAGGAGCGTGACAGATAACATTTTCCATTTTTATATCATTTTCTTTCATTAATTTTTTAGCATCTTCCAAATATTCAAGGATGATATTACTTCGAAAAGTATTTTGCGGAGCTCCCGTATAAAGCATTAAAGCGTTAGCTCCATAACTAATTGCCTCTTTTACTGAACCCAAAATTTGATCTTTACCAAAATGGGTATGACTACCTATAATCAAAAAACCACTACCTTTACTACTAAATCTTAAAAAAATAAGTTTATTAAAAACTTATTTAACAACTACAAACTTCCGCTTCTTCACTCCAAGTTCCTTCATTTATTTTACCATTTTTACTGAAATCACTAAATTGTTGATTAATAAACCAATATTCATCGGCTTTTTTTAAATATAAATTATAACCAACGACATTGCCATTTTCAATAGTCATTTCTACTTTGCCAGTATAACTATCGGGATTTAAAGCTGAAGCACCAACTTTTATAAGTTCTTGAACTGTAAAACATACTTTATTTTCTTTAACACAACTCTTATTATCATTTTGGACACTTATTGCCCCCAGTGAATAATTCTCATATGCTTCTTTAGCATTTTTAACAAGCAAAGTTGCCTCAGTTCTAAATGCTTCCTCTCTAGCAATATTCATTGTTGGCAATACATTGGTGGTTGCAATAGCAATAACTACCGCTAAAACAACAATTACCGCTAATAACTCAATTAATGTAAATCCTTTATTATTTTTCATTTTTAAACCTATTCTACATCATTAGAAGTGCAAGCATAATCACCAGTTTTTTCATAATCAGTAACGTCTTTAGCTTCAACTGTACCACTTACACTACTAATATTATAAAGATTATTATGCATTGAAATCGTATATGTATATCTTCCCGTTGTTCCATCAGAAGTAGTATCAACAATTATTTTTCCAGCATATTCTGGATCTTCTCCTGAAAAATAACTTGGATCTTTATCAATTAAACCAACATCAACTAAATATTTTAATGAAAAACAATATTTATGAGTACCCTTTTGATAATCACCATTCATAGTAGTGGGCTCTTCAATACCACCAGCATCATAAATATTAAGAATATTAGAAGCTGTATCGACAAATATATTAGCTTCATTAACAAAAGCCCCTTTTCTAATATTTGTAACCATTGGTAAAACGGCCGTTGTCCCAATAGCAATAACAACTGCTAAAACAACAATAACTGCTAGTAATTCAATTAATGTAAATCCTTCTCTATTTTTTAAAGTTTTCATTAAAAACTTCCACCTCTATTCTCATAGATTTATCTTACAATATTTATGATTTAATGTCAATTATAGTTTAAAATTTTTGCTTTATTTTTTGACAATTTAATGGTTAAAATACTCTTTTATAAAATTAAATAGATAAAAAGACTTTTCACTTCAATTTTAATGAAAAGTCTTTTTTCTTTACATAACTTTTTCAATACTAACTAAAACTTTAATACCATTAATATTTACTTCTTCACTACCTTTTTGATTAATTATTTCCGTAGCTAAAGTTTCATTTTTAATATAATCACTAAATTCATTTATGATGGAAGCAAATTCAGAACTTTCATAATAAATAATAATTCGATCACTTACATCATAACCATTTACTTTTCTTATATTTTGAATCTTCGAAATAAATTCTCGAGCATTACCTTCATTAATTAAATCTGTAGTTAAATTAGTATTTAAAACAATAAATAAATTATCTAATACTCCAACATTAAAGCCTTCTTTACTAGAAATTTTTACTTCATACATATCTTTAGTAATAAGCGTATCTTGGAATTTAACTTCCGAATTATTTAAATCATTAATACTAGTATTTTGTAAGAATTCTTCATATTCTTTTATTTTAGAGCCAAAAATTTTACCAACATTTTTATAATTAGGTTTTAAAGTAATATTCATATATTTATTTAAATCTTCTTCACTTAAGACTTCTTTAACATTTAATTCTTCTTTAATAAGAGGGATTAAATCTGTAATTTTATCATATACTTTTGATTCAATAATTGCTTCTTTTAAAGGTGTTCTAACTTTAATTTTAACATCTTCACGCATCATTCTACCTAAAGAAATTAAGTTTCTAACTAAATCCATTTTTTCTTCTAATTTTAAATCAATTAATGATTCATCATATGAAGGAAAATCTTCTAAATGAACAGAATAATTATGAGTAAGTTTAGTATATATTTCTTCACTTATATAAGGTACAATTGGGGCAATTATTTTTGATAAACCAACTAATACTTCATAGGTTGTTATATAAACAGCTTTTTTAGAATCATCTAAACTACTACCCCAGAAACGATTTCGGCATCTTCTTATATACCAGTTTGATAAGTCATCAGATACAAAACTCGTAATACTACGAACTACTTTATTTAATTCAAATTCTTCATAACCAGCACTTACCACTTTAAGTAAACTATTAAATCTTGACAATAACCATTTATCGATTTCTTCTCTTTTTGATACGTCAATTTGGCACTCATCAATATCAATATTATCAGTCGTGGCATATAAACTAAAGAAATTATAAGTATTTTTTAGAGGATTAAAGAATTTAGAATATACTTCTTTTAAACCTTCTTCATCAAATTTAAGTGGTGTCCACACCGGAGAAACATAAGGAATATACCATCTAACCGTATCGGCACCATATTTATCCATAATAGCAAATGGGCTGATAGCGTTACCTCTTGACTTATGCATTTTTTGGCCATTTTTATCAAGAAGTAATTCGTTAACTAAAACATTTTTATAAGGTGATATACCTTTAACAAAAGTAGAAATTACTAATAGTGAATAGAACCAACCTCTTGTTTGATCAATTCCCTCACTAATAAAATCAGCTGGAAATTGTGTTTTAAATAGCTCTTCATTTTCAAACGGATAATGATATTCAGCAAAAGGCATTGCCCCTGAATCAAACCAACAATCGATAACATCTTTAACTCTATTCATTACTTTACCACATTTAGGACAAGTAATATGGACATCATCAACATACGGACGATGTAAATCAATTGATTCATCAATATTTTCAATCGCTTTTTCTACTAATTCACTTCTTGAACCAATCATTTCATCATATCCACATTCACAACGCCATAAAGGAAGTGGTGTTCCCCAATAACGGCTTCTAGATATTGCCCAATCATTTAAGTTTTCTAGCCAGTTACCAAAACGTTTCTCCCCAACAAAAGATGGATACCAATTAACTTTTTGATTATTTTTAATTATTTGATCTTTTAATTTAGTAACTTCTAAATAAAATGATGGTTTAGAATAATAAATAAGCGGTGATTTACAGCGCCAGCAATGAGGATAATTATGAACCATTTTTTGCTTTTTAAATAATTTATCATTTTCTTTTAAATATTTAATTACTTCTTTGTCAGCATCAAAAACAAGCATACCTTTCCAAGGGCCTTCTGTATAACAACCATCATCTCCAACTGGATTTAAATAAGGAAGATTATAATTTTTGCCAACAAGTGCATCATCAGCACCAAAAGCAGGAGCAATATGAACAATACCAGTACCATCTTCCATTGTTACATAATTATCACAAGTAACAAAGAAAGCTTTTTTATTAACTTTTAAGAAAGGCAATAATTGTTCATATTCAGTATATTCTAAATCTTTACCTTGATATTTTTCTAATACTTTATAATCATCACCTAAGACTTTATTAGCTAAAGCCTCTGCTAAAATAAATTTATATCCTTGCGATTCAACTAACACATAAGTAGCAGTCGGATTAACACATAAAGCAACATTTGAAAGAAGAGTCCAAGGAGTTGTAGTCCAAACTAAAAAATAGACATCTTCTCCCTTTTTCTTCATTGGTACAATAACTGTTTCAACACTTATCTCTTCATAACCTTGAGCTACTTCGTGAGAAGCAAGACCAGTTCCACAACGTGGACAATAAGGAAGTATTTTACTACCTTCATAGAATAATCCTTCTTCAAAAAATTTCTTTAAAATCCACCATTCTGTTTCAATATAATTATTATCATAGGTAATATAACGATTATCAAGATCAATAAATTGACCCATTTGATTAGTTAAATCTCGAAATGCTTTTTCATTTTCCCAAACAATATTCCGGCATTCTTCATTAAATTCCTTGATACCATATGCTTCAATATCATTTTTAGTTTTAAAGCCAAGTTTCTTCTCAACTTGTACTTCAACAGGAAGTCCGTGAGTATCCCAGCCAATTTTTCTTAAAACTTTATAACCTTTCATTGTCTTGTACTTACAGAAAGTATCTTTTAAAAATTTAGATACCATATGATGTAATCCTGGCATTCCATTAGCAGTAGCAGGTCCATCATAAAATACCCAATAAGGGGCATCTTTTCTGTTTTCGATACATCTATCTAAGATATTATCTTTTAACCATCTTTCTCTGATATCTTTTTCTACTAATGACACTTCTCGATCATCTAGACTTGCAAAATTTTTCATAAATTCCTCCTTATTATATAAAAAAGTTCATAAACAAAAGGACACAATTACGTGTGGTACCACCTTTATTTATGAACTTAATCACCTCATTTTATGGATAACGTCATAACCCGTTTTATTTTACTAAATTCAAATAAACAACTCCCAAGTGATATAAATTAAATTATTTTATTAGTTTTCACCGACCACTAACTCTCTTGAAAATTCATTTAATTTACTTGTCTTGTTCAATGTTTTTAAAAATTACACTTTAAATTATATGCAAAATTATTTACCTTGTCAACCAATTATTTATCGTATTCATCTAAAAAACTAGTATAGACTCCATCTTTTTTATAACCTAAAACACAATTAATATTGATATTATTTAAAGAGGTAAAAATATTATTGTCAATTCCTTTATGTTCACTTCTTAATTTTTTTATTAATCTTTTCATTGCTTCTCTTCTCCCTATTTCACTATCCGGGGTATTTTCCTTATTTAAGGCGCAATTACTTAAGTAAGGACAAGCACAATTGATAAATTCTAAATTATTATAATTTCGCCAAGCAATTATGGCACTTTCTTTAACTAAGTATAATGGTCTAATAAGTTCTAATCCTTTAAAATTATCCGAATGAAGTTTAGGAAGCATTGTTTTAACTTCGGCCCCATAGAACATTGATAAAAGAGTTGTTTCTATAACATCATCAAAATGATGACCTAAAGCAATTTTATTGCAGCCTAACTCTTCGGCTTTGCTATATAAGTAACCTCTTCGCATTCTTGCACAAATGTAACAAGGGTTTTCGGAATTCAACTTATTAGCAACCGCAAATATATCACTTTTGAATTCTTCAAGAGGAATATCAAGTAATTTTGCATTATCTAATATTTTCTTTTTGTTTTCTTCGTTATAACCAGGATTCATTGTCACAAAGTAGGCATCAAAATGAATTTTACCGTGTCTTTGCAATTCTTGAATGCATTTGGCAAGTAAAAATGAATCTTTGCCGCCACTTATGCAAACCATTATCTTATCATTTTCCTTAATAAGTTCATAATCATTAATAGCTTTAGTGAACATCCGCCATATATCTTTACGATAAGTTTTAATAATACTTCTTTCAATTTCTTGATATTTTTCCATTATACCACCCAAATTCCACAAAAATTATATCATAAAGAAGTATATTTTTTAAACTTTTTTAGTATATTAATATTAGAATTAGGTGATCAAAATGAATCTTAAAAAAATGATTCTTATTAATACTATAGTAACTTTTCTTTTGTGCTTTCTAACACATTTTTTATATACTTTTCTTCCTAACCCTATATTCTCCATCTTTTTTCCTGTTAATGAAAGTATTTGGGAACATATGAAAATGCTCTATACAACTATTCTTTTAGCAAGTCTAATTGAATATTTTATATTAAAAAAATGTAATATTCCTTATAATAATTTCTTATTTACTGCCACTACAAAAGCTATAATAAGCATTCCTATTTATTTATTAATGTTTTTACCAATATATTATAACTTTGGCGAAATAATGCCTGTTACTTTCATTATTTTATTTATTGCTATTTTAATTGTTAATATTATTGGCTATAAATTACTTCAATTAAAACCAATCAAATATCAAAAATCTTTATCTATAGTCTTTATCATAATTATTTATATCTTTATGACAATATTTACTTATAAACCACCTAAAAATGATTTATTTTTTGATACCAAAAATGAAAAATATGGTTTAAATGATTATTTAATTAAAGATTAACTATTGTATTTCTTTCTGAATGTTAATTATCTCTTCTTCACTTAGTTTTGTTACATTAGCTATTGTTTTAGTAGAAAGACTGCCTTCTTTTAATAATTCTTTAACTGTGTTGATTTTTGTTTCATAAATTCCTTTTTCTAATCCTTTATTTTCGCTATCTTCCATTCTCTTTCGGTATATGTATTCGAAATCTCTTTCTTGCTCAAGTTGCATTTGTTTGATCACATCTTCATTCATCTCTAATACTTTCTCCCCTACTTTCTTAAGTATCTCGTTTGTTTTTCCTAACGCAATGATTTCTTCTTTATTCGCCCCTAATAAAGTTAGTTCTTGATGCGTTGGATCTCCTTTGATGTTTTTATCATACCACAACTTTTTATACCCAGCAATATTTACAGTTATTATTTTAAATTTATCATAGTATTCTTGTCCATAATTATCTATTAGTTTGATAACTCTTTTTAATTCATCTTTTGGATGATTAAAATCTAAATTTATTTGAACTACTTCATCGATATTTTCCCATCTTTCTCTTTCTTCACTTTCTTCCTTACTATCACTACTTCTTCCCATTGTTGTCGCATATTTATATTTTCTTAATAATAACCGAAAATAATACATTAAATTTCTTTCTTTGATATATTCATCAAAATTACTATTTAATTCCACGTTTATTCTTTTTTGATCTTTTGTTAACAACAAAATATCTAATACTTGCACTTTATCTCTTACCGATGACATTGGTAATTCACTATATTCTATTTCTTCTACTTTTACTTCTTTTTCTAATATATCTGTTAACATTCCATTTAAATAACGACGATTTAATATATCTAACACCACTGATTTAAATACTCGGTCATATGAAAGATTATAGAATGGTTTTTCATCTGTCATTTCTTCACCTCCCATCTATTTATATTTAAGGGTTATTTTTCTCCCTTCACTATATATATTAGCGTTTTTTCCTCCATTTCCTTTTTTTTGAGATAAATTTTTAAAAAAATTTAAAAAAAATAAGGCTGTAATGAAATATTTTATTTCGTTACAACCTTTACTTATTATTTTTCACTATCAAATATTTTCTTTAAGAATTGGCCAGTATAAGATTTTTCTATTTTACTTATTTCTCTTGGTGTACCAGTGGCGATAACTTCTCCTCCAAATCTTCCACCTTCTGGGCCTAAATCTATAACATAATCAGCTTGTTTAATAACGTCTAAATTATGTTCAATAACTATGACAGTATCACCATTATCAACTATTTTATTTAAAACTTCTAGTAATTTTTTAATATCAGCAGAATGAAGACCAGTTGTTGGTTCATCTAAAATAAAGACTGATTTACCAGTGGCTTTCTTTTGTAGTTCTTTCGCAAGCTTAACACGGCCCGCTTCTCCACCAGATAAAGTTGGGGCTCCTTGACCAAGCTTAATATAAGAAAGGCCAACATCATACATAACTTTTAATTTATCGCGAACTTTAGGAATATTATCAAAGAAAGGAATTGCTTCACTAACTCGCATATCTAAAACTTCCGAAATATTTTTACCTTTAAATTTAACATCTAATGTTTCTTTATTAAAACGAGTTCCTCCACAGACATCACAAGGTACATAAACATCTGGTAAAAAATGCATTTCAATTTTTTTAACACCATCACCGTAGCACGCTTCACATCTTCCACCTTTAACATTAAATGAGAAACGACTTTTATCATAACCCCGCATTTTAGATTCCTTCATATTTGCAAAAACATCTCTTATATCATCAAAGACCCCAACATATGTAGCGGGATTACTTCTTGGTGTTCTTCCAATAGCATCTTGGCTAATATTAACAACTTTATCAACATTTTCAATTCCTTTAACTGCCTTACATTTACCAGGAATATCTTTACTATTATAAATTTCTTTATGAAGAGTTTTATATAATATTTCATTAACCAAAGTAGATTTACCACTTCCGGAAACACCTGTTACTACAATAAATTTATTAAGAGGAAATTTAACATTAATATTTTTTAAATTGTTTTCACTGGCCCCTTTTACTTCTAAGAATAGGCCATTACCTTTTCTTGTTTTTTTCGGTATTTCAATTTTTTCTTTACCCGATAAATACCTACCCGTGATACTCTTATCATTTTTCATAACTTCTTCTGGTGTTCCACTGGCAACAATGTAACCGCCTTCTTCTCCTGCTCCAGGACCTACATCAACTAGATAATCAGCAGCCATCATCGTATCAGTATCGTGTTCCACAACAATTAAAGTATTTCCTAAATCGCGCATTTCTTTTAAAGAATTAATTAATTTTTCATTATCTCTTTGATGAAGACCAATTGATGGTTCATCTAATACATATAATACCCCAGAAAGACGACTACCAATTTGAGTAGCAAGTCTAATTCTTTGGGCTTCTCCTCCTGATAAAGTTGCAGCACTTCTTGAAAGAGTTAGATAATTAAGACCGACATTCATTAAAAAGTCTAGACGCGATAATATTTCTTTAATTAATAATCTACTTATCTCTTCTTCTTCCTTAGTAAGTTTTAAATTACGTAAGAAATCACTTAATTCATCAATTGCCATTTCACATAATTCATAAATATTTTTACCATTGATTTTAACTGCTAATATTTCATCTTTAAGCCTTGTTCCCTTACACTTTGGACAAGTAGATTCTACCATATATCCTTCAATCCACTCTCTTATCCAAGTACTATTAGTTTCTAAATATCTTCTTTCTAAATTGTTAACAATTCCTTCATACCTTGATTTGGTATCTCTTGTGCTCCCACTTTTAGATACATAGTGAAAATCCATTATATCTTTGGTTCCATAAAGAATAATGTCTAAATCACTTCTTTTCATATCTTTAACTGGCACATTCAAATCAATATTATAATGTTCAGCAACTGTATTTAAGCTACTCATATACATATTATTATCTAAGTTAATGGCGACAATTGCCCCTTTATTAATACTCTTATTTTTATCAGGAATTAATAATTCTTCACTTATCTTAAGACGTGTCCCAAGTCCTTTACACTCATCACACGCACCATATGGTGAGTTAAAAGAAAACATTCTTGGTTCAAGTTCACTTAAAGAAAAATTACAATAAGGACAAGCATAATTCTCACTCATTAAAATATCTTCTTCATCATTAACCCGAATAATAACAAGCCCATTTGCCATTTTACAACTAGTCTCAATGGCCTCAAAAATCCGACTTCTTTCTTCTTTACTAACAGGTAGTTTATCAATTAAAACATAAATATCATCTTTAACATTTTTTTCTAAAGTTATTTCATCAAAAGCATTATATAATACCCCATTAACTTTAATTTTGGTAAATCCTTTACTTTTTAAATCTTCAATTAAATCTTTATGGGTTCCTTTTTCACCTCTTACAATTGGTGAATATATCTCTATTTTTACTCCTTCATCAAAGGCTAAAACTTTATTGGTCATTTCTTCAATACTTTGACTTTTAATAGGTATTTTGTGAATAGGACAATAAGGTATTCCAATTCTTGAAAACAATAAACGAAAATAATCATATAATTCCGTTATTGTTCCTACAGTTGAACGTGGATTTTTATTAGTGGTTTTTTGATCAATAGAAATACTTGGTGACAATCCTTCAATTGAATCAACATCAGGTTTTTCTCCACCACCAATAAATTGTCTAGCGTAGGCAGATAAGCTTTCAACATATCTTCTTTCCCCTTCTGCATAGATGGTATCAAAAGCTAAACTACTTTTACCACTACCAGAAACACCAGTCATCACAATTAACTTATTTTTAGGGAGTTCTAAATCAACATTCTTTAAATTATTTTCTCTTGCTCCTCTTATAATTATTTTATCCATAATAATCACCAACTTCTAATTATTTTAAACTATTTTTAAAAATATTCAAGCACTTATAATTATAACAAACAATTGTATGAAATGCAACTTCTTTTCAAGTAAAAAGGCACTCAACAAATGAGGCCTTCATATCCGTAGAGTAAACCTCTACATTAATATATTAACCATAATTAATAATTTTATACTAAAAATTTTTTATTTTACCATTATATCACAAATAAGATTAGTAATTTCTGTTTGATTATCAACAGGTAATCCTTCAATTAATCTAGCTTCCGCATATAATATTTTAGTATATTTTTTTAATTCTTCTTGATCTTTTTCATATAACTCTTCTAATTTTTTAGCAATTGGATGTTGATAATTTATTTCTAATATTTTCTCAGCATTAATTTCACCATTATTAGGTACTGCTTTCATAACTTTTTCCATTTCAACAGATACCTCTCCACTACTAGATAAACAAACAGGATGATTTTTTAACTTACTTGTAAATCTAACTTCTTTAATATCTATTTCGCCTTTCATTAAAGCTAATAAATCTTTATCTTTTTCATTTAAGGCTTTTAATTCTTCTTTTTCTTCTTCTGTATCTATATCAATATTATCAGAACAAATATTTTTAAAATCTTTATCTTCATATTTAAGCATAACTTTAAAAACAAATTCATCTAAATAGTTAGAACATAAAAGAACATCTTTATCTTTAGATATCATTGCTTCAACTTGGGGTAATGTTTTTATTTGCTCAATTGAATTACCACAAGCATAATAGATAGCTGATTCATCTTTATTATTAGCTAAATACTCTTTTAAAGTTACTAATTTTTCCATCTTCGATGAATAAAATAATAATAAATCTTGTAATTTATCTTTATTAAATCCATAACTATTATAAATACCAGCTTTAATTTGTAAACCAAAGGCATCCCAGAATTTTAAGTAATCTTCTCTTCTTTCATCTAACATACTTACTAATTCATTTTTAATATGGGTTTCAATATTATTAGCTATTGTTTTTAAAACTCTATTTTGTTGTAAAGTTTCTCTTGAAATATTAAGTGATAAATCTGATGAATCAACAACACCTTTAACAAAGCTAAAATAATCTGGTATTAAATCAGCACACTTTTCCATAACTAAAACGCCATTTGCATACAATTGTAATCCTTTTTCATATTCTTTAGAATAATAATCAAAACTAGCTTTAGAAGGAATATATAATAAAGAATTATATTCAATAGTACCTTCAGCTTTAATATGAATATGACTTAAAGGTTTTTCATAATCAAAGAATTTATCGGAATAAAAAGTATTATATTCTTCTTCACTAATATCTTTTTTATTTCTTTTCCATAAAGGTACTAAACTATTAATCGTTTCTACTTTGGTTTCTTTATCATCATTCAAAGTCATTTTAATTGGATAAGTTATATAATCAGAATACTTTTTAATTAGATTTTGAATTTCATAATCATCTAAATAACAATTATATTCTTCTTCATCTTTAATAGTTAATATTACATCTGTTCCATAGATCTCTTTATCACACTTAGTTACTGTATAACCTAAAGTACCAGATGAGACCCAAGAATAAGCATCCTCACTTCCATAGGCTTTGGAAATAACTTCTACTTTAGAAGCAACCATAAAAGCCGAATAAAAACCAACACCAAATTGCCCAATTATATCAATGTCTTTTTTCTTTTCATTAGTATTTTTAAAATCAAATGAACCACTTTTTGCAATAGTACCCAAATTATTTTCTAATTCTTCTTTGGTCATTCCAATACCATTATCACTGATAGTTAACATTCTTTTATCTTTGTCAATTTTTATATTAATGGCAAATTCATCTTTTTTAATTTTTATCTTTTTATCAGTGAGAGATTGGTAATGCAGTTTATCAATTGCATCAGATGCATTAGAAATTATTTCTCTTAAAAATATCTCCTTATTAGTATAAATTGAATTAATCATTAAATCCATTAATCTTTTTGCTTCAGCTTTAAATTCTTTCATAATATTCTCCTTTAGCACTCTAAACTTTTAAGTGCTAATATGATTATATTACTCTATTACCTAAATGTCAATAAGATTATTTTTTTATTTTAACCGCGGTCCCATAAGCGATAATTTCCGCGGCTCCACCCATCACACTAGATGATCCATATCTAACATTAATAATTGCATCAGCCCCTAAACTTTCGGCTTCATCTACCATTCTTTTAGTAGCCATACTTCTAGCTAATTTAATCATATCTGTGTAAGCCGTTATTTCACCACCCACAATTGTTTTTAAACCAGCCATTATATCACGACCAATATTCTTAGATTGAACGATTTGCCCTTTGACTAATCCCAAAACTTCAGTTATTTCTTCGCCTGGTAGATAATCAATATTTACAAGCTTCATCTTCTTCACCTCCTATTATTTCTTTAATTCGCAACACTAAATTATAACTTATTGATATTATTGGCAACAATAAAATGATAAGAACAAACGCAAATAATGCAAAAGGTAGGTTAGCTTTTATTTGCATATTTATAAGTAACCCTAGTAAAAAGATAAAAATGCTATTAAATGTTAAACTAGCAACTACTGCCCCAATTATTTTTTTACTTTTACTTGCTTTATTTTTATTCATTGTAAATCTCTCTTTCTTATTCATTACTCTCACACACTCAAAATATGGTTCAACATCTAGATTATTAAATGTTTCTTTCTTATTAATTATTTCTTCACACATCAATTTTATTTTTTGATAATTTTTTTCTAAACTTTCAATTTTTTTAATTCTATCTAGTAGACAATCACTTAAATTAAGACTACCATCATTTAATAATTTTAAATCTCTAATTGGAACGTCTAATTCTCTTAAGAATTTAATTATTTTTAATTTCTTAAGATCATCTTCATTATAGAAACGATATTTATTTTCTCTTCTTTTGGGTGTAAGTAATCCTTCATCTTCATAATATCTAATACTTTTCTTGGTTAGACCAACAATATTTTCTACTTCTTGAATTAACATTTTCTCTCCTTTCTAACTAACTATAATCTATAACCTAAGTGGAATGTCAATAATATTTAGTTAAATAATTAAAAAAGATCTGGATTATTACTTCCAGATAACTTTATTTTGTTAATTTCCTTACCATTCCTTCTTTAGAATGAGGTAATAAAAGATCTATTTCTTTATCTTTAGTTGTATCCCAAAGATTACTTAACTTCCATATTAAATCAAAATATTCTTTAGGTATAGGAGATGCTTCATAACTATCTGTATAACTTCTAAACTTATTAAAACGATGATCTATTTCACTATAAATGACATTATCTTCTGGGAGTGGTTTAACAATACCAAAATAAGAAGCATTATCAAACTTCCAACCATACTTAAAAAACATATCTATTTTTAATACATCTTCATAAGTCATCTCACTAGGATATCCATAAAGTCTTAATAAATTGCCAATATTTTGCATTTCAAAAGCTGGAACAAATGGTTTTTCATAACCAAAAAGATTATTATATAATAGCACGAGATAGTTAGGTATATCATTTAATAAATCAATTGCATATCCCCCATCATCTAAAATAAAATAAATACGACGTAATCTTTCTACCGGTGTAATAGAACTTAATTTTGAAATCACAACTGAACCAACATTAATATCATCACGTTTTACTACATAATCAGTATTTTTCATTATATCATCCTCGAACAAAGACTATAATAGCAAAAATTCATCATCCTGTAAAGTCTTTAATTAATGGAATTTTCTTCAATATATTTTAAAGCCTCTAAATTACCATCACTAATATATTCTAATGTTGCCCCTCCCCCACTAGAAACAAATTTAAACTTACTTTCTAAACCAAATAATTTAACAAATGAGGCAGTATCACCACCCCCAACATAAACATCATTATGACTACTAGCAAGAGTATTTAATAACTTAATAGTCCCTTCTTTATAATCATCACTTTCACACATACCACAAGTACCATTTAAAAATATAACTTTAGAATTATTAATAATATTATCTAATTCTATAATATTATCATAGATAATATCATTATCTTTTATTTCTTTTAAACTAACTATTATATTATCATTATCTCTTTTAGCAATAAATTTATCACTATATAATATTTTATCTTGATATTTATTTAATAACTCTTCTACTTTACTTAATACTTCTTCATCATTACTAACTAAACTATTACCTATATTATACCCCATTACTTTTAAGAAAGTATTTAATATACCTCCTGTTATAATTAAATAATGACATTTATTAATTAATCTTTCAATTATCTTTATCTTATCATCTGCTTTAGCACCACCCATTATAACTAAATCAATATTATTTAAAAGTGGTTTTAAATTTTTTATTTCGTCTTCTACTAAAAAGCCTAAATAAGTATCTAGGTATTTAGATAAACCAGCAGTCGAAGTGTGTATCCGGTGTAAAGAACCAAAAGCATCAATAACAAATACATCAGCATAATTACTCCAGTATTTAGCTAAATTTAAATCATTAACACTTTCTCTTTTTTCTGGTACATCAGTAAATCTAGTATTTTCTACTAAAAATATTTTCTTATCACACCCATCTATATTACTTAAATCATTAGGATCTTTAATAAATTCAATATCATAATACTTTTTTAAATATTCATATACAATATATAAACTATTATTAACTTTATCTTCTTCTTTTTTAACTCTACCAAAATGACTTAATAATATAACTTTATTGTTATTATCTAATAAGTAATTAATAGTTTTAAAACTCTTAGTTATTCTAATATCATCAGTTATTATATTATCTTTTACTGGTACATTAAAATCACATCTTAATAAAACTCTCTTATTCTTAATTATCTCTTTACTTAAATATTTCATTTATATCATTCTTTCTACTTTAATTTTATCAATTATATATTAAAAAATAAAGAGAAAGTATTTTTAAAACTTAAAAAGAGCGAGAAAATCCCACTCTCTACTTTAATTCAGACAATCCAGAACTCAGCATACCAATGTCCTAAGTTTATAACTTTTTTACGAGTTTTCCTTCTCGAACATCATCCAGACTAACACTTAACATTCTACACTTCAAAACTAATCTTTAGTACCTTCGCAGCGATAGTCAGAGTTTTGATCACTCCTTAATCTCTCATCGAGTGCTCCAATTAAATCTACCGAAAACACACATTGCCTCAGTCAACCGGACCTTGCTTATCCGGCTGCAAATCACACGAAGGATCACCATCACATAAGTCGATAATAAATGGATCTGTAGATGTACCACTACCAGAGGAAATTACAGCCACTGGAGAAAGGTAAAACACCGGTCGCACATAACCCTCAGACGTCTTTAGCAACGTCCCAATCGAGCCAGTCGGCACCCACTCAGAACCAGCGGCGTACGCTGAGTCCAATATGTCTTCATCCGCACTAATCATTGTCCACTCATAGTCGCCTGTATTTGAACACCCGTTGTTTAGAAAAAACATCCAGTTCAACGAACAGTCCTTTTTCACACCTGTAAAGCAACTCGACTCTCCACCACCAGCGGCATAATAATAATCACTCAGTGTCATCAAACCTACTTTCGCCGATATCGATGTTAATCCTTTCTCGGTCTCACAAATGGTACTAGCCATAGCATTCCCATCTTCTATAATGCCTGTTGGCCAACTATGATTCACTATTTTTTCTTGCCATCTCGTTAATAAACCAGTCAAAAATCCATCACTACTTATACTTTTAAATATCTCACTCTGTGGCCAAGGATCACCAACTATCAAACCTGACATTGGTTCGAACCATAGGTATTTATTCGATAAAGCTTTATTTTTGATTAATTTTATTTCACCATTTGAATTAATTCCAATAATTCGGTATATGTATTCATTATCTTTCGCTCCACTGCTACACTGTGATATATTTGTATAGCCAAAGCATACATAATTATTTACATCATCTTTTGTTCCTACAAATCTATACATTCCTTGACAGTCCGGTTCACCACTTAACCCCTTTGGTTTGCTTTCTAATAATTGCTTTCCTGTACCTTGAAAGTTTGCACTTTGCGTTGTTACACTAACATTTGGATAAGTTGTATTCCATCTTCCTGATGCATCTCTTACTCTTCCTTTTATTGTATACTCTTTTCCATCTTTTAAATCACTTATCGTACAACTTCCATCTGGTTTTGAATCTGTCCAAGTACTATCAGTATCTAATCTACATTGTCTCTTTATTATTGAATCTTGTCCTTCATATCCTACTGTTACTGTTATGCTACTTGTATCTTGACTATTAGATTTTATTGTTGCTGTCGGATTACTTGTATCTAGTGTTATTGTCTTTGTTTCTTGTGATACATTTCCTTTCTTATCTTTTAAAAAGGCATTTATTGTTTTTAATCCTTCATTATTATTACTTAATGTTAATGTATTTGTAATTGTTTTATTATCTCCAACTAATTGCCATTCTCCATCATTACAACTACTATTTTCTGTTATACAATAACTTTCTACATCTTCATCTGTAAATGTTAATTTATATGATACTTGATTTTTATGAGTATATAATTTATTATCTGTTAATTCTGTATTATCTGTAACTCCTGTTACAGTAAATTCTTCTATTGTTGGTGGGGTTGTATCTTTTAATACACATTTTAAATCACTTACTTCAACACTTATATTTAACTCTTTATTTACTAAATAATCTTGAGCTTTATTTGGATCATTATTTAATAATACTTGTAATTTTATTTCATTTTTATTAATCTTACTTACATCAAAATTTGTTACATAGACTTTTTTGTTGGCTTCTTCTTCATTTTTTAAATTACTTAAATCATATTCTTCATTTAAACTATTACCTGTTAATTTTAACTTTAAATCATTTTCTTTAATTACACTTGCCAAAATATTAGAAGTATCGCAGTCAAATTATTCTAGATGGGAAAACTGTTCTAAAATAATACCTTTAAATAAATTAAATGATTTATGTAATTATTTTAATTTTAATATGGATTATATAATTGGTTTAACAAGCAAAAGAAAAACTATGGCCAATGATAATATCTTAGATAAAAAAGCTATTGGTAAAAATATTAAAATGTTTAGAGTAAAATATAAGCTAACTCAAAAAGAATTAGCTAATTTTTTAAATACTACTCAATCAGTAATAAGTAGTTATGAAAAAGGAAGAAATTTAATATTAACTCCCTTTGCGGCCCAAATATGTTTTAATTATAAAATATCTTTAGATGCCCTATGTAATCGTAAATAAAATAAATAATCTTAATTCTATAAATCTAAGCTATTTTGATTTAATAAAAATTCCTGTATTCCTATTACTAGAATACCTTCTTCTGTATACCAAGGTTTTATATTATCTTTAATTACAATTATTTTTTTAAAATTATCATCTATATTCATTAAAGGTCGTTCTTCTTGAATAGTTTTTTCTCTTGTCTCTAAATTTAATGCTGATTGTATATAATATCTTTTATTTCCTAAATTACATACAAAATCAACTTCCAATTGTTTTCTATTTTTACTTTCATCTCTAGTTTCTACTACTCCCACATCAACATTATATCCCCTTACAATTAATTCATTATAAATTATATTTTCCATTATATGGTTCTCTTCTTGTTGTCTAAAATTTAATCTAGCATTACGAAGTCCAATATCGGAAAAATAGTATTTTTGAGGAGTCTGAATATATTTTTTACCTTTAACATCATATCTATTAGATTTATTAACAATAAAAGAATCTTCAATATACTTAATATATGAATTGATAGTATTTAAAGAAATTTCTTTTTCACCATTACTTATAAATGTGTTATATATTTTTTGAGAATTAGTAAGTGACCCAACAGATGATGCTAATATATTAATAATTGAATCTATAATATCAAATCTTTGGATATTATTACGTTCAATAATATCTTTTACATAAGTTTGTTCAAATAAATCTTTTAAATATTTAGCTTTTTCTTCATCAGTCTTTTTAGACAGAATCAAAGGTAAACCACCATATAATACATATTCATTCCAAGCCTCTAATTTATCGCCATTAAAAGCATTAACAAATTCTCTAAAAGATAATGGAAATACTCTTATTTCATCTCCCCTGCCTCTAAATTCAGTAATAATATCTGATGATAAAAACTTTGAATTACTACCAGTTACATAAACATCAAGATTACTTTTATATAAAAAACCATTTAATACAGATTCAAAGCCATTCACTAATTGAATTTCATCTAATAAGATATAATACGTATCTTTATCTTTTATTTGTGATTTTATATACATATTCAATTCGTGAGAATCTAAGTATTTACTATTTTCTTCTTTATCTAACTCTAATTTAATAATATGATTTTCTTTTACACCACTATCAAGTAAATAATTTTTAAATAGCGGATCTAATAAATAAGATTTACCACATCTTCTAATACCAGTTATAACTTTTATTAACCCGTTTTCCCTTCGATTAATTAATCTGTTTAAATAAATATCTCTTTTTATTTCTTTCATCTTTTTCTCCTTTGAAGATTTTTGCCACTAGTGGCAAAAATCTTCAATATAATTATATAATCTTTTTAAGTGTTTTGCAACATTTCATTGAAGAAAAATGCCACTAGTGGCAAAAATCTTCAATGACATATTATATAATATATTTATTATTTTAAGTTTTATATAAAGAAAAAAGGCATTAAGCCTTTTTTAAATTAAGAATAATACTAATGAAATACCAAAGAAGAGTATACCAAGAACTAATGTTAAACGACTAATGAATAATTCTACTCCTCTTTCTTTCATATTTTGAAATAATTCTTGATTTCCCCCAGTGATAATACCAGAGCCATCAGTTGCTTTATTACTTTGTAACAAGACAATAGCAATAAGCAAAATAGATACTACTATTAAAACAACTTCCATTATTTTTCTTCTTCCTTTCTAATGGCCTCTTCTAATTCTTCTTCATTCATTTTAGAATAACCTTTTATTTTTAAATCTTTTGCTTTACTTCGAAGTGATGCTAAATTCTCACTTACTTCTTCATTACTTTCATCATTATTTATATTATCAAAATCAATATTACCATTTTTAACAATATATTCTATTTGTTCTTTAGTTAATGTTTCATATTTCATTAAAGCATCACTAAGCAACATAATTAAATCTTTATTTTTTTCAATTATATCTTTAGCTTTTTCATAACATTCTTCAATAATCTTTCTAGTTTCTCGATCAATTTCTAATGCTACTTGATCACTAAAGTTTTTACTTTTACCATAATCTCTTCCTAAGAAGACACTTTCACTTTGTTCTTCATATTGCATAGGTCCTAAATCACTCATACCATATTCAGTAACCATACTTCTAGCTATTCTTGTAGCTTTTTTAAAGTCATCAGAAGCTCCAGTTGATATTTCATTTAAGAATACTTCTTCACTTACTCTTCCCCCAAGAAGACCAGTAATTTGGGCAAGTAATTCTTTTTTGGTTGCTACCAACATCTTTTCTTCTTTTGGAAGCATCATTGTATAACCACCAGCCATACCTCTTGGAATAATCGTAATCTTATGAACTTCATTCGCATCTTCTAGCTTGATACCAATAACAGCGTGTCCAGCTTCGTGAAGAGAAACAAGTTTCTTTTCTTTTTCCGTAATTTGCTTACTTGTCTTAGCTGGTCCCATTAAAACTCGATCTGTTGCTTCATCTATTTCCGTCATTCCAATTGCATCTTTATTACGTCTTACCGCAAGTAGGGCTGCTTCATTTAAAAGATTCTCTAAATCGGCTCCACTAAAACCTGGGGTTCTTTGACTTAAATTACTTAAATTAACTGATTTATCTAATATTTTATTTTTAGCGTGAACTTTAAGGATTTCTTCTCTTGCTTTTGCATCTGGTAAATTAATTGTTACTTGGCGATCGAATCGGCCTGGACGAAGTAAAGCAGGATCTAGAACATCTGGACGGTTAGTTGCTGCGATAATAATTATACCTTCATTTTCACCAAAACCATCCATTTCGGTAAGTAATTGATTTAATGTTTGTTCTCTTTCATCGTGTCCACCACCAAGACCGGTACCTCTTTGTCTTCCAACTGCATCTATTTCATCAATAAAGATTAGACAAGGAGCACTTCTTTTAGCTTCCTTAAACATATCTCTTACTCGAGATGCTCCAACACCGACAAATAATTCAACAAAATCAGAACCACTAATATAGAAGAATGGTACATTAGCTTCCCCGGCAACAGCTTTAGCAAGTAAAGTTTTACCTGTTCCTGGAGGTCCTACTAATAAAACCCCTTTAGGAATTCTTGCTCCAAGTTTTTGGAATTTCTTAGGATTCTTTAAAAAATCAATTAATTCTTCAACTTCTTCTTTTTCTTCTGTTAAACCAGCAACATCTTTAAAACTTTTCTTATCATTATCAGAAGAAAGTCTAGCTCTACTTCTACCAAAATCAACAGAGTTCTTATTAGTCATTGCTAATTTCTTAACTAAAACATATCCAAAAACAATTATTAAGATAAAAGGTAAAACATTAACAATTATATAAAGAATAGTACTACTACCAGGATCACTCTTTGTATCAAATTCTTTGATCTCTTGATCTTGAACATATTCAGTAATTAAACCAATATCTTCTGAAACTATCTTAGCTTTAAAACTTTCATTATCTTTATAATCTTTTAATTTACCCTCAACATAATATACATTTTCATTACTATTTGGAGTAATAATTATTTCTGTTACTTCTTCATTTCTTAAATATTCAAATAATTCTCCTGTTTTTAAAGTATTTACTTTATCACCTTCAAAAGTAAATATTAATAAAATTACCCCAATAACAGCAATTAAAATAATATAAGGTAAAGTATTTTTCATTCTATCATTATTATTTTTATTCATCTTTTTCCTCCGTACACTTAAGTATTATATCATACTTTTCAGAAATTTCCTTATCAAATATTGATTTTTTTACTTTTGGCAACCAAATTATTGTATTTTTAGCGTCAACTACAATAGGATAAGTCTTTCTTAACTTAATATCTATCTTAGCATTCTTAAAAATATCCATAACTTTTTTACTATTAACCATATTCTTAACAATCATAACATCATCATTATGAATATTTCTTATATATAAAGGTAATGATAATTCTTTACTATTAAGTCTTATGATATTATTACTTTTATCATTACTATTATCACACTTTTCAATTACATACTTATCTAATACTTTAATATAATTATTAAATTCATAATTATAATCTTCAATAATATTATTCTTTTCAATAATTAAATTATTATAACTTCTTCTTCCGACAAAGCCATTTCCTAAATCAATTTGTTTATTTTTCTTTTCTTTAATTAATTGCATTAGATCTTTTTTATTTTTATCATTAATATCAAATATTTCATCTTTTTGAATATTTTCAATAACATATTCTATAATTTTTTCTTGGATAAAACTATCCTCTTTATTTAATTTATCGATATATATAATACCATTATTATATATGTCTTTTATCTTATCTTTAATAATATTATTAACATAATTATTATATTTAGAAAGTTCTTCACTAAATTTAATAAATTTTTTATGAACATTTATATCTTCTTCTTCAAATAAAGGAATTATTTTTTTACGAAATCTATTTCTGGTGTAATTAGTATCATCATTAGTATAATCAAGAAAATATTTAATATTATTTAATTTGTTATATTCTAAGATTTCTTTTTTAGTAACTGTTAAAAGTGGTCTTACAAGGTAATTATTTACTCTAGGTATTCCTATATATCCTTTTAAATTACTTCCTCTTGTAAGACGCATTAAAATTGTTTCTTCTAAGTCGTTGGCGTGATGAGCAGTTAAAATATACTTAGCTTGATATTTATTTAATAGTTCTATAAAAAATTGATATCTTTTTCTTCTCCCTTCACTTTCACTAAATTTATTTTTTTGATACTCTTTAATTTCCATATATTCAAAAATAATATTATTATCTATACAATATGTTTTTAAAAATTCGGCTTCTTTTAAAGCATCTTTTCTAACACCGTGATTAACATAAGCACAGATTAATTTATTAGGAAAATTATTTTTTAAAAGATGCAAAAGACACATTGAATCGGGACCAGCAGAAACCCCTAAGATTAATGTATCTTTGGAATTAAGTAATTTATTTAAAAATGTCAGAACTTCATTCATAATAATCACAATGAATATTTTATATTAAAGTTTCTTTTATAGCAAGTAATATCACCAAATTATCACAAATAAACCTTTAAAAAAGCAATTTAAGATAAATTAATAATTTTTTTAAAAAATAGCAAGATAGTTATTGACAAATGTATGTTCGTAGTAGTATGATGGGTTTATCAGAGAATAAAGTATTAATTTATAACCTTAAAATGTAATTCAACTGTCCGGTAAAATCGGACAGTTGAAAAACAAAATTGTTTTAATTAATGAATTAAAAAGATAATTTGAAACCGTTACAAATTGTAACGCTTTGAAATAAAATTAATAATTATGAAGGTGGGGTTTAATTAATGGAAAATGAAACAATTATTAAAGAATATGAAAATAAAAAAATAAGATATATTACAGTTAATAACGTAGTTTATTACAGTATTGTAGATGTCATAAGCATTTTAACAGAAAGTGAAAGATCAAGAAAATATTGGAATGATTTAAAGTCAGAATTAGCAAAAAATGGCAGTCAGTTGTCCGGTAAAATCGGACAACTGAAAATGCAGTCCATCGATGGAAAAAGTTATCTAACCGATGTAATAGATAGCAAAAATTTAATAAATTTAATAAATTATATTCCCAGCAAAAAGAAAGAAAAATTTATTGAATGGTTAAAGAATGAAAATGAAATTGAAAAAGTAGAAAATACCGAAATTGTCCCATATAATGGGCAAAAAATAACCAATTTGATTTATGAAATAAGAGGTGTTCAAGTAATGTTAGATAGCGATTTAGCTGTTCTTTATAACTGTAAAAATGGTACCAAAACAATCAATTTAGCAGTCAAAAGAAACATTGAAAGATTCCCTGAAAAGTTTATGTTTCAACTTACTTTGGATGAGATAAAATGCAATTCAAGGTTTCAAATTGAAACCTTGAATCGTCTTGGTCACAATATTAAATACTTGCCATATGCTTTTACCGAAGAAGGTGTTGCAATGCTTTCTGCAGTTTTAAGAACGGATGTCGCTGCTAAAATAAGTGTGGCTATAATGGAAGCTTTTGTCTTAATGCGAAAGTATCTTTCGAGAGAATTACTTGAACAAAGAAATATTTATAATCAAGTATTTAAAAATACTGAAGATATCAAATTATTACAAGAGTCATTTAATAGTTTTAGGGAAGAAAAGAAAAATAGTGAAATTTATTTTCAAGGTCAAATATATGATGCTTATTCCAAAATAGTAGATATCTTTAAAATGGCTAAGGAAGAATTAATAATAATAGATGGTTATGCAGATAAAATAGTCTTAGATATAATAAGAAATATTAAAGTACCGGTAACATTAATAGTTAAGAAAAATAGATGTTTAAAAGAAATAGATATTAAAAAGTATCAAGAACAGTATCATAATTTAAAGATAAAGTATAATGAAGATTATCACGATCGATATTTTATAATTGATAAGAAAATAATTTATCACTGTGGTACCTCCATTAATCATATTGGAAGTAAAACATTTTCAATAAACCTTCTTACTGATGATGATATTAAGAATGCTTTGTTAGAGAAAATAAAAAACATTAAATAGTTTATTACTTAATGTTTTTTAAATTAAATTCTAACATTTCTAAAATATCACCATCAAGAATTTTATCTGGTTCATTGCTTTCATAATTACTTCTTGTATCCTTAACTAATTTGTAAGGCTCTAAAATATAACTTCTTATTTGATTACCAAATTCAATATTCTTAGATGTATCTTTAAGAGAATTTATTTTATTATCCTCTTCTTCTAAGTATTTTTCATATAATTTATTTTTAAGAATTTTTATAGCCATTTCTTTATTCTTAAGTTGGCTTCTTTCATTTTGACAGTTAACAACTATTTTAGAGGGAAGATGGGTTATTCTAACCGCTGAATTAGAAGTGTTAACTGACTGACCACCAGCTCCACTAGAATGAAAAACATCTATCTTTAAATCATTTTCATTTATTTCAATATTGGGAGTGTTAATAAATTCTGGGGTTACGGTTACGGAAGCAAAAGAAGTATGTCTTCTTTTATTACTATCAAAAGGAGAAATTCTAACTAAACGATGAACCCCAGATTCTTTTTTTAAATAACCATATATAAGTTCACCTTTAATTAGAATATTAGTAGCTTTTATTCCGGCTTCTTCACCCTTATTTTCGTAAATAACTTCATAATTAAAACCATTTTTTTCACAGAATCTTTCATACATTCTTAAAAGCATACTAGCCCAGTCACAAGATTCAGTACCACCAGCACCAGGATGAATTTCTAAATAACAATTTAAATTATCATACTCTCCACTTAAATGAATTAATTTTTCTAATTCCGTAACTTCACCATTTAAATTGCCTAATTCCCTATTTAATTCTTCTTCACTAAATTCATTTTGTAAAAGTTTTAAAGTATTTAATTTATCAACTAAAGATTCATAAGAATTAACAGTCTTTTTAATATTTAAATATTCTTTATTAATATTATTCGCTTTATCAAAATCTTGCCAAAAATCCTCTTTGTTAATAATACTTTCTAATTCTTGTAATTTTACTTTTAAATTAGATACGTCAAAGAGACCTCCCAATACTTAAAATATTTTCTTCTAATTTATCTATATCTATCAATTTAATCCTCCATACTAAATATTTCTCTTACATCACCATCAGTGTAAGTTATTCTTATTTCCATTCCTTTTTTCAAAAATGGTAATTTAATTTTAGCAATATTGATATTGGCATAGTATAAATTATTATCATTATCAGTTAAATAATAATAAGTATTTCCATCTATTACAGCATTAGTGATATCTTTAATTATAATATTATTAGTAATTAAATTACCTGTATTAAAATTATTTTCTTTCAAATATTTATTTGCGGCAGCCTCGATTCCTAAAGATGCTTCACCAACAACAACCTTTTGATAATCTTCAACATCAATAAAGGCATACATTTTAACAAGACCAGCATCATCTTTTAAACTAAGTAAATACGTTGGTTTATTATTTAAATTAATTAAAAGAGGGAATGATGCAACATAACCTTTTTCTTGAACTAACCCTTCAGCTGAGGCCATTGCACTGTATTCTTCTGCCCCTGGAGCTAAATAATAATTGGTTTCTTTAGTTCTTAAGTTAACTAAAACAAAGCCTAAGTTAGATTCATCACTTGATACAGAAGTTATACCGGTATATAAATAAACATCATCATCCATAACCAAATAATTATAACCATCTGTGGTATTTATAACATCTTTTTGACCAAAGATTGAATTTAAAAAGCCATTACGATATTCGCCCCAGTCATCAATTTGTTCAATAATTAAATCAGCACTAAATACGTGATCTACCCAAGAAGGAATCTCATCTAATTGATATTTTTCTGATTTACCAGTTATAGGATCTAAAATAACCGCACCCGTTATTTCTTTTCTTAAACCTATTCCACTATATTTAACTGTTGGTACAATCCAATAAGGATTACCTTCATTATCTATTTCAAAAGATTCTTCATCAAAGATCGTAAATGGGTAGCTTATTCTTAATTTTCGATATAAATTTTCAAAGAATAAGGCACTTGGAACATAACGCATTCCTTTAGTAAGTTGTTTTAAAGAAGATGCACCAGTTACAGAATCAACGGTAATATATCCCTTTATTCCATCACTTCTGTTAGTAAAATATTTAATAATGCTAGCATATTCAAGTGGTGTTACTCTGACAATTTCATTATTATAATTTATTTGTGTATATAAATCACTTACATAAAATTGACTAACCCAAGAAGTAAATTCGCCCATCTTTCGGTCTCCTAATTTTTCACTACTATCTTTATCAATAAGAGGTATTTTACTAAAATCTACTTCTTTAACATCTTCAATAAATGTTTTACCTTCATTAACCATTATTCTCTCGCTATAATTTTTAGCTTGGAAGATTGGTGATAAAATAAAGTTAACTAAAACAATAATAACAATTAAAAAACCAACTGTATATATAATATATTTATGTATGATTTCAAAATAAAGTCTTTTACCAAGAATAGTATTTACAGTGGATGATACAAAGACATATAAACAAAGAAGAAAAAGTATGAAAGCCCAAAATAATGGACTACTTAAATTAATTGGGGGTAATAAAAAATAGTATAAAAGTAAAGTTATTAGTAAAAAAATACTAATAGTTATAATGTTTTTTTTCATCTAAAAACCTCATTTCTATTAATATTTTATCATATTATTAACTATATTTAAATATTTTTATTTTCTCACCAAAACTAACTTATTAATTTTTTTTAAATAATTAGAATTATCTAACACACTAACGCGTACACTACCTTCGCCTGAAGCGTGAATAATATAATACTTATTATCTTTTATTCCTATATAAAGCATAACGTGCCCTTCTTGATATAATAAGCTTGGTTCTGTATCTTTAATTAGTGCTAGTTTTTCACTATCTGTTTTATTACTTAAAGAAATAACTTTACCAGCACTTTGATTTTGACTGGAAGTGTTTCTGGGAAAGACAAAGCCAAATGTTCCATAAACATTTTTAATAAAACTAGAACAGTCAACATTACTATTATACCCACCCCAGCTATATAAAGTTCCCTCGTATTTAAAAGCTTCTTTTAAAACATTTTCTTTATTATATGGTAAATAATTATCATAGATATCTTCGCTATTAATAAAAATGCTTCTTCCCTCTACATAACCATCTTTATTTTTAACGGGTAAAATATATTTATCATTATATTTTGGTAATTTAACACTCATATCTAAAACAATATCATCTATTTTAATACTTTTAGCTATAACTACCCCAAAGTCATTGCTATTAATAAAGAAATTAAATTCATTTAAATTAGTTAAAGCAATATTTTCTTTTAAAACCCATCCTATATATATAGGACTAACAACAAAATACCATAGTTTATCCCTGCTTTCACTTAATATTAATACTCCTGTATTAACTAATAATTCCGTTTCTTGTAAGCGATCACAGTCAGCACTTAAAGTATCATAAAAATTAATATTAGTAGGAAAACTTCTTAAGTTAGCTCTTTTGACAATTATACCAAGGATTGGTTCATTTATATCTTGAATATTTTCTAAATTTCGATTATTAAGTATTTCTTCTTTTGTTTTCGCATCTATTAATAAACCATTATAATATTTTTTACCAGAGGGCAGTTCATAACTTAAAATAAGTTTTCTTATTTTATCTTTAGATAGTTTATAATAATCATTTAAATTATATAATTCACTAGTTTTACTCATTATCTCTTTATTATAGGCATCAATTTCTTCTAAACTTAATATAACATTATCTTGTTCATATGTATAATTAACATCACTATTTGTAAAATAATACTTATCCATCATTATTTCTTTTTCTCCCTTCATAACTAAATAAAATAAATATATTAATATAATATTTATAATTAGTAGAGTTAATTTAAAATATTTACTATTCATAAGTATAGAACCTCTACTTCATATTATACCTATTAAAATATTTTTTATTTATAGCTATTATTTATTTTTTTAATTCTCGTCATTTCTTTTTTATAAGAATCATCAAATTCTAAAATTTCATAATCACGAGTATTTTGAATAGACTTTCCCGTAGTCGTTAGATATGTTGCATACTTACGAGAGTCAGTAAACACTTTAATAGAAAGATTAGTATTATTTCTACTAAAAATTAAATCATTAAGATATTTAGTAGACATTAAACTTACATTATCAATATCATTTATACAAATAGCAAAATAAGTATTAATATTTAAAGATTGTTTTAATACCTCAATAAAATGACATAAATCAATGAAAGGAAACCTAACACAATCAACACTTTTTACTTTGCCTAAATTAACATAAGTTTTATAAAAATCTAACCAAAAATCTCTTGAATCATTTAGTATTTTTAACAAGTCAATAGTATTATTGATATTTTCTTCTGGTGTATGGCTATAACGGTTAACAATAAAGAAGCATCTTTCTAAACGTTTATTTAAAATATCAATAGGGATATTTTCAATACATTTTTGTAAAATATTATATATTATCGTAAAATTTAAATATTCACTATGACAAACACTTAAATAATTATTTTCTAAATTATTAGTTTTAACTTCTTTAGGTAAACCATATTTATCTAAATTAATAACTATAGGCTTATTAGAATCTAGCGAAATCTTATATTCTTCTTCTAAAGTTTTTAAAAAAGATGTAATATTATCATCTTGATTACGATAAATCAAATAATGTCTATTATCTAAAATAATATTATCTAACAAATTCATTTAAATCATCTCCCTTAAAATATATGCTTTGTAATTTTTTATTTTAAGCGAATTAAAACTTAAATGCAACAAAAATAGTGTATAATATTATTAAGGATGTGATAATATGTCTAGTGATATAACTTTTAAAAATGAAGAACAAGAAGTTAAATTTAATTTAAGAGTAGCGGCTTTAATAACCACTAATGATAAAATATTATTACAAAAAAGTGATAAAGATAAGTATTATTCTTTAATTGGGGGAAGAGTTAAATATTTTGAAGATAGTAAATATTCTTTAGTTAGAGAAATAAATGAAGAAATAGGTCTAAAAATAAATGTTCAAGACTTAAAACTAAATTCTGTTGTTGAAAACTTTTTCATTCATAATAAGACTAAATATCACGAATTATTATTTATTTATGAAATTAATAATATTAAAGATTTAGTTAATACAAAAGAAATAAAAACTTTAGATAAAGATAATGTTAAAAATATTTGGTTTTTAAAAAAAGAAATAAATGATTTAGATATAAGACCAAGTATTGTTAAAGAAATATTAAATAATAAAAATATCAAACATTATATATTAAGAGAATATTAAGCTTTACTTATTTTAATCTTTCAATAACTAATGTTACAATTGGATTAGCAAAAAATGAATTATTCACTAAAGTATTGCTACTAGGGCTTACTAAATGAATCTCTTCTTGACTAGTATTTATTAATTCAAAAGGATCATTACTTAATACTGTTGTGACAATACCACTAGCCATAATTCTTGTTACCGGTTCTTGATAATCCCACGCACTTCCTCCAACATAAATAGTTGGTTCACCAACTTTTTTTAAGCCAACCCCAATAACGCCTTGTTTTCCCGGATATATTGCTGCTTTTGCAGCATAAGCTTCAACCATTATATCAATTTTATAGACACCACCATTTTTAATTGTTATAGTGTTATCTTCACCTAATTCAAAGTTTTCATTCATATCATATATTTTGGTTTCTATAGGAATTCTTGCCCCGGGATTAATAGTAATTCCTAAAGGATCAAGATCATCATTTGCTGTTATGAAATAAGCACTGGGAATTTCTAAAGGCCCAGGAATACCTTGTTCTCCCTTAGGCCCTTCCGGACCTGGGGGACCAGGATAACCCATATCTCCTGGTAAACCTTGAGGGCCTCTTTCACCTTGTGGGCCCTGTAAACCTCGCTCACCTGGAGGACCCATAGGACCTACTTCGCCGGGATCACCTTTAGGTCCCTGTGGACCTGTATCTCCTTTAACCCCTTGGATACCTTGAGGGCCAATTGGGCCTTGAATTCCCTGTTCACCTTGTAAGTCAGTTTCTCCTTGAATGCCTTGATCACCTTTAGGCCCTTGAATACCTGGTGGTCCTTGGATTCCTTGAGGTCCTGGAATACCTTGCTCCCCTTGTGGGCCTTGTATTCCTCTTTCACCAATATCACCTTTAGGACCTTTTATTTCGCCAACATTTTTCCATTCTTCCGGATCTGATGACCAAACATATAAATTGGGTCCAACTAAGTAAGAGTCACCATTATTCCCAACTGGATGTTCTTGTTGTAAAGCCACTAATGTATCAAAAGATCCCAAAATGGTAACACTTGTTCCCGGGGTTCCGGCAGGACCGGTTGGACCAACTAAACCTTGCGGTCCCGTTGGACCAATCTCTCCTTGGGGTCCTACTATTGGCCCCGCATTTTGCCAACTTTTATTATTTGCACTCCATATATATAAATCATTTTTAATAATGTAATTATCCCCTGTATTACCTGTTGGATAATTTTTAATTAAATCATCTATTGATTCATATGTGCCTAATATATTAAGGCCTGTCCCTGCAGGACCTGTCGGACCATAACAATAGTATATTTTGCTATTTAAGTTATTAGCGCATTTTACTTTTTGTAAGGCTTTTTCATAATTATTCATATAATATAGACTCCCTTAATTTAATATATGATTTAATTAATAAGGAGTGATATAAATTAAGTACTTTGTTATTTGCACCCAAAAAATTTAAAATAATCCAATGGATTTTTAATTTTAAATCTTTAAACTTGATAATTTTCTTTTTGGATAATTTAATAAATTTTCTTTTATTTCTTCTATATTTGATCCTAAAGAAAAGTATTCTTCTTCTGTTTCTTCACAAAAAACAAAACAAGATTCATTAATTATTCTAGGTATAATTAAATAATGAAGACCATCAATTTCAATTATCTTACTAGGAATTAATAAACTCTCTAGTGAAATTTGATCTAATACTTCATAAAAAGAATCTTCATTAGGAATTTTTAATAATATTGGTTTTTCTATATCATTTTTATAAACATCATATCTTAAATAATTGGGCACACCATTATTAAAAGTTATCATTACATAGATGGCATTTTCCGATAAACTTGTAAATTGACAAAAGCCAAAGTCTGTTAAAACATTACCCCCATAATTAGCAGTATTATCAGCATAATCAAAAACAATATTGCCTTTACTTGTTTCTTCTAAAAGCCACTTTTGAACCCCATAATTTTCAGGTATTCCAATTTCATAATCTTTCAAAAAATCTAAAATAGCCAAAGAAGAAATTACTAAAGCATTTTCAGTAACAAATTGATTTTCTTCTTTTTTTCTAAGTAGTTCTTCTACTTTCTTTAAAGTTTTAATATAGACCATTTTGCCCCCTGATTTTTTTATTTGGTTAAATTACGTTTTATACCAGAGGTATTTAAAACTTTCTTTTGTTTTAAATTAGAAAACATCCATTTCATCATACCTGAACTATGATTAATTAAATAATCTATTTCTTCAATACTCATTTTATCTAATAGATCTTCTTCATTTGCCGCCCTCAAAATTTCTTTTAATGTTAAATAATCATCACCAAAATCACCATTATGATAACGCTCTAT
Source organism: uncultured Bacilli bacterium (assembly GCA_947624505.1). Taxonomy (GTDB): domain Bacteria; phylum Bacillota_I; class Bacilli_A; order RF39; family UBA660; genus SIG200. Next base: position 7,504 of record CANQKO010000003.1, on the reverse strand, counting down.
AATACTATAATATTTTTTTAAATTTTCATCTTTTTCTTCTATATTCATTTTATTCATTTCTCTTTCCACCATTTCATAATATTCATAATTTTTTAGGTGTTCTAAAACACTTATAACTGCACTAGAATCAAAATAACTTCTTTTATAATAGTCATTTGTTAAATACCCACTTATTCCCTTACTCTTTTTATTATCTTGCGTAGCTAATAAACTTTCAATAACTTTATTTAATGATTGGCCATTTTTTACCCACTCAAACATCTTTTGGGTAATTTGTAGTCCTTGTGATTTGCCAACAAACTCATTACCTTCTTTATCAATAATGGCGGCATAAGTAACTATAAAATAATAATTATCTACTTGTTCATATCCACCTTCAATACTAATTAATAAATCATAATCAATATTATTTTGAATACAATATTGTAAAACTTCATTATTTCTATTTTTAGCTCCAGTTAAAGTTTCCCCATCTATGGGCTTAGAACTAACGAGTGAATTTACATCTAACATCAATATTTCATAATCGCTAATATTTAACTCTTTTAAAGCAAGCTCAATTGCTTCCTTTTTGGCTTTATTTTTTGATCCAAGAACTATTCTCATAAATCGATCTCCCCACCAATAAATTAATATGGCAAATTTATTTACCAATTACTTAGTATTATAGCACACAAACTATATTATGTTTATAAATATCGATTAATAATTATTGTTTATAATTTTATACAGCAAATAGCTTTACATAATGATGTATAATTTATGTTAATTTTTTTCTAATTTTACAATCCAGCGTATAATTATTATAGAGAAAGTACTCTAAATCCAATAGAGATAACCATATCTAAATTATAATATTTGGTATTATAAATTTGTTTTCCATTGTTACCCATATGTTCCATTTTGGAACACGTGATATTTTCTTCAAGCTCACCATCATTATATATATTATTAATATGTTTAGTAATAGCAGGTCTTTTAACATCAAAAAGTGCCGCTAAAGCTTCGGTACTTAACCAAACATTTTCATCTTTAAGTAATACTTCTACTTTAGCATTTCCTTCTTCATCACTATAAAATAAAATATTTTTTTCACTGCCAATTAATTTATCATTCACATTTACACCTTCTTTAAAAATTTATAATATTTTTTACATATATTATACTATTGACAGTAAAACTATACAAGTAATATAAAAATGTTAACGCATTTTTCGTTAATATTTCATTTGCTTTATGATTTAAAATTAAACTTTACAATCAGCAAATTTGCTGATTGTATTCTTAACTTTTTGTGGTATAATTATTATGGAGGGATATCATGAATTGGCAAATTAACAACAATAGTAAATATAAAAAAATATTAGATAATGCAAAGAAAGAAAAAAGATCAGCAATACATTCTTTCCATAGATACTATGGTAAACTTATACCAGCTATACCTAATGCCTTTATAAAAGAGTTTACCAATGAAGGCGATTTAATTGGTGATTTATTTTCAGGATCGGGAACTGTAGCTGTTGAAGCAAAAATATTAAATAGAGATTTTATTGGTTGTGAGATTAATCCATTATCACATCTTATTTCTGTTGTTAAAACGACTTCGTATGATATTGAATTATTAAATTCTATGAATAAAGAAATAGAATCAAAATTATATGATGTTCAATATAGAAAAAAGATAAAAATTGGTAAAGTACCTTATTGTGTTAATATAGATCATTGGTTTAAACAGAAGGTACAAGATGATTTAATGTATATTAAAGCAATTGTAGATGAAGTTATTAGTAATAATGTAAAAAAAGATTTAATCATATATAAAAACTTTTATTATTGTGTATTATCTGCAATTATACGAAATGTAAGTAATGCAGACCCAGCAACTGTTTTTCCTGGAATAAGCAAAAGAATTCGCAGATTAGAAGAAGAAGGAAAAATTCACAAAGATGCTATAAAAACATTTATAAATGCACTAAAAAAAAGAACTAAATATTTTGAAATATATAACGGAACAAATTCAAATATTAATATTATTAACAAAAACTCTGTTACTGCAAACTTAAGCAAATATAAAGGTAAGGTTTCTTTATTTGTTACTAATCCACCATATATTTCATCTGTAAGATATATTGAAACAATGAAATTAGAAATGTACTGGCTAGAATACATCAAAAATGCAGATGAATATAGCGAATTGGCTAAAGTAATGCTAGGAAATGATAAAGTGACAAAAAAAGAATGCGCTACATTAACAAAAACAAAATATGATGAAATAAATAAAATAATTGATGAAATTAATGAAAAATCTTCTAAAGATGCATATATAGTCGCAAAATATTTTAATGATATGGAACAAATAATTATTAAAATGAATACACTTTTAAAAGAAAATGGAAAAGTAGTATTAAAAATATCTGATAGCAAAGTAAAAAAAACAAAAGTAGAAACAGGAAAATTCTTATCTTTAATTGCCGAGAATCATGGATTTAAATTAAATACAGTTTTTTTAGATAAAATTAATGAAAACAGTCGTTCTCTAACTACTGCTAGAAATACATATAGTGATATCATTTTAAATGATAATATTATAATTTGGGATAAAGTTGGTGATGCAAATGTATAATGCAATCAAAACTATTAGATACATGGGTAATAAAAACAAATTATTAGATTTTATAATTCCAGAGATTATAAAAAACTCATCTAAGGATGATGTTATTTGTGAATTAATGGCTGGAACAAACTGTGTTTCTTATGCATTAAAGGACAAAAGAAAGCTATATACAAATGATATTCAATATTATAGCTACATAATTTCCAACGCTTTAATAAAGAACAATTCAAAAGTTATAAGCTCTGAAAGTGCAGTAAAAGATTTAGAAGAAAACTACCAAAAAAATCTCGAATCTCACGAATATAATTTTTTTGAAAAAAATTATTCTGATACATATTTTTCTACTAATCAATGCATTGAAATCGATTCAATAAGATACGCCATTAATTTTATAAATGATATGGATATTAAAAGTTTATATTTGGTTGCCCTTATGAATGCAATGTGTATATGTGAAGCAACATCTGGTCACTTTGCTCAATATTTACCATCAGATCATCCTAGATTAGAAAAAATTAAAAATAAAAGAATATGGGAGGAATTCTTAAAAAAATGTAATGACTTCAAAAAAATTGTTTTCAGTAAATTTGAAAATAAATGTTTTAATTTAAATTATGAACAATTAATAGAACTTCCAGAATTTAATGATGTTAATCTTGTATATATTGATCCACCATACACAGGTGAACAGTATTCAAGATTTTACCATATTCTTGAAACCATTTGTAAATATGATAACCCAGTCCTTGAATTTAAAGGGTTATATAGAACTGATAGATTTACTTCTCCTTTTTCATTAAGAACAAAGGCATTTGATGAATTTGATAAATTATTTTCATCTTTAGCCTCTAAAGGTAAAAAAATAGTATTGAGTTATTCCACAAAAGGATTAATAAAAGAATATGAAATGGAATATCTTTTAAAAAAGCATTTTAAAAATTGCGAAACAAAAAGAACTAGCTATAACCATTCCACACAAGGGAAAGGAAATATTAACTTAGAAGAATTATTATTTATTGCTTACAACTAAAAAAGACTATGCCACGTAATCCTTTTTTTATTCGCCAACTTCTATTTCTTTATATGTTAAATCTGACCAATTGACTTCATATGCTTTCTTATGACCATCATTTTTATCAGTACATAAGAATACCTTTGGTATATTATCTATATATTCGGATACATATGGAGAAAATACTTGTTTAACTTTTTCAAAATTCCATTCTTCTTCCGCATAAAGCCAAGCATTTTTCCAAGCAGAGCTCATATAATGTTGATGCAAAATATAGTTATTCCATTTGTGTTCCAATTCTAACTTTTGAGTAGTTCCACCAGCAAATTTGAGTATGACATCTGCTCCACCAGAAGAAGAAACTATTAAATTAACTACTTTTTTGCCATAAATAGTAAACTCTTTTTTCCATTTCAAATAATCATTTAAGAAGACTGAAAATTCATCCTGTTCAACAGTACTTCTTTCAACAGTATCTTCCACTATGTTTTTTCTTAATTCGTTCCAGTCGTAATTTAACCTTTCTTGTATATTACCATTTTCATCAGAAACAATATCTAGACTTTCTTCTAGAGAATATGATGGGTAAATGTTTCCATTTACATCATAAAACTTTTTAGTTTCCTTATCAAAATACAAAAACAATGGTCCTTTGCTTAATATTTCCTTGCTATCAATAACATAGAATTCACTCCATATATCATCGTCTGATGGTACAACAAATAAAGCATGCATATTGAATTGTTTTACTTTAGGTCCTGATAAATAGTTGTACATATTAAACTCAGCAACTTTATCAGAAATAAATGTATTAAATAATATTCGCAAAAAGTATTGATTATTGCTAGATTTTAAAACACATATTTTTTTAAAATTAGCTTCATCTCTAACTAACGGAAAATTTTTATTTCTTTTTAAAAACATTTTTATATGTGCTTGGCTTTCTCTTATTGAAAGATTTCTAGCCTCAAACTCTAATAATTTTTTTAATTCATAATTATTTGTATAAGCCTTATATTCATGTGTATCAAGTATTATTGTTCCATTTTTATATGCATTAAATAATCTATCAGTTTTACCTATTCCATAATATGGAGAATAACTATTATTTTTTTTAATAAATCCTTTTAATGTTAATGCAGTTGAAAAATTCCCTCTTAATCCTCCAAAATTTGTATCATCAAAATATTTATAATCATCTTTATCTTTTCTTAATCTAATTAATTCTGGCTTTATTTTATTTGCCATTTTAATCAAATCATTCGTATTATAATATTTTTCTTCTTTTGCAAATTTAGAAATTATTAACATTAAGCATAAAATTTTAGGTAACTCTACTTCATATTTCATACTTCATCACCAATTAAATTATAACATCATTTTTTCTTCATCGCCATAAAAAAGCATATTTTCTGCTTGTTCATAGCTTACCTTTTCTTAAACCATTAGCTTCTATTATAATAATAGGATTATTATTCTCATTTGGCAAATTATAACCATATATATTATTAACCTTCCTTCCAGTAATTGCCACCAGAATTGCCTTTAAAGCCACAAACGTTATCTTTAGTCAGTTTATAATTTGCTTTCTTTTTATCATTCTGACTCAAAAGAGACTGATACACATTTTAATATAAAATTGTATTTATATGCATATTGTTATTAGTACCTTTTGTTCCTTTCTACATACATTACACCACATATGTATGTTAAAAGGAACATGTTTTTTGTTTTTTTACAGCGAAACATCAGTATACATAGATTATGAGTATTATCTATATTATCATTATTTCAAAAATGAGAAAATTTTCAACATTTGTTTACCAACTTAATTATATGATTTTTTATTGTTCAATCAACTTATTCTCATTAACTTGTTTTTGTAACAATTCTAAATCCTTAAGACTTTTATTATCTTTTAATGCTTCCATTTGTCTTCTTGCTGAACTGTTTAACCTGATAAGTCTTTCCCTTTGAGGGACTTTTTCTTCAATTAATTCTGCATTTGTATTTTGTAAGTTATTTAATATTACTAAATGGAGTAGATCTGTATAATCTCTTATATTTCCGTTTTCTGCAAGTTCTTTATTACTCTCCCTCCATTCTTTTGCAGTCATTCCAAATAACGCAACGTTTAATACATCGGCTTCTTCTGCATATACAAATTGTTTTTGTTTTTCAGTTAAAGTGGGGACTATGCATTTCTTAATTGCATCTGTATGAACAATATAATTAACTTTTGATAAAAGTCTAGTTGCACTCCACTCAACTTTATATTGATATGCTTCATTTGTTTTTAATCTTTCAAATTCCGTGATTAAATATAATTTAAATTCAGGTGATAACCAACTTGCAAATTCAAAAGCAATATCTGGATGAGCAAAAGTGCCACTATTATATCTTCCTTGTTTTGAAATTACACCAATAGCTTTTGTCGCTGCAATCCATTTTTTTGGAGTCATTACAAAAGCATTTGTTCCTGACTCATTTTTAAACCCATCGAATTCGATGGAATTAAAATTTGGATTATTTAAATATTCCCAAGTTCCTAAAAAAAGAATTGTATTTGTATTTCTCATCCAGTTTTGAATTATATAGTCCGTTCTCTCTTTATCTTTATATCGTGCTAAATCAGTTAAAGAAATATAATTAATACTCCCAATTCGCATTATTCCAATTTTATTTTCTTTTACAATAATTTCTGTTTTTACTATATCTGTTTTCAATTTTAATCCCCCTTTATTAATTTAAGTTAATTATTAATACTTTATTCCATATACAACTTTTCCAATATGTAACCAATATCCAAATTTTAACAGTGCAAACCCTTATAAAACCTACTATTTACCACAGCAATTCTTATACTTCTTGCCTGAGCCACAAGTTGAGCATACTCCAGTATTTATAGTATTTATAATATTATTGTTATTTCTAATAGTTTCTAGACTAGGAACATTGGTATTTATAGTATTTGTGTTATTATTGTTACTATAAATATTTTTTCTTTTGCAAACATTTTGCAAACAATGTTTGCATTCCTATATAAATCAAAATTATAAAATAATTATTTAATACGCGACAATACTAATTGATTTATATCTTCTGTTTTTGCTTTTTCTACATTAGAATTTAATAACTGATTATAAAATTGAGCGATTGTTTGATAATTTTCACAAGTCACTTCATCACCTATATTTATATCAATAAAATCTGTTGCATCCTTTACCCCATAGATATCTTTAGCAATTGATAACGTAATTGTATTATTTTCTTCTCTTAAAGAAAAACTATTTCTACCTTGATAAAATTTATCGATAGTTTCAATTTTTCTACCATTTAAATCTACGCATAAGCTTTGAAATATTTTATATAAGTTGTTTTTGGTATCATCATCTGTAAAAACAAAATCAATAACAGTAAATTCATAATCTGGATTATCTTTCCCGTAAATACTAAAAGCTCTTAATCCATAATTAGGAAAACCATAATTATTAATAATAAATATCTTTAAAAATTTTATAATCTTATTTTTTTCCTTGCAGACGATTAAAAAACCTGGTCCTAAATAGGTATCATCATACATTACATAATTTTGCATCTTAAAACCTCCTGAATTTTTAACTAAATTTTTAATATTTATGTAAACATCATAATTTTTGCAAACAATTTGCAAACAAAATCGCCATTCTTTTAAATTTTTGGAAATTTCTAAAGTTCATTATTGTCAGTAAATTCCTTTATTTATCAATGATTTAAGCCTATTTACCACAACAATTTTTATACTTTTTCCCTGACCCACATGAACTTGTTACTCCCATATTATCAGTATTATTTATATTTATAATATTATTGATATTTCAATGTTTTTAGGACTAGGT
>CANQKO010000002.1 GCA_947624505.1 uncultured Bacilli bacterium | reverse complement strand
AAAGTAAGAGATCAAATAGAAAGAGAAATGGATGCCAAAATATTATATAAAAATGGATTAAAATATGCTAGAGAAGATGGTTATGATGATGGTGTTAAAGTTGGATATGATAATGGTGTTAAAGTTGGCTATGATAATGGTATAAAAGAGGGTTATGATAATGGAATAAAAGAGGGTTATGAAGAAGCCAAAATATCTATAGTTAAAAATTTACTACAAATTGGCTCCTTATCTATAAAAGAAATAGCTGAGGTAGCTAACTTAGAAGAAGATGAAGTATTAGAAATCCAAGAAAATCTTATAAAAGAAAAACAATAATTTTTTTACTGCTTAGTATCTAATAAAGAAAAATTAGAAAAGTTAGGTATGAAAGATAGTATAATAAGGGAAGTGGGAAATAAAGTGTTTGAATTAAATGATGATGAGAAAGTAAGAGATCAAATAGAAAGAGAAATGGATGCCAAAATATTATATAAAAATGGATTAAAATATGCTAGAGAAGACGGTTATGATGATGGCTATGATAATGGTGTTAAAGTTGGCTATGATAGTGGTGTTAAAGTTGGTTATGATAGTGGTATAAAAGAGGGTTATGATAATGGTGCTGCAGAAACAAAAATATCTATAGTTAAAAATTTACTACAAATTGGCTCCTTATCAATAAAAGAAATTGCCGAATTAACTAACTTAGAAGAAGATGAAGTATTAGCAATTCAAGAAAAACTTATAAAAGAAAAACAATAATTTTTTTACTGCTTAGTATCTAATAAAGAAGAATTAGAAGAGTTAGGTATGAAAGATAGTATAATAAGGGAAGTGGGAAATAAAGTGTTTGAATTAAATGATGATGAGAAAGTAAGAGATCAAATAGAAAGAGAAATAGATGCCAAAATATTATATAAAAAAGGATTAGAATATGCTAGAGAAGATGGTTATGATGATGGCTATGATAATGGTGCTGCAGAAACAAAAATATCTATAGTTAAAAATTTACTACAAATTGGATCATTATCTATAAAAGAAATAGCTACAGCAGCTAACTTAGAAGAAGATAAGGTATTAGAAATTCAAAAAACATTAGATTAGCATTTATTTGGAAGGAGACTCTTAAATTGGAAATAATTTATGATAAACTAGTAAGAGATAATATCCCTGAAATAATCAAAAATGATGGTGAAATACCTATTACAAGAATATTAGATGATGAAGAATATTTTGAATACTTATTAAAAAAAGATGGGGAAGAATTAGAAGAAGTAAGAAATGCTGATAGTAAAGAAAATGTTAAAAAAGAACTAGCAGATAAATTAGAATTAATTATTGCAATGGCTAATTTTTATGGGTTTAATCTAGATGATATTATTCTAGAGGCAGATAAAAAAAGAGAGAAAAATGGTGCTTTTAATAAAAGAATACTTTTAGTAAAAACAATTAAAAAAGATTAGTATATTTTTTCTAAATTAAGACATCTTAATTTTGAGGAGTAAACAATGAATTATGATGTTTTATATGAAATATTAGATTATACTAAATTAAATAAAAGATTAGATGAAATAGTTAATAATAAAGAAAATATTTTTAAAGTGACTATTCATAAACCTCTTGGTTATAGTGCTTGTGGATTTCCAATTAATCATTATAGTATTGGTAATGGTTTAAAGCATATTGTTTATTTTGCTGGCTGTCACGGTAATGAAATTATTGGGGTAGATTTTATCGTTAAATTAATGCATAATTTAGCTTTAGGTAAGGGCAGTTTTAAAGATTTTCCAGAAGATACTTACACAATTGATTTTATTCCCCTTCTAAATCCGGAAGGTTATTATACAACAACATATGGAATACTTAGTTTTATTAAAGATTTAAATAATCAAGAATTAGAAAGATTCTGTTATAACTATTATAATTATTACAAAGAAGATGATAAAGTAATTAATAATGTTAATAATATAATAAAAAATATTTGTAAAATATTTAATTTATTAGAAGATAGTAATAATATTATTAATAAATTTTGGTATTATTATCATAATTATGAGTACTTAACTAATACCAATTTTATTAATTATTTTAAATTATATAATATAGATATTGATAAGTTACAAATGTTAATAGATGATTTAATTATTAAGTATTTTCCCAATAAAGCAATTAATCTTTCCAAAAAACATCAAAAAATATTTGCTAAAGTAAATTTAGAATGTATTCCTTTAATTAGTGAATGTCATCAAAAATTAGTTAATAAATTATCTTATATATATAAAGATGGTTTATTTCCTTTAAGTACTTTATGTAATTTTTATGCTAATAGTAATGGTGTAAATTTAAATGATAATAACACTTACTATTATGATTTTTTTAAAAAAAGAATAGAAAGTGAAAAAGAGATATATGCTAGGGGAAGAGAGTGCAATATATTAATTTCTACTTCAGGTCCAATTGGAACACCTAATTATGATATGAATACGCCTTTTAAATATGAAAACGAAAATGCATCTTTATTAAATTTTTTAAAAGAATTAAAAAATAGTAATAAATATTTTATGTTATTTAATTGTCACTCATCTGGTGGTTTAATTTATGCAATCCCAATTTTTAATCAAGAGTATAAAGATAATAATTTAAAAGTAGCTAATCTTTATATAAATAAAGTAAATGAAGTATATCAAAATTTATTACAAGAAAATATCACTTACAATATAATGAAAGAGGGAAGTAAAATAACGGGAATAGGGGATTTATTAAGAGAAGAATATCCTTATGCTTTTTTATTAGAACTATCTAAAATGGGTGGTAATCCTTTAGGGCCTTATGGTGATATAAATAATTATAATTTAACAATGATTTGTAATATGGAAGCTTTAATGTCTATATTAAATATGTTTAAATAAACGCACCTTGCAATTTGCCTTTTAGTAGCATATAATTAAAATGTGATTAATATGGATGTTTACAAGTATTTAATAAATGCTAAGAGATATGATTATAAATGTTTTGATGAATTAAAAAGATTATTAAAAGATGATAAATTTAAAGAAGTTATTTTAAAGGGCATTGCCGAAAATAAAATAACTGGTTTTTCTGATGAATTATGGGAGAGTATTCAAAAGCAAAATATTAGAGGAATTGATTCTTTTGAGAGTGTTTTTCGAGATGGCGCTAATATAGGATATTGTACAGTGGCCTCTAAACAATTAAGTTATTCTTTACCATATTGTTTTTTGTGTGGAGGAATTCTTCCTATATTAAAAGGAACAAGAAATTGTCCTGATGGTAGTCATACTTGGATTTCATATAATAAAAAGATAATTGATACGACATTAATGTTAATAATTGATGAAGATTATAGTAGTAATATTGGGTATATTGAAGAAAATAGATATGATCCAAGTATTGATGATATTTATGTAGCAACCAAAGAATTTACTAATGATTCTAATTTAAAGAGGTAACTATGGCTAAAAGACGGAAACAAAGTTCTAAAAGTTTAGTAATTACTTTAATATTAGTATTATTAATAACTATTTATTATAACTTTGAATCAGAAATAAAAATATTTATATATAAAACTTTTTTTAACTATCCAACATATACTATAGGTGATATTCCTAAATATGAGGGAAAAGATTATATATATATTAATGATAACATACCAGAATTTATTGATGCAGATAAAAAAACTGAATCATTTGAACAATATAGTAAATTAGATTTTTTAGGAAGATGCGGAGTAGCATATGCTAATATTGGGATTGATTTAATGCCTAAAAGTGATAGAGAAGATATAAGTGGTATTACTCCATCAGGATATATTCAAGCATCATATGAAGAAGTGGATGGTAAGTATTTATATAATCGTTGTCATTTAATTGGTTTTCAATTAACGGGTGAGAATGATAATCCTAAAAATTTAATTACTTGTACTAGTCATATGAATAAAGAAGTAATGCTTACTTTTGAAAATAAAGTAGCAGATTATATTAAGAGAACTAAAAATCACGTTTTGTATCGAGTTACTCCAATATTTGAAGGAGCTAATTTGGTAGCAACAGGGGTGCAAATGGAAGCATTATCAGTTGAAGATAAGGGGGTAGGAATTAAGTTTAATGTCTTTATTTATAATAACGAAGAAGGTATTAATATTAATTATGCTAATGGAGAAAGCACTCTTGCTTAAATTTCATCTTATTTTCACAAAATAGGAGTATATTTATTTTTAATTGCAATATTATTTAATTGCTGGTAAAATCATTAAAGTGAAAGGTTGATTTAAAATGTTTAAATTATTAAAAAAATTAGGAAAGAAACAATTTTTTTATGCTTTAATTTGTGTTGTTTTTATTTCTGTTAATGTTTATTTAGAATTAAAAATACCCGATTATATGTCAGAAATTACTATTTTAGTTCAAACAGAAGGTAGTAGTATAACAGATATTTTAAGAAATGGTGGTTATATGCTGCTTTGTGCTTTAGGTTCTTTAATTGCCTCTTTTGTTGTTGGGTATTTTGCAGCAACCGTGGCGGCTTATTTTGGAAAAATTACGAGATTTAATATTTTTTCTAAGATATCATCATTTGGAATGGAAGAAATGAAAGAATTCCAAACTAGTTCTTTGATTACTAGAACCACTAATGATGTTACGCAAATTCAAATGCTTATTGGAATGGGACTTCAAGCAATTATTAAAGCGCCAATAATGGCGACTTGGGCTATTTTGAAAATAATGGGTAAGAACTTAACTTGGAGTATGGCGACTTTAGTTGCAGTTATTATTTTGTTAATAACTATTATTACTTTAATGATTAGAGTATTTCCTAAGTTTAAGTTAGTGCAAAAATTAACTGATAATTTAAATAGAATTACCAGAGAAAACTTAGTGGGTGTTAGAGTAATAAGAGCTTTTAATGCGGAGGATTATCAACAAGAAAAATTTGAAAAAGCTAATGAAGAATTAAAAAATTTACAATTATTTAATCAAAAAAATATGGGGTTGTTAAGTCCCGTTATGTCACTTGTTATGAGTGGACTATCTTTGTCGATTTATTTAATTGGGGCTGTTATCATTAATAAAGCAGGTTTAGTAGATAAAATATCTTTATTTGGTGATATGGTTGTTTTTTCATCTTATGCTATGCAAGTATTAATGTCATTTATGATGTTAATAATGATCTTTATGTTATATCCAAGAGCAGCAGTATCTGCTAAGAGAATATTAGAAGTATTAGAAAAGGATGTTACTATTAAAGATGGTAATGTAAATAAAGGGATTGAAGTAGGAACAGTTGAATTTAAAAATGTTTCATTTAAATATCCTGATGCTGATGAATATATATTAGAAAATATTTCTTTTAAAGCTTTAAAGGGAGAAACTGTGGCCTTTATTGGTTCAACTGGCAGTGGTAAATCAACTCTTATTAATTTAGTACCAAGATTTTATGATGCAAGTGAAGGTGAAGTTTTAGTTGATGGCGTAAATGTCAAAGATTATAAATTAGAGACTCTTAATAATATTATTGGTTATGTTCCGCAAAAAGCTGTTATATTTAGAGGAACTATTAAAGATAATGTCTCTTATGGTAAATCTTTAAAGAAAATAACAATGGAAAAAGTAAAAGAAGCAATTAAAGTAGCTGAGGGTGAAGATTTTGTTTTAAAATTACCTAATACATATGAAGCAGAAACTGCTCAAAGTGGGACTAATTTATCTGGGGGTCAAAAACAAAGAATAGCTATAGCTAGAGCTATTGCTAAAGATCCGGAAATATATATTTTTGATGATTCGTTTTCAGCCCTTGATTATAAGACTGATTTTAACTTAAGAAAGAATTTAAAAAAATATACTAAAGATGCCACTAATTTAATTGTAGCCCAAAGAATTGGAACAATTAAAAATGCTGACAAAATATTAGTTCTTGATGAAGGTAAATTAGTAGGAGTAGGTAAGCACGAAGAGTTACTTAAGAATTGTCGGGTTTACCGGGAAATTGCGGAATCACAATTATCACCTAGTGAGATAGAAAAAGATTTAGGGGGTGAATTATAATGCATCCAGGTAGAAGAAGAATGAATGATAATGATAAAGCTAAAGATTTTAAAAAATCAATTAAAAGTTTAATTGTTTATTGTAGGCCTTATTTAGTTCCCATAGTAGTAGCCATTATTCTAGCTATTGTAAGTTCTATTTTATCAATTATTGGTCCAGATAAATTAAGAAGTATTACTAATACAATAACTGAAGGATTACTTTCTGGTATTGATATGGATAAAATTAAAAGTATTGCTTTATTTTTAATTATTATCTATTTAATAAGTGCTATATTTGGTTATATTGAACAATATATAATGGCTGTTGTTACTAATAAATTTTCTAAACAATTAAGAAAAGAAATAACTATTAAAATAAATAATTTACCTCTTAAATATTTTGATAAAAATAGTTATGGAGATATATTATCAAGAGTTACTAATGATGTAGATACATTATCAATGACTCTAAATCAAAGTTTAGGTAATTTAGTAAGTTCAATAACTCTTTTAATTGGATCAGTTATAATGATGATAGTAACTAATGGTATAATGGCTTTAACTGCTATATTATCTAGTATTATTGGTTTTTTCTTTATGTTTCAAGTTATTAGTAAATCCCAAAAATATTTTTCTAGATTACAAGATGAAATTGGGGAACTTAATGGACATATTGAAGAAATGTATTCTGGTCATAATGTTATGATAGCTTATAATGGTGTAGATGATGCCAATAAAAAGTTTGCTAGTATTAATGATAATATTTATGATGATGTTAGAAAAGGACAATTTTTATCAGGATTAATGCATCCATTTATGGGCTTTATTGGTAATTTTGGTTATGTTTGTGTTTGTATAGTTGGAGCTATTTTAACAATGAATAATTCAATTGATTTTGGGGTAATTGTAGCATTTATGTTATATGTTAGATTATTTACTCAACCACTTTCTCAAATTGCCCAAGCAATGTCTAGCTTGCAATCTTGTGCTGCTGCATCAGAAAGAGTATTTGAATTCTTAGATGAAGAAGAAATGCCTAATGAAGATAATATAACTAAAACTCTTTTAAGAAAAGATGTTGTTGGTTCAATGGAATTTAAAAATGTTAAATTTGGTTATGATGAAGATAAATTAATTATTAAGAATTTTAATGTTAAAGTAAATCCTGGCGATAAAATAGCTATTGTTGGACCAACTGGTGCTGGTAAAACAACGATTGTTAATTTATTAATGAAATTTTATGATATTAAAGATGGTGATATTTTAATTGATGGTATATCTACTAAAGAATTAACAAGAAAAAATATTCACGATTTATTTATAATGGTTTTACAAGATACTTGGGTATTTGAAGGAAGTATTAAAGAAAATATTCGTTATAATAAAAGTAATGTAACAGATAAACAAATTGAAGATGTTTGTAAAGTAGTGGGATTACATCATTATATTAAATCACTACCTGATGGTTATAATACAATTCTTTATGATAATGATACCTTATCATCTGGTCAAAAACAATTATTAACAATAGCTAGAGGTATGATTGAAGATGCCCCATTCTTAATTTTAGATGAAGCAACATCTAGTGTAGATACTAGAACTGAAGAATTAGTTCAAAAAGCGATGGATAAATTAACTGAGGGTAGAACATCATTTATAATTGCCCATCGGTTATCGACAATTAAAAATGCAAATTTAATATTAATGATGCAAGAAGGTAATATCGTGGAGATGGGAACTCACGAAGAATTATTAAAATTACAAGGTAAGTATGCTGAACTTTATAATAGTCAATTTGAAAAAATGGAAGATTAATTATTAACCTTCCATTTTTTCATATTCTTTATCTTTTTTATTTTCTTTAGACTCAAACTCTTCTATTCTTTTATCTATTATAAACTCAATCTCTTTGTTCATACTTCGCTTATTTATTTTAGCGATTTCTTTTAATTTTTCCCAAGACTCTTCATTAACTCTTATCGTACAAGTAATTATACTTACCATTTTTAATCAGCCTTTCTAATAATTTCTTATATTATACTAGTTAAAAACGAATTAATATAGTTTTAAAATGGTTACAAAATAGTATTGAAAAACAAATAAAAAAATGTTATGATGTTTAAGAATAGAGATAATTGTTCATAATAAGAGTGTAAGAGAGGGAATGTTTATGGAAAAGAAAAATTTAATGATTATAGCAATAGTATTACTTACAATGTTAAGTATATTTTTAGTATTTAAAAAAGATACTAGTGTAGTAGAAAAGAGTAAAGTAAGTAAAATAGAAAGAAAAGAATTTAGTATATATAAAGAACAAACTTTAGGAGGTAAAGATTGGCAAATATCAACTGATACAACATTTCCAACAAGTGGTTATTTATTAAATACAACTAAAACTATGTGTTATGATTATAATGGTAAAGAAATAGAATATAAACCAACTCAAGAATTAACAAAAGGAAGTATAGATGGAAGAGTAACAATAGAAAGTAGTAAAACAATATATTGTGAATTATATTTTGATTTAGATAACAAAGTACCAGAAATAAATACATTTAGTATAACCGGAAAGACAAGTAGTGGAACAGAATTAAATAATGGTTATACATATGGTTTAGATGTAACATATAAAGGTAATTGGTTAGATGAAGATGTAGTCCAATATTGTATAAGTGATAATAGTCAAAGTTGTAGTAATTGGACAGAAATAAGTAATAAAGATGTAACAGTAACTTCACCAAGTTTAACAAATGGTGATGGAGAAAAAACAATGTATATGTATTTAAAAGATAAAGCAAATAATATATCAGTAACAACAAATAAATCCAAAGCAAAGATAACAGTAGATCAAACAAAACCAGTAATAAAAACATTTACCTTAACAGGAGCACCAGATACAAGTCAAACATTAAGTAGTAGTACAGATTATACTCATAAAGTAGGAATAACATATAATGCAAGTATAACAGAAAGTAATATAGAGAGTTATTGTGTATATGAAAGTAGTTGTAGTTATCAAACAACAACTAGCACATCATTTAGTAAAGTAAGTTATACATTAACCAATACAGAAGGAAGTCATAGTGTAAAAATAAAAGTAAAAGATAAAGCAGGGAATGAATCAGATGTATCAACTCAAAGTATAAAGTTAGATAAAACAAATCCTACAGCAGAAGTAAAAGAAAATACAAAAGATATAAGTAGTATAACCGTAACAGTAACAGGAACAGATACAACACCAAGTAGTAATATAATACAAAGACAATGTAGAGAAAGTGGAGGAAGTTGGGTAACAGCATCTAATTCAAATGGAAGTTGTACAATAAGTAATTTAAGTGATGGAACACCATACACCATAGAAGGAAGAGTAAGAGATGCGTCAGGAAGATATAGTCAAGCACCTTTTCCGAGTGTTAGTGTAACGACAGATTACGCATATAGATGTGATGTCGGAACTCTTGTAGAAGATCCATCGAAAGGTTGGATATGCACGACTAATGGTAAAACTTTAATAAATACTTACTGGACGTGCAGCGCTGAGCCAACTCAAAAGTATAGTTCTGAAAGTCAAGCCGAGAGTACTTGTAAGTCGACAGAGTCTGGGAAATGTTCTGTAGTAGAGAAGGGTGTTGAGTGCGTAGGGGGAGTTTTGATCGACGATGGTAAGTGGTGCAAGACTGGTGGTCCGGGAACCTGTAGTTTCGATAGGCACGAGTTCGGTTTCGACTGGTTCGCTTGTTCGGTAAGATCGGGGTATTCGACTAATTCACTGAGTTATTGTGAGGAGATTTGTTTCAAGGGTTATAGTACGACTAAAGAGGTCTATGCGTGTGAGTTTGATGAAGAAGAATATAAGACGAAAAGTTCCTGCAGTAGATCTTGTGTGAAGACGTCAACCCTGGGGACGGTTGGTCGTAGGGACGACGAATCGTACTATTGTGAATCTGGTTGGAATGAGTTATCTCATAGTGGGACGAGTGAGCTTGTTTGTTATAAGGATGCTATTAGAGGTTAAAAATGATATGTTAATCGAGAAGGAAAACTCGTAAAAACCTCATAGACTTAACTCTTTGGAAGAGAATTATTTCTCTTCCTATTTTTTTGCTTTAAAAAATGTTGAAAACTTAGGAGTTATCAACATTCATTCCTTGGTAGGTATTTCTTTTAACCATTTCTTTATCTATGTCATTTAGAACACAAAATTTTTTGAGTAACCATATAGGGGTAATTAATTCTTCTTTAACGGGGTCACCAGTTATTCTTTCAATTACAATATTTTCATTTAATGATTCTAATTCTTTAATAACGATATCTATGTATTCATCTTTAGTTAAAATATGAAAAGGTTTTGTTTGATATATACGAGCTAATTCAGTATTTTTAGATATATATAACATATGAATTTTAATACCATCAATATTTAATTTATTTAATAGTTTAGTAGTATTTAACATATCTTCTTCTGTTTCGTAAGGTAAGCCATTAATAATATGAGCAACCGTAAAGATATTCCTTTCCTTTAGTTTTTTTACTGTCTTAATAAAACATTCTGTATTATGGCCTCTTTTAATAAATTCTAGCGTTTTATCATTACTTGATTGTAATCCAAGTTCAATTGTTAAGAATGTTTTATTATTAAGTTCACTTAAATAATTGAGTACATCTTCACTTATAGTATCTGGCCTTGTTGCTATGGCTATACCTACTACTTTAGGGTAATTTAAGAACTTTTCAAATAAGGGTTTTAAAATACTTAAGGGAGCATTAGTATTAGTGCCACTTTGAAAGTAGGGTATATATAAACTATTTGGCCATTTCTTTTCTAATACTTTAATATTATTTAAAAATTGTTCTTCTAAAGATAAATTAGTATCTGTAATATTTGCTGTGCTATTGTTACTACAATAAATACAACCTTGGCCATTTATTTTGTTTGGACAATTTAAATGAGCATCTAAGGGAACTTTAAATACTTTTTGATTAAATTTAGTTTTATAAAAATAATTTAAAGTATAATATCTTTTATTATCTAGGGTATTTTTAAACATAATTAATCACACGATTAATATACAAAAAAATAACTTAATAAGCAAGAAAAATTAAATTTTTTGTTGGAAAAAAAGGAAATGAACAAAAAAAGTTATATATATATAGTGAAGGGAGGAATAAAAGAATATGGAAAAAACAAAAGTTAAAAAAGTAAACTTAAGTGATGAAGATTTAAAAAGTTTTAGTCGTCTTGTATCTTATCTTTATGATATTGATATTAAAGTAAAAGGACTAGAATACACTAGAAGAAAACCAGGGCCAAAAGATAATCAAGATGTTGATGAAATAATTGATATTTTTATTGATCCAGAATTAGATGAGAATGATGCTTAAATTGCATCATTTTTCTATCTTTATACAATAAATTATGTTATAATACCTATGCTTAAGGAGAGTTTTTATGGAATATAATATTGATTATGAAAAAAGGTTAATTGATTTACTTGGTTTTACAATATTAGAAAAAGATAATTCTAATAGATGGAATATAAGTGATGGTAATAATATAATAGGTTATATTCAATATAAGAAATTAAAATGTAAAAATGAAAAGAAAAATATACCAGCAATATATGGGTATCATACAGAAATAGCTACTGATCATTTTAAATTTATTAGAAGTAGAGGAGAAAATAATACCAAAGATAACTATGAATTTGAATTTAAAGGAATGAATGTTGATTTAAATTTAAATATTGATTTAGCTTTGGAAAATGTTTGTAGTCTTACGATAAGTAGTAATGAATATGGATTCATCTCTTTTGTTTTAAGTGAAAATTCTCTAAATTTTGATTATAAAAGACAAACAGATAATTTTAATATTGAAGAAGTTACGCAAGTAAGATGTTATGATAATGATGAAGCAGTTATCTATGCGGTTAACTTTACTGATAAAGATATAGATGTGCAATTTGGTACTAAGAATATAAATAATTATACAATTGAAATTAAAAGAACAGGAAATGATGATTTAAAAGTAACTTTACTTATCTTTAAAGATCATAATTTAATAAGTAAAGAAGAATACTTAGTTAAAGGAAATATAGGTGAAGCTTTAGAAAAATTAGAACTAGCTAAATTATCACTTCTTTATTTAAGAAGTTTTTTAAGCGAAATATTACCATTTAAAGAAGATATTATTTTATATATGTATAATAATTTAAAAATAGAAAAAGAAAGTTTATTATATATGATAGAGGATGAAGGGTTAACAAGAAAGAGAAGTTAATAATAGATTTTAAATAAAATATTTGCTAAAATAATAACTAGTAAGGCTGTGATAAAATGCTTGTTTATGGAAGAAATGTTTTAAAAGAATTAGATAAAAGTAAAATAAGAAAAATATATGTAAGTAGTAAAGAATTAATACCTTTATTACAAAAAGATGGTTTAAAATATGAATATGTTCCTAAAGAAAGATTAGATCATTTAGTAAGTGGTAATCATCAGGGAATAGTTATGGATATATATGAATATGATTATTATACTTTAGATGATATTGATAGTGATTTTATAGTTATGTTAGATCATTTAGAAGATCCCCATAACTTTGGAGCTATTATTAGAACTTGTGAAGCAGCAGGGATTAAAAATATTATTATTCCGAAAGACAGAAGTATTACAGTTAATGATACAGTTTATAAAGTAAGTGCGGGTGCTACTAGTTATGTTAAAGTAATTATGGTTAGTAATTTAGTTAATGCTATAAATAAGTTAAAAGAGATGGGATATTTTATCTATGCCGCGGATATGGATGGAATAGATTATAAGGAAGTATCTTATAATCAAAAAAAAGTTTTAATTATTGGTAATGAGGGTAAAGGTATAAGTAGATTAGTTAAAGAAAATGCTGATGAAGTAATAAAAATAAATATGAAAGGCCATATAAATAGTTTAAATGCTAGTGTTTCAGCAGGAATACTTATATATGGAATGCTTAGAAATGACTAATGAAGAAATTGAAGAATATTTAAAAGATACTAGTGATGGCGAATTAATAATGCTTTATCGTGATGAAGATGAAAATGCTAAAAATCTTCTATTTTATAAGTATAAATGTATTATTGATATTTTAATAAATAAATATAAAATGTATTTAAATAAATTAAATGTTGACTTTCAAGAAATATACAGTGAATGTAATGTTGGTTTTAGTGATGCCTTAAATCATTTTCAAGAAGATAAAGATACATCTCTTTCTACTTTTATTACCCTTTGTATTGAAAGAAGAATTAAAGGAATAATTAGAAAATATCATCGGCCAAAATATCAAGGAGTTAACGATTTATTTTCACTTGATATGGCTATTTTGGATAGTGATGTTACCCTTTTAGATACCATTAGTGATGAAAGAGCCAATGATCCTTTAAAAAATATTTTAGAAGATGAAAGTTATTCTGAATTAATTAAATTGATTAAAAATAATTTAACGGAAAATGAATATCAAGTTTTTACTCTTTTATATAAAGGAATGAGCTTACCAGAAATGTCTAAAATATTAAATAAGAATTATAAACAAGTTGATAATACAATTCAAAGAGTAAGATTTAAAATAAAAAAGATTCTTTTTCAAGAGAAAAAATAATATAGAAAGTTTATGTAAATTATTTACAAGATACTTGTGCGTGTGGTATAATTTAGTCATAATAAGAGGGAGTGGTTATAATGAAAATGTTAACTGCAGAAATTACGAAATTATTAGATAAATTATATAATCTACGTGGTGAAGATAGTGTGATTCTTTCTAAGATGGAAAAAGAAAGAGAAATAGCAACGGAAACGAAAGAAAGAACAACTGAAGAAAAGGCTAAATTACAAGAAAAGATTGAAAACTTAACGGAAGAAGAGCGAGTTTTAGGTGAAGAAGGAGATAAATTATTAACTGCTTTAAGTCATATTAAAACAGATGATTTTAAAAATGTCTTAGAAAAATTAAAAATTGATTTTAATCCTGATCGTTTAAGTGAAGATATTAGTAATTTATTGCCTAAAACAATTGATAGAGTAAAAGATGAGACTGATAAAGCTAAAGATGAATTAATTAAAGTTGAATCAGAAATGAATAGCGCTATTGCGACAATTGAAGAACTTGCTATTAGAAAAGACGAAGCGTTAGAAAATCAAGCTCGTTTAAATGAATATTTTGATTTAGCTTTGAATGGTAACATAAATATAACAAGAGATTCTCTTACTTCATTACTTGAAAAATTTGAATTTAATGAAGATGAAAGAAGAGAAGCTGCTAAATTGATGATGTTCCCAGAAGATGCTTTATATGATTATGAAGAAAAAATTAAAAATAGTACTTTAACAGGTAAAAGCATTTCAGAAGTTTTAGCGGAAGCTAAAGAAAATGTTAATGAAGATATTAAAACAACTAAATCGCCAAAAGATGAATTAATTGATTTATTAACTGAATTAGGTTTTGATTATTTAGACTTTACCAGTAATGATTTAGAAAAAGTCTTAGCTAATTATAATGAAAATGATTTAAGAAAAAATGTTTTATATGCTAAAAATAAAGATTTAAAATTAGATTTATTTATTGATAATGTTGAACTATTATATGATAAAGAATTTGAAGAAAAAGTAGATAAATTAATAGAAATTGGTAAAGAACCATTTGATATTTATTTAAATCCTAATATATTAATAAAATATAATAAGAATGATTTAGATAGTACCATTAATAAATTAATTAGTAGTGGTTTAGATCCAAAGAAAGTACCATTAATTGCATATTAGGAGGGATATAATGGAAAACATTAATGATAAATTAGATTTGTTTGAATTTAATGATAGGGAACGAAAAAATGTAATTGAAAAATTTTTTATCGATTTAGTAGTAGTTCCTTATGAAGAAATGCAAGAAATAGTTAGTTTTTTAAAAAGTAAAAATGTTTTTATTACAAAAGCGAGAGAATTAAAAGTTGTTTGTAATGGATATAATGAAATTTTAAAAAAATTTAGTATTATTGAAAGTATAAATGAAATAGAAATTTATCGAGAAGATCCAAGTAGAATTAATCTAAATGCTTTAGATATTTTTAAAAAAATAAAATATTGTATGCAAGTAAATAAACCATATAAAAAAGAAGATGGTAGTTATGAAAAGTTTCTTTTTAGTGAAGCTGAATGGCAAAAAACATTTAATAAAACCAGTGAAGCAGTAACTTTAAGTTCTAATGAACTAACTGATAATGTGTTAAATGAAGATGATTTAGTAACAGTTAATCCTGATAGTTCTAGTGAAGAAGATTTTGATAAGCCTTTTGCTAAAATAAGAGAAGATTTAGAAGGATTACGTGGACAACTTGCTAGTCTTAGTGAATATGATAGTCAAACTTATAATGATGAAATAAGTTTTGCTGATATTGGACTTGATGATATTAAACCGGATGTTTATGATACTGAATCAAGTTATAGGAGGGCAGCATGAAATTTTTAGAAAAATTTAATTTTAACAAAGAAGACATTGCTGAATTCTTAGATAATTCACCCAAGAATTTAGTTAACTTAATTAAAACTAATAAAAAATTAGTATGTGAAAATATTAGTTATTTAAAAGATTTAGGAGTTACTAATTATCAACAAATATTTTTAGAATATTATGATATGTTTTTAATGGATCATAGTAATTTTGTGGGAATATTTGCTAAATATGAGCCAGAAGATTTAATTGAAAAATTAAAAAATAATATTAAAATTGTTGAATATCTATAAGATGCATTAATGCATCTTTTTTAAATAAAGAATGGGGATTATATGAAATTAATTATTATTATCTTAATTAGTTTTTTACTAACAGGATGTCAAGAAAGAATATATACCGAAAAGAATGTTAATTATTTTGAAATAAATGATAAAGTACAGGTATATAATGATGTTAAAATAAATGATATCTTAAAAAATAATAGTGAATATCAAATAGTTAGTGATAATTATAAAATAACAACTGATAAATTAGGGGAAAAAGAATATAGTATTTATTATATAAAAAAGGGTAAAAAATATATTTATAAGTTTAAAATTAATGTTGTTGATGAAACACCACCTTTAGTTTTTAGTGGAACCAATAAAACAGTTAATATTGGATATACAGGTGATTTATGTAATTTAATTACCTATGGTGATAATTATAGTGGATTAGTAAAATGCTCAATTGAAGGGGATTATGATTTAAATAAAGAAGATACATATAAGTTAAAATATTATTTATCTGATAGTAGTAATAATATAAAAGAAGTAAATGTTACTTTAAATGTTAATGATCCAAGTAATGATTTAAAAAATGATAATACTCCTTCTAAAAAAGAAAATACTTTATTTAAAGAAGTATTGACAAGTAAGAAAGATGTTAATAATTCTTTGGGAATAGATGTATCAAAGTGGCAGGGAGATATCGATTTTACCAAAGTTAAAGAAGCCGGTGCTAGTTTTGTAATGATTAGAATAGGTAGTCAAGATGGCGTATTAGGAGATTATATTATTGATCCTTATTTTAAAGAAAATATTAAGAATGCTAAAAATGCCGGATTAAAAGTAGGGATTTATTTTAACAGTGTTGCAACAAGCGCTAAAGAAGCTAAAGAACAAGCTAAATGGGTAATTAAAACTTTAAATAAAGAAAAAATAGATTTACCAATTGCTTTTGATTGGGAAAATTGGTCGAAATGGAATAGTTTAAAAATAAGTTTTCATACTTTAAATGAAATAGGTAATAGTTTTATTAAAACTATTAATGATAATGGTTATAAGGGAATGCTTTATGGGAGTAAATTTTATTTAGAAACATTATGGGATGATTATGATTTAGCTTGGCTTGCTAATTATACTGAAAAAACTAGTTATAAAGGAAAATATTTAATGTGGCAAATGGCTAATAATGGAAAGATTGAGGGCATAAAAGGTGATGTTGATATTGACATTTTATATGAATAAATGTCAACTTTTACCTTTTTTATTTTATAAAAAAATTTAACTTTGGTATAATAATATTTAGGAGGATTATATATGAAGTGTGTAGCAATTAAAGGGGTTAGGGAATTTGCAATTAAAGATGTTCCGGAAATGCAAAAAGAAGAAGGAAAAGTTTTAATAAAGGTTCATAAAACAGGTATTTGTGGTTCTGATTTACATTATTTTGAACTTGGTGGACCAGTGGGTCTTGTTATGGGTCACGAATATTCTGGTGTTGTAGTAGATAATGGGGGAAGAGATGATTTAGCAGTTGGTGATCGAGTTACTGCTTTACCTATATCTCCTTGTGGTCATTGTGAGGCTTGTCTTTCTGGTAATATTCATTATTGTAAAGAAACTTGGACGTATGCAAGTGGTTTATCTTTAGAAAATCCTGGTGGCCTTGAACCAATGCTTAAAGTTCGAAGTGATATGGTTTTTAAACTACCTGATAGTGTTAGTGATGAAGAAGGAGCTTTAGTAGAACCCACAGCGGTAGGTTATCACGCAATTAACTTGGCTGATATTGATGTTGGTGATGATGTTTTAGTAGTTGGGGCTGGTATTATTGGTTTAATGTGTGCAATGTTTGCTAAAAAAAGTGGAGCCAGTAATGTAGTTATTTCGGAAACCAATGAGAAAAGAGGAGAAGCTGCCGTTAAACTTGGAGTAGCTGATAAATGGATTAATGCTAAAGATGAAAAAGTGATGAAAGAATATTCTAGTCACTTTGATAAAGTTTTGGAATGTTGTGGTAATAGTCCTGCTGTTAATAGTGCTTTAAATCTAGTTAAAGAAGGCGGTAAAGTTATTTTAGTTGGGGTATCAATGTTACCAATTAACTTTAATAGTATTGATGCCGTTATGAAAGAAGTAACTATTATCGGTGCCATTGCTTATAAAAAAGAAGAATTTGCTAAGTGTATTAGTATGATTGCTAATAAAGAGATTGATGTATTAAAATTTGTTTCTAAAACTGTTACTTTAGAAGATGTTCAAAGTTGTTATGAAGAACTTACAAGTGGGACATCTAATTCAATTAAAATATTAGTTGATCCAAATAAATAATTTTATATATTGTATTTTATAAAAGGGCTAGTTATAGTATTATAAACTAGCTTTTTTTAATAAATATTTATTGCTTTTTTATTAAATATCAAGTATTATAATTAACTATAAGAAAAGAGTATGAATATGATGTAAGCACTTTAAAAAGAAAGAAATAAAGGAAATCTTTCTTTTTTTTAACTTATAGTATATAATTAATTAAAGAAAGAAGGTTCATCTAATGAAATTAAAAAATAGTTATTTTTATACTTTAAGAGAAGATGTAAAAGATGAAGAAAGTTTAAGTGGAAAATTATTAGTAAGATCAGGTATGATAAAAAAAGTTGGCACAGGTATTTATATGTATTTACCAATGGGTTTAAAAGTTCTTGATAAAATAAAAAAGATTGTTAAAGAAGAAATGGACGCTGCGGGAGCTGAAGAGGTTTTAATGCCAAGTTTAATACCTAGTGAATATTATGAGACTTGTGGGAGAATCGATGCCCTAGGTAAAAGTATGTTTCATCTTTCTGACCGTTTTGATAAACCTTTTGTTTTGGGACCAACGCACGAAGAATTATTTACTATTGCTGCTAAGTCCAAAGTTAATAGTTATAAAGATTTACCTTTTACAATTTATCAAATGGCTGATAAATTTCGTGATGAACCAAGACCAAGATATGGCCTTATTAGAGTAAGAGAATTTATTATGAAAGATGCTTATTCTTTTGATCGAGACGAAAAAGGCTTAGATATTTCTTATAATAAAATGAAAGAAGCTTATAATCATATTTATGATCGTTTAAAAATTAATTATAAAATTGTTAAAGCAGATACTGGTGTTATGGGTGGTAGTTTATCAGAAGAATATCAAGCAATAACTAATATTGGAGAAGATGTTTTAGTATTATGTGATTCTTGTGATTATTCGTCTAATATAGAAGTATCAGAAGTTGTATCTAAAGAAATAAAAGAAGAGGAAAAAAAGTTAGAATTAGTGGAAACCCCTAATAAAGAAAGTATCGAAGAAGTAAGTAGTTATTTAAATATTCCAAAAAGTAAATGTGTTAAAGCAATGCTTATGAATGTTAATGATGAACTTGTAACTTTCTTTATAAGAGGAGATAGAGAGCTTAATTTAAATAAAGCTTGTAAGTTATTAAAGGTAAGTGATATCACTTTTGCTGATGATGAATTAATAAGTAAGAGTAATGCTGTTTCTGGTTTTACGGGACCAATTAATTTAAATAGTAAAATAGTTGTTGACAGTGAAATTCTTTCAATGCATAATTTTTGCTGTGGAGGAAATAAAGAAGGATATCATTATATTAATGCTAATCCTAAAGACTTTAAATATGATGTCTTTGGTGATATATCAAATGTTTTAGAGGGTGATATTTGTCCTGTTTGTGGAGGTAAATTATATTTTAAAAAAGGAATAGAAATAGGTAACTTATTTAAATTAGGAACAAAATATTCTTCTAAATTAGGTTTAACATACTTAGATGAAAATAATAAATCATTCCCAGTTGTAATGGGTTGTTATGGCCTTGGTATTGGAAGAATACTTGCTAGTATAATTGAGCAAAATAATGATGAAAATGGTATTATTTTTCCTTTATCTATTGCGCCTTATCAAGTATGTATAGTTGTTATTGATATGAAAAATGAGGAACAAGTAAATATTGCTAATAAATTATATGAAGATTTAAAATCTAATGGTATAGATGTTCTCCTTGATGATCGTGAAGAAAGACCAGGCGTTAAATTTAAAGATATGGATTTAATTGGTATTCCTTTAAGAATAACTGTTGGTAAAAAAGTAACTGATAATATTGTAGAAGTTAAAGAAAGAACTAAGAGTGAATTTACAGAAATAAAGATTGATAATGTCATAAATTTTGTAAGTGATTATCTAAAGAAATATTAATTTTCGTACAATTTGCACGAAAATTAATAAAAAATATGTACATTTTGTACGAAAAATGCTAAAATATATTTAGAGGTGCAAATATGTATAGAAAAATAGAGGAAGAATTAAAAAAGTGGCAAAAGGATTTTAAGATGCCTCTTATGTTAATCGGAGCACGGCAAACGGGTAAAACCTATATTTTAAGTGAATTTTGTCAAAAAAATTTTTCAAATTTCATTTATATTAATTTGGACAAAGAAGAAAATATATGTGAAATTTTTAAAGAAACTATTGATCCTGATACGATAATAGAAAAAATAGAAATTATCAAAAATGTAAATTTTAATCCTGAAGATACAGTAATTTTTTTAGATGAAATCCAAGTAAGTGAAAGAGCAATAGCATCTTTAAAATATTTCTGCGAAAGTGAAAAGCCTTACAAAATAGTTTGTGCTGGCTCTCTTTTAGGAGTAAAAATAAATAGATTTAAATCTTCTTTTCCGGTTGGTAAAGTAACTATTAAATATTTATATCCAATGGATTTTGAAGAATACTTGATAGCTTTAGGTGAAAGGAAACTGATTGAGGAAATAAAAAAACATTATATTACTAATGAAGCTGTAGTAAATTCTATTCACGAAAAAGCTCTTCTTTTATATAAAAAATATTTAGTTTTAGGGGGAATGCCGGCAGTTATTAATAACTTTATAAATAATGATTGTGATATTGCTAAAGTGAACTTTGAGTTACAAGAACAAATTATAACTTCTTATTTAGCTGATATGAATAAGTATACGGAAAATAGTGAAAGTATTAAAAATATGAAAATATATAATGCTATACCAAAGGAATTAGCAAGAGTAAATAATACTTTTAAATATAGTATAGTAGATAAGGATGCTAGAAAGATTAGATACGAAACTAGTCTTGAATGGTTAATTGCTAGTAATTTGGTAATAAGATGTGATTTAATAGAAAAAAATGAATCGCCATTTAAAGCTTTTGCTAATCCTGATAAATTTAAATTGTATTTAAGTGATGTAGGTCTACTTAGAGCATTATCTAACTTAGATTATAGTGAAATAATGCTAGATAAAAATGAAATGTATAAAGGTGTTTTGACAGAAAACTATATAGCGTGTGAGTTATATCCTCACAGCAGAGAATTATACTTTTATAATTTTGAAAAATATGAAATAGATTTTTTAATTAAAATAGATGGAGAAGTCATCCCTGTAGAAGTAAAAAGTGGAAGAAGAACTAGTAGTAAAAGTTTAAATGAATATATAGCTAAATATAAACCTAAGTATAGCATTAGAATATCATCTAAAAATTTTGGATTAGAAAATAATATTAAATCAGTACCATTGTATGCTGTCTTTTGTATCGATTAATAGAGAAGTAAATAAAAAACTTCTCTTTAATTATGGATATATTTTTGGCTTGAGGATAGCAATTTTATTTCTATTATTTTTTCTGTTTCTAATGCTCCAATTAAACTAATATCTTTTTCAATAATAAAAGTTTCGATAACTGTTGTTTTAGAGTTTATTTTTTTTAAAGTTAATAGTGGGTAAATAGTTTTATTATGATCTTTAACAATTTTATATAAAGCATAGTTCCCTTTTAATTTAGAGTTTCTAATAAATTTATTTTTGTCCATTATTTTAATTGTTTTGCATTTTTCCAAAGTATTAAAAAACATTGGTAAGTATTCGATTCTACTTATAGAGTAATCGTATAAATATAATTTTTTAATTTTTTGAAAATCGCTTTTTAAATTCTGCAAAGTATATTCATTGTTTATAAGTTTTATAAATCCATTTTTACCTAAAATTTGTCTATTTTTTTTATTTAATAGAGTGTGCTGAATACCTAATAAGTGTGGTAAAATTGCGCTGTTAATTTTAAAATTTATAGTTCTTTTATTAGTTTTAATAATAATTGTTGAATTGTTAAAATTTTCAAAATACGTTGCAATTTCTTTTAAAGAATAGTCTTTAATATTAATTTTTTTCATAATTTTATTTAAATCTTTTTTCATTATAACCCTCTGAAATAAAAAGAGAAGTACATTAAACAATATAATATACTTCTCTAAATAACTAATTTGGTCCTGGACTATTATCTGCAATAGCCTTGCGGTTTCTGAAATATTTATTGTCCATCAGTCTGGAATGCTACCGGACGCACTGGTAGCATCAGCATACATTAAGTACCTGTCAAATAGAATATATCATAAATAAAATTATAAAGCAATGTTTTCAAATAATTTTTTTTAATTGTCCGGTAACAACTAGTTCCTTTTAAAATAAATAATTAATGTGATTTTTTTAGATAAAAAACATTTTTAATGTAAAACATAATTTATATTCTTTACATATAATAAATAGTGTGATAATATGTATATGTGAACAAGTATTCATATAGTTAGGAGTAAAAATATGAAGTTTATTGATGAAGATAAAATAATTGATATATCAGAATTATTTAAAATATTTGGTGATTCTACAAGGGTAAAAATTATCAATGCTTTAATAGATAATGAATTATGTGTATGTGAAATTGCAAATAATATTGGTGTTAGTCAATCAGCGGTATCGCATCAACTGCGAATTTTAAAGTCAGCAAAATTGGTCAAATACAAAAAGAAGGGTAATTGTATTTATTATTCCCTTGCTGATGAACACGTGGAAAAAATATTTAAGTTAGGATGTGAACATATTAATGAACTATAAGTATAAATATAAATTAAGTAATTTAGATTGTCCTAATTGTGCCAGAAAAATTGAGACAGCTCTAAATAAATGTGAAAATATTAAAAGTGCTAGTGTTAATTTTGCTAAGCTTGAAGTAAATGTTGAAACTTCCCTTAAAAGTGGCGTTAAAAAAATTGTTGAAAAGACAGTTAAAGCCACGGATGCTGATGTAAAAGTATTAGATTTAAATAGTAAAGATAATAAAAAAATAATTTTTGATATTACTAGACTTATTTTAGGAATAACTTTATTTATAATATCCTTATTTATTAAAAATAATTTAATTAAAGAAGTATTTATAATATTAGCTTATTTGATATTATTATTTAGAGTACTTAAAAAAGCTATTTTAATGTTAATAAAAAGTTTTAATATTGATGAAAATCTATTAGTAAGTATTTCTTGTATTGGGGCCTATTTTACTAATAATATTAGTGAAGGTTTAATGGTTATTATTTTATATGAAATAGGAAAGATTTTAGAAAGTATTGCGGTTAATAATTCTAGAAAATCAATAAGTGAACTAATGGATATAAAACCAGATTATGCTAATTTATTAATAAATGATGAAATTAAAGTAGTTAGTCCTGAAAGTGTTAAAATAGATGATTTAATTTTAATTAAAAAGGGTGAAAAAATTCCTTTAGATGGTGTTGTTGTTAAGGGAATGAGTAAAATAGATAATAAAGCATTAACAGGAGAAAGTCGTCTTGTAAGCGTAGGAGTTAATGATTTAGTTTTATCTGGTGGTATTAATACTTCTGATATCTTAACTTTAAAGGTTACTAAAACTTATGAAAATAGTACAGTAGCAAATATTTTATCTTTAGTGGAAAATGCCACAGATAGAAAAGCAAAAACAGAAAATTTTGTTTCCAAAGCGGCTAAAATATATACACCAATTATTTTAGGACTTGCTATTAGTTTAACAATTGTTTTAACTCTTATTTTTAAGATGCCATTTAATGACGCTATTTACAGATCTTTGGTTTTTCTAGTTGTTTCCTGTCCTTGTGCTATTGCTATTTCGGTTCCTTTATCATATTTTTCTGGTATTGGGGCATCATCTAGAGAAGGAATATTAATAAAGGGGAGTGATTATTTAGAAGCATCTTCTAAAATAAAGGAAATTATCTTTGATAAAACCGGTACTCTAACTGATGAAAATAATAAAAGTATTGAAATAGAATATTTAGACTTAGAAAGATATATTGATGATATTAATGCTTATTTAGTAAGTGGAGAAGAGTATTCTAACCATCCCATTGCTAAAGCTATTGTTAAAGAATTAAAAGATGCAAAACACTTAAAAATAACTAAGTTTAAAGAATATCCTGGTGAAGGTATTAGTTATAATATAGGCAAGAAAAAGATAATGGTAGGTACTAAAGAATTTGTTAAAAAAGATGGTTTTATTGATGGTACTTATATGGTTATTGATAATTTAGTTGCAGCTAAAATAAATGTTTATGATGGTTTAAAAGATAATGCTTATGAAGTTATTAATGATTTACAAGCCTTAGATATTAAGACAATGATGTTCACTGGTGATAAAAAAGATATCGCTTTAAGTGTTAGTGAAAAATTAGGAATAGATGAGTGTCATTATGAATTATTGCCACAAGATAAATTTGATTTACTTAATAGTGAACTTAATAAATATAATGGTAATGTTGCTTTTGTTGGTGATGGTATTAATGATGCTCCAAGTCTAGCCTTAGCTAAAGTAGGTATTTCAATGGGTAGTATTGGTAGTGCCTCAGCGATCGAAGCAAGTGATATTGTTATTATGAATGATAATTTAGATAGTATTATTAAATTAATTAAGATATCTAAGAAAACTAATAAAATAATTAAACAAAACTTAATTTTTGCTATTGGTACCAAAGTCTTAGTATTACTTCTTAGTGCTTTTGGTATTGCTACAATGTGGGAAGCTGTCTTTGCTGATACTGGTGTTACTTTATTAACTATTTTAAATACAACAAGAATATTAAAAAAGAAATGTTAATTTTATTAAATTAGCATTCTTTTTATAAAAAGCCATTAATGTCTTGAAGAAGTAATTTTATTGGATCGATATTTAAGGTATGCTCGGATTACACTGAAAAAAAGTGCCGTAAACGGCAAAAATTTTCAATGGAGGAAAAGATGAAAGAAATAAAACGAGAGTATTATTTAAATGAATTAATAGATAGAAAAAAAATGGCTTAATAAAAATAATAACGGGGATAAGAAGATGTGGTAAATCATATTTATTAGATCCTATATTTAAAAATTATTTATTATCGACTGGCATAAAAGAAGATCATATTATAAAAATAGATTTAGAAGATCGTCAAAATAAAGGATTTTTGAATCCTGATGTTTTAGAAAAATATATTTTAGAACAAATAAAAGATGAAGATACTTATTATGTTCTTTTAGATGAAATTCAAAAAGTAGATGATTTTGAAAGTGTTTTAAATGGCTTTTTGCATATTAGAAATTTAGATGTTTATGTAACTGGCTCTAATTCAAAATTTTTGTCATCAGATATTGTCACAGAATTTAGAGGCAGAGGCGATGAAGTTAAAATTTTTCCTCTAACTTTTAGTGAATTTTATGATGTTTATACTGGTGATATTAATAGTGCTTTTAATGATTATTTGTTATATGGTGGGCTACCATATATGGTAATTTTAAAAACAGACAAGCAAAAAAGAAAGTATTTGACTGATTTATTTGAAACTACTTATATAAAAGATATAATAGAAAGAAATAATATTCAGAGAAAAGATGTTTTAGATTCATTAATTAATGTTCTATCATCTTCGGTTGGTTCTTATACTAATGCAAATAAAATTGCCAATATTTATATAAAAAATGTATCTATTAATACAATAAATTCTTATATTAATTATTTATTAAATGCATTTATTATTGAAAAAGTTCAAAGATATGATGTGAAAGGTAAAAAATATATTAATACTCCTTATAAATATTATTTTGCTGATTTAGGTCTTCGAAATGCTCGACTTAATTTTAGACAAATGGAAGAAAATCACTTAATTGAGAATATTATTTATAATGAACTTTTAGTAAGAGGATATAATGTTGATGTTGGAGTTGTTGAAATTAGAGAAGGGGATAAAAGAAAACGATTAGAAGTTGATTTTATTTGCAATGAAGGAAATAAAAAATATTATATTCAAGTTTGTTTAGGGCTTGAAACAAGAGAAAAAACTATTCAAGAAGAAAAATCGTTAATTAATATAAATGATAATTTTAAAAAAATAATTGTAGTTAAAGATGATATAAAATCTTGGGTTAACGAAGAGGGAATAGAAATTATTGGTTTAAAAGAATTTTTACTTAATAAAAATATTTTGAATTAATGAT
Source organism: uncultured Bacilli bacterium (assembly GCA_947624505.1). Classification (GTDB taxonomy): domain Bacteria; phylum Bacillota_I; class Bacilli_A; order RF39; family UBA660; genus SIG200. The sequence continues at coordinate 61,224 of CANQKO010000002.1, read as the reverse complement.
TGAAAAAAAGTGCCGTAAACGGCAAAAATTTTCAATATAAAATAGTTAGAATGAACCTAGCTATTTTTTGTTTTTCGCTTTTGGATATGGCCTGCAATAATAAGTTGTAAACGGTAGGGAATAAATCTAATCCCAAAGATAGCTAATTTCATTTTTAAAGTAGGAATAATAATCATTTTACCTTTAAACATTTTATCTATTGCATATTTTGCTACGTAACTACTTTTAGCTTCTTTGGTCGCAAATGTTCCTTTAGCAACTTTATTAAATTCCGTATCAACTGGACCTGGACATAAACAAGACACAACGACTTTACTATGATTACATCTTAATTCTTCATTAATAGCCATTGAAAGTTTAGTTAAATAATTTTTCGTAGCATAATAAGTATTTAAATGAGGACCAGCCATAAATCCTGCACTTGATGCTACATTTAAAATATATCCTTGATCTTTTTTTACCATATCTTTTAAGCATAATTTGGTTAAGATATGGGGTGCCTTAATATTAACATCAATCATTTTTATTTCGGTATCTAAATCAGTTTCCGTAAAATCCCCAAATAAACCAAAACCAGCATTATTAATTAAAATATCAATATTATCATTTTTTATGTTTTTATATAATTCATAAACATTCTCTTTAATACTTAAATCAAGAGGAATAATTTTTACTTTAACATTTAATTCTTTTTGCAAATCTATTAATAAATTTTCTCTTCTGGCAACCAGTATTAAATCAACATTTAATGTAGCTAAATACCTGGCCATATCTCTTCCTATGCCTGAAGATGCCCCAGTTATAAGTGCTTTCATTTCTTTATATCTCCTTTAAGTTCAAATAATATATCTCTTAGTTCCATAGCTCTTTCAAAGTCTAAATTTTTAGCGGCATTTTTCATTTCTTCTTCAATTCTTATTAACATACTTTCAGTCTCTTTTTTACTTAACTTAGTCTTTTTCTTTGTCTCCGTTATATTATTAGAAATAACTTCTTTAATATCTTTCACAATCGTTTTAGGAATAATATTATTTTCTTTATTATATTCTTCTTGAATTTTTCTTCTTCTTTCGGTTTCTTCAATAGCAATTTTCATTGCCTCACTTATCGTATCTGCATACATTATTACTTTACCACTGGCGTTTCTTGCACATCGACCAATCGTTTGAATTAAAGAACGATCACTTCTTAAGAAACCTTGTTTATCAGCATCTAAAATACATATTAAACTAACTTCTGGAATATCAATACCTTCTCTTAAAAGGTTAATACCAACAACAACATCATAGATACCACATCTTAAATCGTGAATAATTTTAAGTCTTTCTAAAGTCTTAATTTCATTATGAAGGTATGCAACTTTAATATTCATTTCTTTTAAGTAGTTGGTTAATTCTTCACTCATTCTAATTGTAAGAGTAGTGATTAAAACTCTTTCATTGAGTTTAATTCTTTGATTAATTTCTGCAATTATATCATCTATTTGACCTTCCGTTTTTCTTACTTCAATAATTGGATCAAGTAAACCAGTAGGTCTAATAATTTGTTCTACTACCTTATGATTTACTTTTTCAAGTTCATAATCTCCTGGGGTAGCAGATACATAAATGGCATTATTTATTTTGCTTTCAAATTCTGGAAACTTAAGAGGTCTATTATCAAGAGCGGAGGGAAGACGAAAGCCATAATCAACTAAAGTTTGTTTTCGCATTCGATCGCCATTATACATTCCTCTTACTTGGGGAAGAGTAACGTGTGATTCATCAACAACAAGTAAATAGTCTTTAGGTAAGAAATCAATTAAACAAGTTGGAGTAACTCCTTCTTCTCTTAAAGCTAAGTGTCTTGCATAATTTTCAACCCCATTACAATAACCTGTTTCTCTAAGCATTTCTAAATCGTAATTAACTCTTTCTTTAATTCTTTGTTCTTCGATAAATTTACCATTTTCGTTAAAATATTTGATACGTTCATCTAATTCTTTTTCAATTCTTCTTATGGCTTCTTCCATTTTTTCTGGACTAGTAACAAAGTGGGAAGCAGGAGAAATAGCAATTGTTTTCTTACTTTCTTTAATAGCTCCGGTAAGAGGATCAAAAACGGTTATTGAATCAACTTTATCATCATCAAGTTCAATTCTAATACCACTCTCTTTTTCATTAACAGGAATTATATCAATAGAATTACCTCTTACTCTAAAGGTACCCCGGTGAAAATCTAAATCGCTTCGTTCATAAGTCATATCAACTAATTTATTAATAATATTATTTCTATTTACTGTATCACCAAGTGATAAAACTAACATATTTTTTTCATATTCATCTTTTTCGCCAATACCATAAATACAAGAAACGGAAGCCACCACAATTACATCACGATAATTTATTAAAGCTGATGTAGCACTATGTCTAAGTTCATCAATCTCATCATTAATTGAGGCATCTTTTTCAATATATGTATCACTTGATGGAACATATGCTTCTGGTTGGTAATAATCATAATAAGAAACAAAATATTCAACGTGGTTGTTTGGAAATAATTCTTTAAATTCACTATAAAGCTGACCGGCAAGCGTTTTATTATGGGCTAAAACTAAAGTCGGTTTATTTATTTCTTTAATGACATTAGCTATTGTAAAAGTTTTACCTGTTCCCGTTGCTCCCAGTAAAACTTGTTCTTTTTTACCATTTTTAATACCCTCAACTAATTCATTTATGGCTTTAGGTTGATCACCACTGGGTTTATATTTTGATACTAATTCAAACACATAATCACTTCCTATTTCAAAGATATTTTAGCACTATATTATTATTTTGACCACAATTAATGATAATATTAATAAAAAAATAAATGACTTAATAAGTCAGTGCGAAATAGAAATATTTATGCTATGATTTTGCTAGGTGATAGAAATGGATCAAGAAAAAATTGGCAAGTTTATTTATAAACTACGAAAAGAAAAAGGCTTAACGCAAAAAGATATTGCTGAAAAATTAAATATTTCTGATAATTCGGTTTCTAAATGGGAAAGAGGTATTAATATTCCTGATATATCTTATTTACCATTTTTAGCCGATATATTTAATGTGACTGTTAATGAACTTTTAAATGGTGAATATGATTATAAGAAAAAAGATAAAAATTATTCAAAATTAAATAAAGTAATTGCTATAAAAGATTTATGTAAAAGTTATGGTAAAAAACAAGTTCTTAATAATATTAATTTAGATATTTATGAAGGCGAAATAGTTGGTTTAATTGGAAAGAATGGGGCTGGTAAAACAACTTTAATTAAAAGTATAATTAATTTTTGTCAAATTCAAAAAGGTGAAATTAAACTTTTTAATAAATACATATCTAAAGATTATGAAAAGATAATGAATAAAATTGCCGTTATTATTGAAAATCCTGCCTTTTATTTAAATTTATCGGGAAGAGATAATATCAAAATTGTTTCTTTACTTAATAATATTACCGATCAAAATTATATAGAAAAAATAGTTAAAGAATTAAATTTGGCTAAAGATCTCGATAAAAAAGTTGCTAAATATTCTCTTGGGATGAAACAACGTCTTGGCCTTGTATGTGCGTTAATTAAAAAACCCAAACTGCTTTTGTTAGATGAACCCACGAATGGTCTTGATCCCATTGGTATAAATGAACTTAGAATGGTTTTACAAAAAATTAATCAAAAAGAAAATACTACCATTTTAATAAGCAGTCATATCTTATCAGAAATAGAAAATATTTGTGACCGTATTTTGATAATTGATCAAGGTTTTCTAGAAGAAGTTGATGTTTGTAAGTTAAAACATCATCATAAAAGTTTAGAAAGCGAATTTTTAGAAAAAGTAGGTGTTACTGATGACAATATTTAAAGCAATTAAATGTGAATTTATAAAAAATTATCATTTAAAAAATATATTAATTATTTTAGGTACTTTATTATTAAGTGTAATTATTTTAACGGAAAATAATATTCAAAAAAATAATTTAGATGAAACAATTAATTTTAATAATTTAATTTCTATAAATGCCACTAATTTAGAACAAAATAAGTATTTAAGTTACTTTCCTTTAAAACAACAATTTTATGAATTTTATTATTATAAGGAAAAGGAAATATTAGAATATTTAAAAAATGATGTTTATCAAAAAGATATAATAAATAGGCAAAATGATTGGCAATATAACATTTATTTTCATACTATTTTAAAAAAAGAAATAGAAATTTATTTAAGTAATATATTAATTAATAATAGGAATGATATAGATATTCAAAATATTTTAATAAATCCCTCTAGTGATCTTTTTGATACCAACCTTTATTTATTAAAAGATTATAGTGAAAAAGATTTACAAAATTTACAAAAGAATAATGAACAAGAAATTAAAGAATTAAAAGCTATTGTTAATAGTAATAATTATTATCAATATTATAGTTATAATTATCAATATGATGATGAATTTCCTAAATTACAACAAGTAAGAGATCTAGTTTTAGCAAGAAAAATTACAGACTATTCTAATTATAATTATGAAAACTTATTTATGTATTCTCTTTATTTTAGTCATTTAGAACATCAGGAATTAATGCCATTAGAGGAATATAAAATAATGAGTATAAATGAATTTAAGCAAAGTAATTTAAAATATGACCCTAGTAATGGTAGTACTTATTATAGTTATGATACTTATAAAAATAGTTATAAATTTTTAGGTCAAAACGCCCTTGCTAAAAAGATGATTTTAGAATATGCCCTTCAAAATAATTTACCATCAGATCTTTTAGCCAATAAAGATGGTCATTTATTTACTGCTAAAAGTAATGTTAATACTATATCAAAATTATCTTTTGTTATTATCTTATTAATTGTTTTAACCAGTGTTAATATTATTACTAGTGAATTTAATAAAGGGACAATTAAAATTTTATTTACTAGTGGCATTAAAAGATGGAAAATATTTTTAAGTAAATTTTTATATTTAGTTATTCATAGTTATCTTTTATGGTTAGTTTTATTTATTATTCTTTATATTTATTCTGGTTTAAAATTTGGTTTTCAAGATTTATTTTATCCTGAATTAATATTTAATGGTTCTAAAGTTATAGAGTTAAATTATCTTATATATATCCTAATTGAAATAACAATTATTAATATACCAGTTGTGGCATTTATATCTTTAATTTTATTAGTTTCAACTATATTTATGAACAATGTTTTTCCAACAATGTTTGGTACCTTCTTAGGTCTTATTACATCTTGCATCTGGTTTTTAATAAATGAATTTCATTTATATTTTTTACTATATAGTGTTATTCCATATTTTAATTTATATGAAATTATTAGTGTTAATAATTTGATTAATATAAGTAACTACTTTACAGAAGCAATGCGTTTTGTTAGTACGAGTTTAGATAAAGGATTAATAATTTCTTTGTTAACCATAATTATAAATTATTTAATTGCTAATTATTTATTTATGAAAAAAGAAATTTGAGAGTATTAAAAATACTCTTTTTTTAAGCCAAAACTCTAAGTAATTGGTAAAAATTTGGTTATCTTTTTTAAAAATTTATCTCAAAAAAAAGGAAATAGAGGAAAAAACGCTAATATATATAGTGAAGGGAGAAAAATAACCCTTAAATATAAATAGATCGGAGGTGACAAAATGACAGATGAAAAACCATTCTATAATCTTTCATATGACCGAGTATTTAAATCAGTGGTGTTAGATATATTAAATCGTCGTTATTTAAATGGAATGTTAACAGATATATTAGAAAAAGAAGTAAAAGTAGAAGAAATAGAATATAGTGAATTACCAATGTCATCGGTAAGAGATAAAGTGCAAGTATTAGATATTTTGTTGTTAACAAAAGATCAAAAAAGAATAAACGTGGAATTAAATAGTAATTTTGATGAATATATCAAAGAAAGAAATTTAATGTATTATTTTCGGTTATTATTAAGAAAATATAAATATGCGACAACAATGGGAAGAAGTAGTGATAGTAAGGAAGAAAGTGAAGAAAGAGAAAGATGGGAAAATATCGATGAAGTAGTTCAAATAAATTTAGATTTTAATCATCCAAAAGATGAATTAAAAAGAGTTATCAAACTAATAGATAATTATGGACAAGAATACTATGATAAATTTAAAATAATAACTGTAAATATTGCTGGGTATAAAAAGTTGTGGTATGATAAAAACATCAAAGGAGATCCAACGCATCAAGAACTAACTTTATTAGGGGCGAATAAAGAAGAAATCATTGCGTTAGGAAAAACAAACGAGATACTTAAGAAAGTAGGGGAGAAAGTATTAGAGATGAATGAAGATGTGATCAAACAAATGCAACTTGAGCAAGAAAGAGATTTCGAATACATATACCGAAAGAGAATGGAAGATAGTGAAAATAAAGGATTAGAAAAAGGAATTCAAGAAGGTTTGGAAAAAGGAATTCAAGAAGGTTTGGAAAAAGGAATTCAAGAAGGTTTGGAAAAAGGTATTTATGAAACAAAAATCAATACAGCAAAAAAACTATTATCAAAAGGAATGAGTACAAAAGAAATAAGTGAAATATTAAATTTAAAAGAAGAAGAGATAATTAACATTGAAAAAGAAATATAATTATTGATAATGTCAACATAAAAATGTAGGTTTTAGTTAATATAATTTTGTAGGAAAACATACATTTTTATATTAGTTGTTAATTTTTAATATATTTTCATCAATTTCTTGTGATTTTGAAAAAATTAAATTAGTTAAGGTGATAAAATAATTTTAAAAATTCTGTAATATTTATTTTTACCTAAATTTTGAGCAAGCTTTTGGAAATAGGCAATGGTATGTTAGGCCTTAGATTTGCCAGTTGGCTTAAATGCTAACTGGCTTATGCCATTTAATTCATACTATTGGATTCCTAGTTCAAAAAAAATTAAAATTTATTGAAAATAATCTTAAAATGCTATTATTATAATTTTTAAATCACTGATTATATTATCGATAAAATTAACAATTAGGGGCGAATAAAGAAGAAATCATTGCGTTAGGAAAAACAAACGAGATACTTAAGAAAGTAGGGGAGAAAGTATTAGAGATGAATGAAGATGTGATCAAACAAATGCAACTTGAGCAAGAAAGAGATTTCGAATACATATACCGAAAGAGAATGGAAGATAGTGAAAATAAAGGATTAGAAAAAGGAATTCAAGAAGGTTTGGAAAAAGGAATTCAAGAAGGTTTAGAAAAAGGTATTTACGAAACAAAAATCAACACAGCAAAAAAACTGTTATCAAAAGGAATGAGTACAAAAGAAATAAGTGAAATATTAAATTTAAAAGAAGAAGAGATAATCAACATTCAAAAAGAAATGTAATTATCTCTTTTTAAATAGTTATATAAACACACCTAAAATTAGATGGAGCATAAATATATAATATATGCATCTTGAAAGGATGTGATAATATAAAAAAAGCTTGGAGTGATTTAAAGAGTTTTGTTACAATTGCAATGATTGCTATATTATTTATTATTGTGATTGGTAATTTATATGGGTTAAAATTAGAAGATAATATTTTAATTTTAGTAACTAACTTAATGACTGCTGTTTTTACTTATTACTTTACTAAACAAGATAAGGATATTGATATTAAATAAATAATTTGTTAAAATTCTTATTAAGTGAGAGAAATGAAAGAAAAATTAAGTCTTTATAATTTATTTTATATATTTATAATTGGTAGTATAAGTGGCTGGTTTATTGAGGGCTTATGGACTCTAATTAAAAAAGGAGTAGTTATCAACCATTCGTGTGTTATTATTGGGCCATTTAATATGATCTATGGTTTGTGTGCAATTTTTCTTTCTCTTTTATTATTTAAATTAAAAAATAATTCTAATATAAAAATATTTCTTTTAAGTTTTATTGGTTGTTCAATCTTAGAATATATAATGAGTTATTTAATGGAATTATCATTTGGTTTTACAGCTTGGAATTATTCTAAAAAGATATTAAATATTAATGGACGCATTAGTTTATTTTATTCTTGTGCTTGGGGAATATTAGGAATATTATGGATTAAATATCTTTTTCCCAAAATAAATAATTTAATTAATAAAATGAATAAAAAAGTAGGAACAATATTTATGATAATTTTAACAATTTTTTTAATGTTTGATGGAATACTTACTATAAGTGCAATGAATAGAGCAAGAGATTATGATAAAGGAATACTACCTCATAATAATTATGAAAAGTTTTTAGATAACTATTTTGATAGTAAATATTTAAAAAATATGTTTAATAATAATTGGTAATTAAAATAAACCTCTAGTATGTGTAATTAATAATAATTTAATGTTATGATTAATAAAAAGAGGTAATTATGAATCAAGAAAAAATTGGAAAATTTATTGCAAGTGTTAGAAAAGAAAATAAACTAACGCAAGAAGAGTTAGCACAATTTTTAGGTGTTAGTATTAATGCTGTTTCAAAGTGGGAAAGAGGTATCTGTTTAATGGATATGTCACTTTTAAAACCCCTTTGTGAAAAACTAAATATAAGTGTTAATGAATTATTGAGTGCCAAAAGATTAAATAATGAAGAATATAAAACAACAAGCGAAGAAAATATTTTAAATATAGTTAATGAACAAACTAAAATTAATAAAATATATAAAATATATTTTATCTGTTTAGGTATTTTATGTTTATTACTTATTTTATTCTTAATTGGTTTTTATTTTGGCAAAGTTTATCAAAATTATGAAGGAAAAGCCCATATAGCAGTTAGTGCTATTGCTGATTGTCAAAATAAAAAAATTAAATATTTAGAAGATGAAAATAGTACTTTATATTATTATTGTTTAAATAATTTAGAAATAAATGAAAATATTACTTTAAAAAAGTATTTTCAAAAGAAAAATAAAAATATTATTGCTGGTATTGATGATTTATTAGAGCATATTGATGTAATTAAAACTGATTATATTTATGAGGGTGGAACAAGTATAAGTTATACTGATAATGCTGTAATTATTAAATGTAATACTTTTGATGGTAATAAAGATGTCTTTATTGGACCAGCAAGTATGGATGTTACATCTTCTTTAGAAGCAGGAATATGTGGATATAATTATGATAAAACAAAAGTTTATACTAATTATTATATTAACAAAATAAATTATCAAGATAATAATGGTTATTATGAATTAGTAATTTCTAAAAATAAAGAAAGCTTAGAAATGGAAGTGGTTAAAGTTAAAAGTAATAAAACTTTAGAAGAGGAAAAAGATTATGACTTTGTTTTTTTATCTAAAGATGGTCATTTATCTGGTTCCATTAAAGATATTTTTCAAAATTATGAATTAATAGAAATAGATAGATTTCCTAAAGCTATTTATGTATAATTTTTATAATAAAAAAGACAGTTGCTATTTTTTAGCATCTGCCTTTTTTCTTAGTTCAGTATTAAGAATTATTTTTCTTAGTCTAATAAAGTTAGGGGTTACTTCAACAAGTTCATCTTGATTAATATAATCGAGAGCGTACTCTAAAGTTATTGGTCTTGGTCTTTTTAAAACAACCGTTTTATCTGAGAAAGCCGCTCTGGTGTTGGTAAGCTCTTTGCCTTTAACAATATTAATTGCTAAGTCATTATCTCTATTACACTCACCAACAATCATACCTTCATAAACATCAGTATTTGGTTCAACAAACATAATCCCCCGATCTTCAAGTTGACCGATACCATAAGCTGTTGATTTACCTGTTTCACTTGATACTAAAACACCAAGTTTTCTTTCCCCTAAATCAACATTAACTGTTGGTTCATAGTCTTTAAATGTATGATTCATTATGCCATACCCTTTAGTTAAAGTCATAAAGTTAGTAGCAAAACCAATTAATCCTCTTGATGGAATCGTATAAGTAATTCTTGTCATACTGCCGATATGTGTCATATTACCCATTATGGCACCTCTTGTTGATAACTCTTCAATAACACCACCCATATATTCATCATCAACTTCAATTTGTAAGTCTTCATATGGTTCACATTTAACGCCATTTATTTCCTTAATAATAACTTTAGGTTTGGAAACTTGTAGTTCAAAGCCTTCACGGCGCATATTTTCAATTAAAATAGATAAGTGTAATTCACCTCTTCCTGAGACTAGGAAGTTTTCAGAATCAATTTGTTCAACTTTTAAACTAACATCTTTTTGAGTTTCTTTAATTAATCTTTCTTCGATTTTTCTTGATGTTAATAATTTTCCATCCTTACCAGAGAAAGGAGATGTGTTAACCCCAAAAGTCATTTGTAAGGTTGGTTCATCAATATGAATAATTGGTAATCTTTCATTATTACCAACTTCGGTAATTGTTTCACCAACTGAGATATCTTCTAAGCCAGCAATAGCACAGATATCACCAGCCGATACTTCTTCAACTTCAACTTTGGCTAAAGCGGTAAATGCAAATAACTTTTGAATTCTAAATTGTTTAGCAGTTCCATCAAGTCTTAGACAATTAACCATTTCGCCAACTTTAACTTTACCATTAAAAACTCGACCAATTGCAATTCTTCCTACATAATCATTGTAATCAAGAAGGGCAGGTTGAAATTGTAATGTTTTATTTACATCACCTTCTGGAGCTTTAATTTCATTAATGATTAAATCAAGAACACATTTAAATGATTTTTCTTGGGTACTTAAATCTTGAGATAAACTAGATGTACCATTTAAAGCTGAAGTATAAGCTACTTTAAAATCAAGTTGTTCATCAGATGCCCCTAAATCAAGGAATAAACCTAAAACTTCATCAACAACTTCTTTAATTCTTGCTGTTGGTTTATCAACTTTATTGATAACAACAATTGGTTTAACTCCCGCATCAATAGCTTTTTTTAGAACAAATCTTGTTTGAGGCATTGGCCCTTCATAAGCATCAACAACTAAAATAACCCCATCAACCATTTTCATAATTCTTTCAACTTCACCGCCGAAGTCAGCATGTCCTGGTGTATCTAAAATATTAATTTTAACATTATTATAAATAATTGATGTAGTTTTGGCTAAAATAGTAATACCACGTTCTTTTTCAATTTGATTTGAATCCATTGAAAAGTTAGAAGCATCTTGATTTTCCCTAAAAGTTCCTACAAATTTTAATATTTCATCGACCAAAGCAGTTTTACCGTGGTCAACGTGTGCAATAATTGCAACATTTCTTATTTCCATAATATCACCCACAACCATAGTATTATAGCATTAAAAGTAAAAGAAAGTAAACAATTTTAAAAACAATATTTAAATAAAAAGAATAATTTAGGTATTGAGATAAAAAAAATTATGTGATAAACTTATGATAAGGTGACATAGATGATATCTGAGAGAGATGATAAAAAAATAAAAAAGAGTAATACTAAGCTTATGATTATATCTGTACTAGTGTTGACTATCTTAACACTGAATGTTTCATATTCAGCTTTTTTTGATGTTAAAGTACAACCCAATTTATATTCTTTTAAAGCCGGGACATTAAATGTTACAGTGGATGGAAGTAATCAATCAACGTGGAATAAAGAATTAAAGCCTGTAGATGTTACTACTGTAACTAGCACTGTTCCAGCTAGTGGTTATGTCACATTAACGATTAAAAATGATGGCGATATAGATGCGAGATATTCTGTGACTTTAGTTGATGACCAATTACCAACTGGAACAACCACTACAGATAGATTAGATCCTAAATATATTTATGTCGGTATATATGATGGTAGTAGTTGGGTTAAATTTAATGCTCAAAACTATGTTCAATTATCTACACTTGGCAGTAATAGTAATTACCCAATTTTAAATACCACCATAGCAAAAAAGAATGGCACTACAATTCAAAAGACATATAGAATATATATCTGGCTTTCAAAGGATACGCCAACAAGTGATATAGGTAAATTGGTTTATTATAGAGTCAATGTTCATAGCACTCCAGTTGAAGGTCAACAACAATAAATAGTAGTAAGGTGGGAAGAAAATGGAAACAGAAAATCAAATAGAAAATTTTGAATATACAGAATTAAAAAAAAGAAGGTTATTGGCAATAGTCATTATGTTAATCATAATGCTTTTATGTTTTATTTTAATACTTACGACTTTTACCTTTAATCAATTTGGCGCGGGTGAAAATTTTGGATCATCTAATATTAATGTTGATGTCGATGGTGATGGTAAATGTGATTTAAACTGTGACTATGATGGTAATGGTAGTTGTGATTTAAATTGTGACGATGGTCGTTTTGGTGGAACTATTGGCGATAACACGTGTGACTCTAACTGTGATGATGGATCTAATGGTGGAACTATTGGCGATGGTAAGTGTGATCGTAACTGTGATAAAGGTTCATTCGGTGGTACTCCTGATGATAATATTTGTGATATTAATTGTGATGATGGATCTAATGGCGGTAAACCTAACGATGGCAAATGTGATAAAAACTGTGATGATGGCTCCGATAGCGGTACTGCTGGTGATGGTATTTGCGATAAGAATTGTGATGATGGATCATTTGGTGGCGAAGCTGGTGATGACGAGTGTGATAAAAATTGCTATGTTGGTGACGATGATAAATGTTATAAAAATTGTGACACCAATGGTGATGGCAAATGTGATGTAAATTGTGATGATGGATCATTTGGTGGCGATGCCGGTGACGGTAAGTGTGATAAAAATTGTGATACCGATAACGATGATAAGTGCGATAAAAATTGTGATACTGATGGTGATGGCAATTGTGATTTAAATTGCCATATTGGTGACGATGATAAATGTTATAAAAATTGTGACACCGACGGAGATGGTGAATGCGATTTAAATTGTGATACTGATGGCGATGGTAAATGTGATAAAAATTGTGATACTGATGGTGATGGTGATTGCGATTTAAATTGCTATGTTGGTGATAATGACAAATGTAGTAAAAATTGTGATACTGATGGCGATGGTAAATGCGATTTAAATTGTGATGATGGCTCATTTGGTGGCACTCCTGGTGATGGTGAATGTGATAGGAATTGTGACACCGATGGTGATGGTGAATGCGATAAAAATTGTGATCCAGATAATAATGGTGTATGTGATCGTAACTGTACAACTGATGGTAAATGTCATCTAAACTGTGATAATGGCGAAAATGGTGGCACTCCTAATGATGGTAAATGTGATAGCAATTGTGATGATGGATCTAATGGTGGAGTTAAAGGCGATGGCAAATGCGATAGAAATTGCGATGATGGATCTAATGGTGGTATTCCTGGTGATGGTAAATGTGATCGTAACTGTGATGATGGATCATTTGGCAGAACTCCAAATGATAATAAGTGCGATCGTAATTGTGATAATGGTACCAATAATGGTAAATCTAATGATGGCATTTGCGATTTAAACTGTGATGATGGTGCCAATAATGGTAAACCAAATGATGGTAAATGCGATAAGAACTGTGATGATGGTAAAAACGGTGGCAAACCAAATGACGATATTTGTGATTCCAATTGTGATGATGGATCATTTGGTGGCAAAGCTAGTGATGATATATGTGATCGTAACTGTGATGATGGATCATTTGGTGGCGCTCCAGGTGATGGCAAATGCGATAAGAATTGTGACGATGGTTCTAATAATGGTACTGCTGGTGATAAAACTTGTGATAAAAACTGCGATGATGGATCTAATAAAGGCACTCCTGGTGATGGCAAATGCGATAAGAATTGTGATGATGGATCATTTGGTGGTGCTACAGGTGATGGCAAATGTGATAAAAACTGTGATGATGGTTCTAATAAAGGTACTCCTGGTGATGGCGAGTGTGATAAAAACTGCGATGATGGTTCATTCGGTGGCAAGCCAAATGATGGCAAGTGCGATAAAAACTGTGATGATGGCAAAAACGGTGGTAAAATAAATGATGGCATTTGCGATAGCAATTGTGATGATGGCTCATTCGGTGGTACTCCTGGTGATAACACTTGTGATAAAAACTGTGATGATGGATCCAATGGAGGCACTGCCGGTGATGGCAAATGCGATAAAAACTGTGATGATGGATCCAATGGAGGCACTGCCGGTGATGGCAAATGTGATAAAAACTGTGATGATGGTTCATTCGGCGGCAAAGCTGGTGATAATAAGTGTGATAAAAACTGCGATGATGGATCTGATGGAAAAGAAGCTAATGATGGCAAATGTGATCGTAACTGTGATGACGGTTCAAATGGTGGCACTCCTGGTGACGGTAAATGTGATTTAAACTGTGACGATGGCAAAAACGGTGGCACTCCTAATGACGGCAAATGTGATTCTAATTGCGACGATGGAAAAAATAATGGTAAGCCTAATGATGGTAAATGTGATTCTAATTGTGATGATGGTTCATTTGGTGGAACTGCCGGTGATGGCAAATGTGATAAAAACTGTGATGATGACGGTGATGGAGTTTGTGATAGTAATTGCGATGATGGATCATTTGGTGGAACTCCTGATGATAACAAGTGCGATAAAAACTGTGATGATGGATCTGATCGTAAAAAGCCAAATGACGGTGAGTGTGACCGAAATTGTGACCCTGATAACAATGGTATTTGTGATTTAAACTGTGATACTGGTGGTAATGGCGGTAAACCAAACGATGGTAAGTGCGATTCTAAATGTGATAGTAATGGCGATGGTGAGTGTGATAAGAATTGTACCGAGGATGAAATAGAAGGATTACTTACTATTGAAAATGCAAATAATATTAACTTAAAAATTACGGGCGACGATATGTCAAAAGAAAATGTTGGTGATAAAGAATTTATTGAAATCACAAGTGGCCCTAAACAAGCTAAAGTTTCATTAAAATCTAATGCTGAAATTACTACTTGTACATATAGCTTAAGATATAAGACTGAAACCAATAACTTTACCAACCAATATATTTCTGATACAGAAGAACTTAAAGAATTAAAAAATCAAATGATATTAAGATTAAAGGGCTATAAAGCTAAAAGTTCTAATGAAGTAAAAGAAACATATGATATCGATATTATTGAAAATGCTGAATATGTAATTGAAGATATTCAAATAAGTAATGATGCTGATGATGATAATCTTACTTCTCAAGTTTGGGATATTGAATTAATATTTAGAAATTATTCGAAATTTGACCAATCTAATAATATTGATAAATCTATTAAAGGTAACTTAACAATTGAAGTTGGCGAATGTGAACGAATTGGTAAGTAAAAGATAGTTTTGTGACTATCTTTTTTCTTCTTATAATGGTAAAATTGTATTGGTGATTTTAATGGTTTGGGGTCTTTTATTAACACTTTTTACAGGTTTATCTTTCTTAATTGGGATTGGTTTATTAAATAAATCTAAAAATAAAGAAAATATTACTATTTTTACAACATCTCTTGCTTTTACAATTATCTTAGGTTTATTAATAGGTGATTTGTTACCAGAAATCATCGAATATAAAAATGTTTTTTTAATTATTCCTTTTATTATTGGTTTTGGCTTATTAATTTTGTTAGACAAGTTAGTACCTCATCACCATCATAACCATAAAGAACATAATGATAATAAAAAAGAACATATTGAGCATTTAAATCATATTGGTATTATTACAATATTAGCCTTAACAATTCATAATTTATTAGAGGGTTTAACTTTATATAGTGTTACTATAAATAATTTAACAAGTGGGATATTAATGATGATAAGCATATCTTTACATAATATTCCTTTAGGATTGCAAATAGGAAACGATTTAAGAAAAGAAAATAATAATTTGTTATTAATCCTTTTATTAGTGTTTAGTTCTGTATTAGGATCTTTAATTGTTATTATTTTTGGTAATCTAAACACCCTAATAGAAAGTATATTATTATCTCTTACCTTTGGAATGCTTCTTTATATCTTAGTATTTGAATTATTTAATGAATTTAAATTAAGTTTTAAGAAAAAAAGTAGTATCTATGGTATAATAGTAGGTGTAATAGTATTACTTATTACATTAATTTTCTAAAGAGTAGGTGAATTATGAAAAAGGTATTAGTTACGGGAGCCTCTGGCGCTATTGGTATAAATGTTATTAAATATTTACTAAGTGAAGGAAAATATGAAATAACAGCTTTAGATTTAAGAAATAAAAGTGTTTATAAAAGACTTAAAAAATATCAAAAGCGAATTAAAATTATTTATGGTGATGTAAATGATTATTCTTTAATGGAAGATGTAGTCAAACAAAATGATTATATTATTCATTTAGCAAGTGTTCTTCCTCCTTTAGGAGATTTTTCAAAAAACATTGGTGAAGTAGTAGATTATAAGGGGTGCGAAAATATTATCAAAGCTATTAACTATTATAATAAAAATTGTCATTTATTTTATGCTTCAACAACATCTTTGTATGATAAATCATTAATGGCTTCGGTTAAAGAGACTATTAAAGAAGATTCACTAACTAACTTTAGTTATAATAAATATATAACAGAAGAATTAATAAAAAAGAAATTAAAAAATTATACGATATTTAGAGTACCATTAGTTTTAAGTGATTTAAAAAAAGAACCATTTATTTATAATGTTAAAAAAGATTTAGTAGTAGAAGTAACAACAACTTTTGATGCTGCTTATGCCTTTGTTAAGGCTTTAAATTATACATCAATACTTAATAAAAAAATATTTAATATAGGAATGGGTCCGGAAGGAAGATATAAATATCAAGATATCTTAGATAATATTTTAAAGAATTATGGTTTAAGTTTAAAATATGTTTTAGCAAGATTGATTCTAGATAAAGATTATATAAGTCCCGTTTTAATAGATAGTGATGATTTAAATAATCTCATTAATTATCGAACTGATAGTATCGAAAAATATTATAAAAGATTATATAGTCGGGGGAAAAATAGACCAATTGGTAAATTATTAGGAAAAATAATATTATATATTAAAAAGGGGTAATTAAATGACAGGATTAGTACTAGCGGGTGGTGGAGTTAAAGGCTCTTACCAAGTCGGAGCTTACTTAGCTTTTAAAGAATGTGGAATTAAGATTGATGGAGTTGCTGGAACATCTATTGGCTCTTTTAATGCTGCTTTAATTTGTAGTGGGATGGAAAAAGAATTATATGAGTTTTGGAAAAGTGTTGATGTAGGTAAACTTTTAAATTTTAATTCTAAATATGTTGAAAGTGTTAATAAAAAAGATAAATTTAAAGAACTTATTTATGGTATTGAAGAATTAACTTTAGTTGTTAAAAATAAAGGCATTGATAATACACATTTAAAAGATATTTTAAGTGAAATGATCGATGAAGAAAAGATTAGAAAAAGTAAAATGGATTTTGGCTTAGTAACAGTTAGAGTTAATGATTTAAAACCATTATATTTATTTAAAAAAGATATGCAAAAGGGTAAAATACCCGAATACATTTTAGCTAGTTGTAATTTACCAGTATTTAAAGTGCAAAAATTAATTGATGATAAATATTATATTGACGGAGGATTTTATGACAATAATCCCATTAATATGTTTTTAAATCAAGGATATGATAAAGTATATTCTGTTGAAATTCAAGGAATTGGTTTTTCAAGAAGAGTAAAAGATAAAAGTAAAGTAGTAGAGATTGTACCATCAAGATTTTTAGGAAGTACTTTAAATGTTAATAAAAGTAAGATTAATGAAAATATAAAATTAGGATATTATGATACTTTAAAAATCTTAAAAAATTATGATGGTTATAATTTTATCTTTAAAAATAGTAGGATGTTGTTGTATAATACTTTAATGAGGCACGTTAATACTGATTTACAAAAAAAGGTCAAAAAATATTTTAATGCTAAAAATAATAAAGAAGCAATTTTAAAAGCTTTAGAATATGCTATGTTAAAAGAAGATTATTCATATTTTAATATATATAAAGTATTAAGTGTTATAAAGAGTTTAAAAAAGAGTCAAAAAAAATATTTTATTTATGACTTTATAAGAAGTTTAAGAATTTTATAGGAGGAAATTATTTATGGGAAGAGCATATGAAGTTAGAAAGTATAGTATTCAAAAGACAGGAGCAGCAAGAGGTAAAATATATACCACTTATGCTAAAGAAATTTATTTAGCTGCTAAAAAAGGACTACCTGATCCAGATGCTAATATTAGTTTAAAAAGAATTATTGATAAAGCAAGAAAAGAACAAGTGCCAAGTGATATTATCAATAGAGCAATTGAGAAAGCCAAAGGTGTTGGGGGAGAAGACTATTCTGAAGTTGTTTATGAAGGATTTGGACCTGGGGCATCAACTTTAATAATTAAAACTCTTACTGATAATGTTAATAGAACGGTGGGAGAAGTAAGAGCAGCTTTTAATAAAGTTAATAAAAGTTTAGGTGTTACTAATTCCGTTTCTTATAATTATGATTATCTTGGTGTTTTAGCATTTAAGTATGATAATAGTGAAATGTTATTTGAAGAATTATTAAATGCGGGGATTGAAATTATTGATTTTGAAGAAGAAAATGGGGAAATAACTATTACAATGAAACCAAATGATCACGATAAAGTTAAAGATGTTATTGAAAAAATTATTCCTAATGTTGATTATACAATAGATCAAATAGGAATGTTTGCTAAAGAAAAAATTACTTTAGAAGGTGAAGATTTAGAAACATTTAAGAAACTATATAATATGTTAGATGCCATTGATGATGTAACTGAAATATACCATAATGTAAATATGGATTAAGTAGTAATTGGTGAAGAAATGTTAGAAATAAGAGATTTTAATAAAGAGGAAATAGCTAAAAAAGCTTATGGTGGTCATAGTGGAAGTAAAATAGGTCTTATAATAGATGGTGAAACTTATTTAGTTAAATTTCCTAAAAGTACTAAAAGTATGAATGTTGATAGTATTTCTTATACTACATCTCCATTATCAGAATATTTAGGTTCCCATATATATGAATTAATTGGAATAGATACTCATAAAACATTACTTGGGTATTTAAATGGGAAAATAGTCGTAGCTTGTAAAGACTTTTTAAAAAATACCGAAGAAATAATTGATTTTAATGCTATTAAAAATAGTTATGATAAAGATATTGAAGAGTATTTAGAAAATAGAAGTTCATCTTCAAAATTTAATCGTTTTGATGATTTAGATGATGTTATATATATAATGAATAACAATATTTATTTTGAATTTGTTCCAAAATTAAAGGAAAGATTTTGGGATATGTTTATTATTGATGCTTTTTTAAGTAATAATGATCGAAATGAAGCTAATTGGGGACTCATTTTAGATAAAGAATCTGGTAATTTAAGATTATCTCCTGTATATGATAATGGAGCATCATTTTATAATAAAGCTGGTGATGAAAAGCTTAGAGATATTTTAAATAATAATGATAAATTTATCCAAATGACTTATGATAGTAGTGTTTGTGCATTTACGGAAAATGATAAGTTAATAAATCCGTTAAAATATATTGAAAGTACTAAAAATATTAATTGTAATAAAGCATTACTTCGAATATTCCCTAAAATTGATATGTTAAAAATAAAAGAGTTATTTTTATCTATTCCTGATACTTATGAAGGTTTAGAAGTATTTAGTTATTATCAAAGAGAACTATATTATAAAATGTTAGAATATAAATATGAAAAAGTATTTAAAAAAGTTTATGAAAAGTTAAATATTGCTAAATGAAAAAAATAATTGTATAATCAAATTGTTAATGTTGATGGAATTTACAACTCCGGAGTTAAAACGTTATTCTTACGTTACAAGAATAAAGTGTATGATAAATTCATAAATTAAGGTGGTACCGCGGGGAAACTCGTCCTTAGAATCTTAGTTTATGATTTTTTTATTAGAAAGAGGAATATTATGAATTGTTATGAAGATTTAAAATGGCGAGGACTTATTAAAGATGTTTCTACTCCTGAACTTGAAAAAAAATTAAATGAAGAAAAATTAACTTTTTATATTGGCACTGATCCAACGGCCGATTCAATGCATATAGGTCATTTTTCATCATTTTTAATTGCATCTAGACTTGCTAGGTTTGGTCATAAACCTATTTTATTAATTGGGGGTGCCACTGGGTTAATTGGGGACCCTAAACCATCTGTCGAAAGACAAATGATTACTAAAGAAGATGTTCAAAAAAATGTTTTAGGTCTTACTAAACAAGCTAGGGAAATATTTGGTTTTGAAGTTGTGAATAACTATGATTGGATTAAAGATATTAGTATTATTGATTTCTTAAGAGATTATGGTAAATATATTAATGTTAATTATATGCTAGATAAAGATATTATTCAAAGAAGACTTGAAACAGGAATTACTTTCTGTGAGTTTGCTTATACGCTTTTACAAGGTTTAGATTTTGTACATTTATATAAAGAAAAAGGTGTTACTCTACAAGTTGCGGGTTCTGATCAATGGGGTAATATTACAACGGGTATTGAACTAGCAAGAAAAATGCTTGATACTGAATTATATGGTTTAACAATGCCTTTAGTACTGGACGCAAATGGTGTTAAATTTGGTAAAACTGAAGGGAATGCTTTATGGCTTGATAAAAATAAAACATCTAGTTATGAATTATATCAATATTTAATTAATACTTCTGATGATATAGTTATTGATTATTTAAAGAAATTAACATTTTTAACTAAAGAAGAAATAGAGAAAATAGAGGTAGAACATCAAGCAGCACCAGAATTAAGAATGGCCCAAAAGAAATTAGCGGAAGAAATAATTACCTTCTTACACGGAAAAGAAGAATATCAAAAAGCTCTTAAAATGAGTGAAGCATTATTCTCTGAAGAAATAATGGAATTATCTAGTGATGATATTTTAAATAATTTTAAAGATATGGAAAAAATTATTTTAAAAGATAATATAATATTAGAAGATTTACTTATTTTAGGTAATATTTGTACAAGTAAAAGAGAAGCAAGAGAGTTAATAAATGGTAATGCCATAAGTTTAAATAATATAAAAATAAATGATTGTAATTATTTAGTTAGTAAAGATAATGCCATAGATAAAAAAGTTTATTTAATAAAAAAGGGTAAGAAAAAATATTATTTAGGAATATATGAATAAGAAGAGAGATCTTCTTATTTTTATTTATCTTGAATTATTAAATCATAATTAAATGTTTTAGCTATTTTAACTAATATTATAAAAGGGTAATCTTGTCTAGCACTTTCATATTTTTCTAAAGAACTTAAACTGATATTAAGTTTTTTAGAAAATTGTTCTTGGGTTAAATTTAAATCTTTTCTTAAGTATCTAATTAATTCATTACATTTAAAATTATTAATATTAATTTTCATATTTATTTTTAAATTAAATATTTTAATTATTTTTAATAAAGTAGCATAAGTATAATTTTGTCTGTTAGTTTCATATTTTTCAATTGAACTTATGCTGATACCAGAGGCACTAGCTAGTTCTTTTTGGGTTAAATTTAAAGCCTCTCTTAAAAATTTAAATATGTCATTAGTGGGATATTCTTTAGCATTTATTTTCATTTATTTCACCATTGACATATTATCATCGTACGGGTGTGAATGAGGTTAAATATGAAAGAAAATAATAAAAAGAAATTAATAGTAAGTAGTGTAATAGCAGTGGCATTCTTAATAATGTTAACAGTGGGAGCAACATATGCCTATTTTAGTGCTAGTTCAGATAGTAATGCTATAACAAATATAGCGGGTAGAACACCAAAACTAAGTAATATAGTTTTATCACAATTAATAGATAACTTGCATATAAGATTACAACCCTCTGATTTAAATAAAAATAGTGAAGTAAGAACATATTATGCCACAAGTGATGAAACAAAGAATTATGAAATAACAGAAGAAGCAGGAACTAATATAATTGCTAGTGTAAGTGTCTTACAAGATGCCATTAATACGTATGAATGTAGTGCTAATATAACTGTTTCTCTTATTAGTGAAAAAGAAAATAGTTTAAGTGAAGTAATTAATAAAAATGATTTAAAGTTAAAATTAACAGGTAATAGTTTAGAAGAAGAATATGATTTAAGTAATATAAAAAATGAATTAGAAGCCAATAAAAAAGTCTATGTAACAAATTTTGATGTAAGTAAGATTAATAAAAATGAAATAAAATTACAAGTATTATTAAATAATGATCCAAATAAAGCTCAAGATTATTTAGTAAATAAAGAGTTAAATATAAGTGTTGAAGTAAGTGATTTAAAATGTGTATTAAAAGATACAACCCCACCAACAATAGAAGAATTTACTGTAACAGGAGTTACAGATAATACAGAATTAACAGATAATAAATTATATACTCATAAAAATGAGGTATCATATAAATTAACATTTACAGATGAAGATGTAGAAAGTTATTGTATAACAGAAAATGATAGTTGTAATGATGGAGAATGGAAATCAGTTGGAGATAGTAAAACCATTACAAATACATTAACATTAAGCAATAATAATGAAGGATTAAAAACAATAAATGCCTTCTTAAAAGATAAGAAAGGAAATGTATCAATAACAAAAACAAAGACAATAACACTAGATACAAGTAATCCAACAGCAGAAGTAAAAGAAAATACAAAAGATACAAGTAGTATCACAGTAACAGTAAGTGGAACAGATACAACACCAAGTAGTAGTATAATAGAAAGACAATGTAGAGTAAAAGAAACAGAAGAGTGGACAAATGCTCCAGATGGAAGCTGTACAATAAATAATTTGAATGATGGCACAGAATATACCATAGAAGCAAGAGTAAGAGATGTCTCAGGAAGATGGAGTCAAGAGCCTTATCCGAGTGTTAGTGTATTGACTGATAAAGATATTACTTACACTTGCGACGGAATAGGAGGAACGTTAACCTATAATCCGAGTTATGGTCAGAGTTCGGGAGGATATATATGTGTTTGGGATGCGGTAGAAGAGCAATATGGTTGTGCGGGATGTAAGACAGTGTGTAGCTGGAATGTGAAGTATTATTCAACCAAAGAACAATGTGAGACTGCTAAAGCAAATGCTAATCCGCCCGAGTGCTTTCAAGGCTGTTATGAAGATCCAGGAAGCGGCACTTGGAATTCTTCGGAAGGTGCTCATTTGGAATGTAGCGAGATGTGTACGCGTTATAGATGCCCTAACGGCATTGGGTCGCTATATGGTTCTGATAAATGCTATATGCCCGCTCGCGTAAGTTGATGGCTAATTTTTTTGAGAAGTTTAGTAAAAGAACTTTCCGTTAGTTTATTATTTTTATGACTAAAAGGTTTTAAGTTATAAATTAAATAGATTCAAGAAGAAAAACTTGTAAAAATCTCATAGACTTAGTGAAAATGTTAAGGTCAAGATCTAAAAAATATCAAAGTAAAATTCATAAAAATGAGATACAAAGTGTTAAATTCTAATGTGTAGTAAAGAGTGGGATTTTCTCACTCTTTTTGAGTTTTAAAAATTAAAAAAATTTTGCAATATAGATTAATCTTATTAAAAAATAAGCATTTATAATAAATGATCTAATACGTAAAATATATTGTCAAATAAAAAAAGAATATCTAATTAAGTATTTTACATATACAGAAAATAGATATTCCGTGGAATTCGTCTAAAAAGTTAACGAAAGAATTAAAGATACTTTTTTACTAAAATTACTTCAATACAGAAATCATTATTTTAATTGTTTTTATCAAAAAATTTAACTATATCTACATCAAGCACTTCAGCTATTCTGCCAAGAATTGCAAGACTAAAACTTTTCTTTCTTTTTTCACTTTCTATCTCTGCTAAATAATCCATTGACATTTCTGCTTCTTCAGCAAGCTTTTGTAAAGTGTATCCTTTTTCTTTTCGGT
Source organism: uncultured Bacilli bacterium (assembly GCA_947624505.1). Lineage (GTDB taxonomy): Bacteria > Bacillota_I > Bacilli_A > RF39 > UBA660 > SIG200. The sequence goes on along the minus strand of CANQKO010000002.1, from coordinate 37,293 downwards.
ATTTTCGTATATTTTTTCTTACAATATTATAATAGTAATCATCACTATATTTTAGTGCCATTAACACCAACTCCTATTAATATTTTCTAATATATCAAAAAATAATTTTATGGGCTTATAGCACTAGATTTTTTAATTTAAATATGTTATATTGTTATTGTGCTATAAGCACTAATATGATAGGATGGTTGTCTATGAAAAAGAATAAAAGAATAATAATTATTATAACAATAGTAATATTAACAATAATAAGTATAATAACAGTATTTAAAAAAGATACTAGTGTGGTAGAAAAGAATAAAGTAAGTAAAATAGAAAGAAAAGAATTTAGTATATATTTACAAAAAACAGTTGGAGGTGATATATATGATCCATCAACTGATATAGCATTTCCAACTAGTGGTTATTTACTAAATACAACTAAAACAGTATGTAAAGGTTATAATGATCAAGAAATAACACCAATACCTGTAACTCAAGAATTAACTGATGGAGTAATAAATGGAAGTATAACCATAAATAGTAAAAATACAATATATTGTGATTTATATTTTGATAAAAATGAAACACCAACAATAAATACTTTTAATGTCACAGGGAAAACAAGTGGAGGAACAACTTTAAGTAATAATTTTACTTATCAAACAGATAATATACCATTTACAGTAACATATACAGATAATGAAAGTGATGTAAAACAATATTGTATAAATGAAACAAATAGTATAGAAAATTGTAATTGGCAAACATTAAGTGAAACAAGTGGTACATATACATTAAAAGATAAAAATGATGGCGAAAAAACAATGTATATATATTTAAAAGATAAAGCAAATAATATATCAGTAACAACAGATAAATCCACAGCAACAATAACAGTAGATCAAACAAAACCTGTAGTAAAAACATTTACCTTAACAGGAACAGCAGATGAAGACCAACAATTAAGTGATTCATCATTATATACTCATACAAAAAATATAAAATATAGTACAAGTATAACAGAAACAAATATAGACCAATATTGTGTATATGAAGATAATTGTAGTTATGATAATTTAACATCAACATCATTAACAAATAAAGAATATTCATTAAACGATACAGAAGGAAGTCATAGTGTAAAAATAAAAGTAAAAGATAAAGCAGGGAATGAATCAGAAATAAATACAACATCAACAAAGAGTATAACGTTAGATAAAACAAATCCAACAGCAACAATAAGTAAAAATACCCAAGATACAAGTAGTATCACAGTAATAGTAAGTGGAACAGATACAACACCAAGTAGTAGTATAATAGAAAGACAATGTAGAGTACCGGGAACAGAAGAGTGGACAAATGCTCCAGATGGAAGTTGTACAATAAGTAATTTAAGTGATGGAACAGAGTATACCATAGAAGCAAGAGTGAGAGATGCATCAGGAAGATATAGTCAATCGCCTTATCCAAATGTAAAGGTAATTACAGAAAAAAAGATGTCTGAAGGACAACGAAAAGCTTTAGAAGTTTTAAAAGTAATACCGAACGGAATTAGTGATGAACTTTTGGGAGGGATGTATCGGTTCTACGGTTCTTGTAATGCGGAAAGCGATGGGTGCAATGACATCGTGGATAATTTCATCTGTTTTGGTTATGATGATGTATCGGAGTGTAGGTCCGGAATAAGGAACAATAAATATATTTATAGAATAATAGGCATGACAGAGGAGGGAGAGATGAAGTTGATCATGAATGGTCGACTAAATAATAAGGGTTATCCATGGGAGAACGAAGATTCCACATGTGTGAAGTGGGCTGAGAGTTCCTTATTCGATGCTGTGAATGGAAGTGAATTCCTTTTGGGGTTGGACCGAATCTGGCAGGATAAAATTATCTCGACGACTTGGCTCTATGGTGATATGGGGTACGACTGCGGAAACGGGAGAGCTTGTTACAACGCCGGTGCCGAGGTATTGTATTCTATTGAGACGGGTCAGGCTCCTAGCTGGAGTGGTGGTTATGATGTGAAGGACGGTTTCGTGGATAGGTGGACTGACACCATAGATGCGAAAGTCGGACTTATGTCCGTCAGCGATTATAGTTATGCTTTTAGTGGAGACCCCGAAACAAATTGCTACACGGGATGTATGGGGTGGTTATACGGTGGTAATTCGGGTAATGAAACCGATAAGCGTCGGGAGTGGACCATGACAAGGTACGGTTGGATGGTAAGGCATTGCAATAGTCTTAATATTAGATATGATAACGGGAAGATTAATATCGATACTTATTATTCGGAGTACGATGTACGACCTGTATTTTACGTTGGGTCAACGGGTGCAGTTTCCTCTGGAACAGGTACTTCCTCTGATCCTTTCATCATTGCAAAATGAGTTATCGAGAAGGAAAACTCGTAAAAACCTCATAGACTTAACTCTTGGGAAGGATTTAATCCTTCCTTTTTGATTATAAAAAAAGTTAACCAGAAGGTTAACAAGTATATTATCTAAAATAAATAAAGATAAATAAAGCTAGTAATAAGCAATAGATTGAAAAATGCCATAATTTACCATTTTTAACTATATTACTTAACCATTGATAAGAAAAATAAGTAACTATTAAAGCTGCCATCATACCAACTAAATATGGAAGTAAAAGAGTAGTGCTAGTATTTACTAAATCTGGAGCTTTTAATAACATTGTTCCTAAACTAACAGGAAAATATAACATAAAAGTATATTTTAGGGCATCTTCTCTTTTTAAATGACAAATAAGACACGCGACTAAAACAGTACCACTTCTAGATATTCCGGGAATAATAGTTATTGCTTCAAATAAACCAATAATAATAGCGTCTTTAAAAGTAATATCTTCACCCCTTTTTTCGCCTTTAATGTTTCTTACAATAAAAAGCATTAAAGAAGTAAATAGGAAAGTAAATGCTAAAATGGTTAATGAATTAAAATGACTTTCTAAGTAATCATTAAAAAGAATACCAACAATTCCAACTGGAATTGTACTAATAATCATTTTTATAACATACATAAATCCACTTTTATATTTACTTTTATCTTTATTAAAAATAAATCCAAAGAAATCTTTAATTAATTTAATAATATCTTTTCTAAAAATAAATAAAATAGCTAAAAAAGAACCAAAATTAGAAATAATTTCAAAATTAAATGTATTAAACATCTCCGTATTAAATAAATTTTTAAATAAGAAAATATGTCCACTAGAAGATATAGGAAGTGGTTCTGTTATTCCTTGAATAATTCCTAATATTAAATATTTTACATAATCCATTATCTAACCTCTTTTCTTTATAATTATATAATATTTTTTTTAAAATAGAAATAATATATAATAGATAAATATGTTAAGAATAGTAATATTGTTAATTGGTTATATTTTAAGTGTAATTGGGTTATTTTTTATCTTTTTATATTTAAATTTATTAGCAATTGGGTATAGTTTTTTTGAATTTGTTTATTTTATTATTAGAAGTATATACTGTGATTTATTTTTTGTTGGTGTTATTTTAATTATTTTATCTTTAAGGAGGAAATAAGATGGATTATTATTATGATGTATTATTAAATTTTCAAGATAATTATACAATGTTTTATGAATGGGATAGTGAAGATGAAATAAGCTATGTTAAAAAAATACCTTTAGTCCATGTAGATGCTAAAACATTAGTTAATTTTATTTCAAAAAAAATTATGATTGATGAAGAATTCTTAAAATTAATTGAAAATAAAACAAAATTAAAAGGTAATAATACTTTAAAGTATACTTGTATATTTAGTGATGGTAAAAATAGTATAGCACTAGAATTTCAAGATAATGGGGAAGTACTAAGTAAAAGTAGTTTAATATTAGAAGATGAACTTAATATTAATGAATTTATGTATAATATAATGTTAAAGAAAATAAATTATAAGATAATTAAAGATGATGAAATAAATAATGAAACAAGACAAGATTTAAAAATTAAAAGAATTTTAAAATTAGAAATTAATTCTATTTATGAAAGAAAAGAATATAGTAAGTTAAAGTATCTTTATTTAGAATGGTTTCAAGAATTATTACCAAGTATAGATGAAATGTATCATAATATGTTAAATAAGTTAAATAATAAATTAACAGAAAAAGAATATAGTATTTATGAATTAATTAAAATGTCTTATAATAATGTATAATATTTTTATTATTAGATAATAATAAATGTAGAAGGTGAATAATGAAAAAGATATTAGCAATTATAATGGTAACGTTTTTGCTTTGTGGGTGTGGCTTAAGTACCGCTAAAAGTGCGGTAGAAAGTTATTTAAAAAAATATAAATCATTAGATAGTGAAGTATTAGTTGATTTAGAAAATATTGTTGAAAGTGAAAATCTAAGTGAAAAAGATAAAGATAAATATCGAGAAGTCTTAAAAAAGCAATATAAAGATTTAACATTTGAAGTATTAGAGGAAGAATATGATGGTGATATTGGTTATGTTACCGTTAAAATAAGTGTTTATGATTTATATAAAGCTAGTAAAGATGCTAGCACCTATCTTGCTAATAATACTGATAAATTCTTAGATGATGATGGTAATTATAGTGAAGAATTATATACTTCTTATAAATTAGATCAAATGCAAAATATGAATGATAAAATAGATTATACAATTACATTTACAGTAACTAAAGAAAAAGATAAATATATTGTTGGTCAACCAACAGAAAATGATTTGTTAAAAATACATGGTATTTATAATTATGAAAATGATTAATTAGGATAAGATATATTTTGTTTATAATGTTTATTTTTAATTAAGTTATTAGGGTGTTCCTTAATAACTTTTTTATTTTGTATTTCTTTTTCTTTTTTTCTTTTACTAACTTCTGTATCAACTAAAGTAAATAGAAACATTAAAAGAGTAACTAAATAAATGGATATTACAACAATTAAAGTTATATCAATGGTATCAAATTTTTTCACTACTAATCCCTCTTTCTTAGTTAGTCATATATTATAATACAAGTTAAATAAAATGTAAATAAATGGTAATAATTGTCAAAATATGTCGTAAATAGAGAAATAATGTAGCATTCTATGTTAAAATATAATATGAAGGTAGGCATATTATGAAAAATATTAAAAATAACTATTTAATATTTATGTTAGTTTTTATTTTTCTATTCATTTTAAAAATGAATTTTTGTTATGCTGATACTTTTAAAGGAAAGATTAATGATACAAATGTCAGTTTAAGAAGTGGTCCAGGAACTAATTATGAGCGAATTAAAACGTTAACAAAAGATTCAGAATATAATTTAGTTGATGAAAATAAAGTAAATGATGAAAAGGGATGTCCAGATGGGTGGTATAAAATATATTATGACGCGAGTGATGTAGGTTATGTTTGTAGCACTTATGTAGATGTTTCCAAAATTACTTATAATGATACCCCCACAAATAGTTGTGAAGAAGAATTACAAGCATCAGGATTTCCGAAAACCTATTGGCCAGGATTATGTAGTTTAAAAGAGAAACATCCTACTTGGATTTTTAAACCTATTTTAACTAATTTAGATTTTAAAGATGCTGTTCAAAGTGAAAGTGTATGTGGCAAAAGTTATATTGCTAGTTCTAATGAAGAAAATATTGATAAAACTTGTAAAAATCCTTATTCTAAAACTTGGTATCCAGCAAGTAATAAAGCCGTTGCTTATTATATGGATCCCAGAAATTGGCTAAGTGAAAACACTATATTTCAATTTGAATATTTAAAATATAGTGAATCTTTAAAAGAAAAATACCCATCAGCAGTAAGTAATGTTATTAAAAATGCTGACTTTTATAAATATCATTTAGGTATTGGTAATGATTTAGGAGTTATTATTAATGATGCTTCCCTAAGTGCAAATGTTAGTCCAATATTTATATCAGGAAGAATATTACAAGAACTTGGTAATAGTAATTCTTTATATAATCTTTATAGTGGCATCTATGACGGTGATAATGGAATATATAAAGGATATTACAATTTTTATAATTTTGGGGTTACCGATAGTTGTGCAACAAGTAAAGGAACGACAGTGTGTGGCCTTGATTATGCGGTATCTAAAGGATGGAATAGTTTATATAATGCTCTTTATGGTGGTGCAAAAGGGATTGCTTCATCTTATATAGCTGTTGGTCAGTATAGTGGTTATTTACAAAAATTTAATGTTGTTCCCACTAGTATTAGTAAACTATATGGACATCAATATATGACTAATATTGCTGCTCCTTCTAGTGAATCAAAAACAACTTATAAATCTTATCAAAATATGGAAATATTAGATAGTGATTTCATCTTTTATATTCCGGTTTACAACAATATGGATGATAATATAACATCGGAAGATAATGGTGCAGTCGAAACACCAGAAGAAGATGAAAAAACGATAATTGATATTAGTACTATTATCATTAGTAGTGGTTATAAATATCAAAGTGGTTATATAATGGGTATTAAACCATCAACTAGTGTAAGTACTGTAAAAAATGCCATTGAAAGTATCGCTGGTTTAAATAGTGCAACGATTAAAGATAGTAAAGATAATATTGTCAATGATGGTTTAATTGGGACAGGCTTTAAAGTAGAAGTTAGTAATAGTGAAAAAAGTGAAACTTTAGTAGTTGTTATTAATGGTGATACCTCAGGTGATGGTAAAATAAACGCTCTAGATTTATTACAAGTCCAAAAATATATTTTAGGAACTTATAAATTAAGCGGTGAATATAATGAAGCTGGTGATACTTCTAAAGATGGTAAAATAAATGCCCTAGATTTATTACAAGTGCAAAAAGAAATTTTAGGAACATATGAAATAGAACAATAGAAAGGTTGTAATTATGAAGAAAATAAAATTATTTGTTATAACATTAATTAGTCTTATATTTATTCCTTGTGTAGTTAATGCCGCATCCGCTAATGTAAGTGTTACCTCTAGTAGTCAAGTAGTAGTAGGTAAAAAAGTTACGGTAACAGTAAAACTATCATCTAGTAGTGCAATTGGCAGTTGGGAAATGCAACTTAATTATGATAAGAATTATCTTCAACTTACATCATCTACGGCAGAAGGTGGCGGGAATTATATGGTTTCTGCTGCTACTACTAAAGATGGCATTAAATCTAAAAGTTATACTTTTACGTTTAAAACCCTCAAAACTGGTTCAACTAATTTATCCATTGGAAGTGTTTTAGTGTATGATAATAATATGGATGAAATGGATGTATCGGCAGGTAAAAAAACTATTAAAGTAATTACCCAACAACAACTTGAAGATAGTTATTCAAAAGATAATAATTTAAAAAGCTTAAGTATTGAAGGTTATAGTTTAAGTCCTAGTTTTAGTGCTAGTACAACTAATTATTCTGTAAATGTACCAGAAGGTACTACTTCAGTTAAAATAAATGCTACAGCCTCTGATAGCAAGGCTAGTATTAGTGGTGATGGTGCGATTGATGTGACAGAAGGCATAAATACGATTAATGTTGTTGTAAGAGCGGAAAACGGTAGTGAAAAAACTTATGTCATTTTAGTTAATGTTATTGATCAAAATCCTATTAATGTTAAAATTGATAATTTAAATTATACCGTTATAAAACTAAGAGATAATTATATTTGTCCGCAATTATTTACTGAAAGTGAAGTAGTTATTAATGGCTTAAATATTCCTACTTGTTATAATGATAAAGTAAATTATACTTTAGTAGGATTAAAAAAAGATGATGGTACAGTAGAAAACTTTATTTATGATAATGGTAATTATCATAAATATATTGAAACTGTAGGAACCAGTTTAAAAGTAATTATATTAGATTATGATAAAGAATTACCAGGATTAGCAAAGTATCAAGAAGAAATAGATGACCATAGTTATCAAGTTTTTAAAGCAAGTACTAGTTCTTCTAATTATGTAGTTTATGCCCTAAACATTGAAACTGGTGAAAAAGATTTTTATAATTATGATACAATTAATAAAACATTTACTTTATATGATAAAGAAAGAATTGATGAACTTAATCAATTAAATGAAACTTATCTTTATATTATTATTGCTTTTGGAATTGGTTTATTTTTAGCTATAGTATCTTTGATTAGTACTAATATTAGTAAAAAGAAAACCTTAAAGAAAAATGACGAGTTAAAAAAAGAAATAGAAAAAAAGAAAGATAATGTTAAAGAAGAGAAGAAAGATAAAAAGAAAAAGAAGAAACAAAAAGAAGATAAAGAAAAAATAGAAGAAAGTATTATAAAAGAAGATATTAATGAAGTAAAAGAAATAGTTAATAAAGATGAAGAAGAAACTAAAGAATTTTATGATATTTTCGAAGATGATAGGAAAAAGAAAAAATAATATTGTATAAAAAATATTAATATGCTAAAATTATAAATAGGAAGACGCATATAAGCGTTACCTAAGAGTTTGCTAACCCAATGGGTTAGTTTTTAATTATTAGGATAAGCAGAGCCAACACTAAAATTAAAACAATGAGTAAAAATATATCTTCGCGACATTTCTTATTCATTGGCACCCACCACCTTCCTATCCAAAACCCCCTGACCGAAGTCAAAAAGACTTTAAATAAAAAAGTTTTCGGTAACGCTTAAATACATCTTCCCAAGCTTTATTTAAACAATTTATTTTGTTTTTGTAAATAGTTTTTTAATTGATTTTTTAAGAAATTTCCAGAGTTTATGCCAATTTTCTAGAGATTTGGTAAGAACATTTAAAAAATTGATAACCTAAAAATATTGTATAAAAAATATTAATATGCTAAAATTATAAATAGGAAGACGCATATAAGCGTTACCTAAGAGGTCACTAACCCAATGGGTTAGTTTTTAATTATTAGGATAAGCAGAGCCAACACTAAAATTAAAACAATGAGTAAAAATATATCTTCGCGACATTTCTTATTCATTGGCACCCACCACCTTCCTATCCAAAACCCCCTGACCGAAGTCAAAAAGACTTTAAATAAAAAAGTTTTCGGTAACGCTTAAATACATCTTCCCAAGCTTTATTTAAACAATTTATTTTGTTTTTGTAAATAGTTTTTTAATTGATTTTTTAAGAAATTTTAAGGTTTTATGCCAATTCTCTAGAGATTTGGTAAGTAAAAAATAAAACTCTTTATAAAATTTAAGATATACGATATAATAAAAAAGAAGTAATTAAGGTGGTAGTTATGAATTTAGTTATAAATGGACATAGCATATTGGAAATAATATTAGTTACCTTTGTAGTAAGTTTAGCATTAATACCCATTGCTAAAAAGGTAGCTAGTCATATTGGGGCAATTGATATTCCTAATGCTAGGAAGATCCATAAAAAACCAATGCCAAGATTAGGTGGATTAGCTATATATGGTGCCTTTTTAATTGGTTATATTTTATATGGTTCAATTACAACTCAAATGATTTCGATATTAATTGGCTCTTTTATTATTTTTTTAGTAGGGGTCTTTGATGATATTAAACCCATCAAAGCTCGTTATAAATTTTTAGTGCAAATTATCTCAGCTTTAATTGTGGTAATTTATGGTCAAGTTTATTTTAGTGAAATTACTTTTTTAGGTTTACATTTAAAATTTAATTTGTTAATAAGTTATGTTTTATCAACATTTTTTATTGTAGCTATTTCTAATGCCATTAATTTAATTGATGGTTTAGATGGTTTAGCGGGAGGAATTAGTTCAATATATTTTTTAACTATTGGTATTATTGCTTTTGTTTTAAATAAGATGGGTGGATTAGATGTTATTTTATCTCTTATTATGCTTGGTTCAACTTTAGGGTTTCTTGTTAATAATTTTCCCCCAGCTAAAATATTTATGGGTGATTCGGGTAGTTTATTTTTAGGCTTTATGATTAGTGTTATCGCTCTTTTAGGTTTTAAAGTAGCAACGCTTACATCTTTAGTTATTCCAATAACTATTTTAGCTATTCCGATATTTGATACAATTCTTGCTATCTTTAGAAGACTATTAAAGGGTGAAAGTATTGGTACACCAGATAAAGAACACTTTCATCATCAATTATTAAAATTAAAATTTTCTCCTAAAGTAAGTATTATTATCATTTATTTAATCAATATCATCTTCTCAAGCATTTCTATTATTTATGTTATTGGTGATAATAGAGAAGCTATAATTTTATATTTATTGGTATTACTTTTATTAATATTTGTTATTTTAAAAACGGATATATTATATGAACATAAAAAGAAAAAGGAGAAAGGCAAATGAAAGTATTAGTTATAATTCCGGCTTATAATGAAAGTGAAAATATTGTTAATACCATAAATGATATTGAAAAAAATTGTCAAAATAAGACTTATCAATTAGATTATCTAATTATTAATGATGGTTCAACGGATAAAACTAAAGAAATCTGTGTTGAAAATAATTTTAATGTTATTAATTTAGTTAATAATTTAGGAATTGGGGGAGCAGTTCAAACTGGTTATATCTATGCCGATAAAAATGATTATGATATAGCTATTCAGTTTGATGGCGATAGCCAACACGATGCTTCATATATAAATGACTTAGTAATGCCAATTATAAATGGCGATGTGAAAATGACTATTGGTTCAAGATATATTGATAATCTAAGTGAATTTAAATCAACAAAAATAAGACAGTTAGGTATTAAAATATTATCAATGGTTTTAAAACTGACAACTAAAGAAAAAATATACGATGTAACATCAGGTTTTAGGGCAGTTGATCAAGATATTATTAAATTGTTTGCTAGTGATTATCCCAATGATTATCCAGAACCAGAGACTCTTGTTAAAGTGATTAAAAATGGTTATGAAGTAAAAGAAATACCAGTAAAAATGCGCGAAAGAAAATATGGTAAATCATCTATTACACCTATTAAAAGTATCTACTATATGGCAAAAGTTACATATGCTATGATAGTTAGAAGTATTATTGAAAGGGGTAATAAGTAATGAATCTTAATTTAAGAATATTTATTATATTATTAATGTGTGCGGGAGTATATTCAATTATTAGAGTAATAAAAAAGAAAAATTTATCGATGAAGTATGGGCTTTATTGGACAACTATCTTTATTTTTATGTTAATATTAGTAATATTCCCTGGAATAGTCGAGTATGTTGCCAATTTATGTGGATTCAAAGAAGCACCCAATATGCTATTTTTAATAGCAATCTTTCTCTTATTTTATATAGTCTTTAGATTATATATAACTATTTCTAAATTACAAGAAATTAATAAAAAATTAGTTCAAGAATTATCAATATTAAAAAAAGATAATAAAAAATAAGTAATCTACTTTCTTAAGTAGATTTTTTCAGCTATTTTATGTTATTATAATAAAGGAAAGAGGATAATGAATAAAAAATTCATTAAGTTTTACATATGAAGTTATTAAAAAAAATTGGAAATAAAATATTAAAGATAATGATTTTAATTAAGATTATAATTACAAGCTTATTATATAAAAATAGATTATATATTATTGGTACCCCAATTCACGGAAATATTGGCGATCAAGCTATTTTAATTGCGGAAAAAAGATTTTTAAAAGATAAATTTTCTAAATATAAAATTATTGAAATTGAATCAAATATGTTAAATAAACATATCAAATTATTAAAAAAAATTATAAAAAAGAATTTTATTTTAATTAGTGGTGGAGGTTTTTTAGGCAATTTATGGCTAAATGAAGAGGATATGTTTAGAAAAGTTCTAATAAACTTCCCTCAAAATAATGTTATTGTTTTTCCCCAAACTATTTTCTTTTCTAATGATGAAGAAGGGTTAAGAACTTTACAAGAATCTATAAAAATATATTCTAATCATCAACATTTAACGATATGTTGCCGGGAAAAGTATTCATATGATTTTATGAAAGATAATTTTAATAAGGTAAATATTATGCTTATTCCTGATATGGTTTTATATCTTAAACCTCAAAATTTAAACAGTGTTAGAAATGATATATTATTTTGTCTAAGAAAAGATAAAGAAAAAATTAATTATCATTTAGATGAAACAATCAATGAATTAAAAAAAGACTATTCTATTTTTATAACAGATACGGTAATTAATAAAAGTATATATTCTTTTAATAGAAATAAAATATTATTAAAAAAATTACAAGAGTTTAGTCAATATAAATTAGTAGTAACTGATCGTTTACACGGTATGATTTTTGCTTATCTTACTAAAACACCTTGCTTAGTTTTAGAAAATAAAAGTTACAAAATTAGAGGTGTTTATGAATGGTTAAAAGATATAGATTATATTAAGTTAACAAATGATAAAAATTTAAAAAAAGATTTAAGGGATTTTAATAAAAGAAGTTTCAATTTTAATAATGGAGATTATACAGTAAAATATAATGAACTAGAAAAATTAATTGATATTAAATTAAAGGGAGAATGATTATATGACTGAAAGTAATAGAACAATTAATTCAACCAAAAATATTATTTTTGCTATTAGTTGTCAAGTTATAACTTTATTATTAAGTTTTGTTAATAGAAGTTTTTTTATAAAAAATTTATCAGCAACATATCTAGGTCTTAATGGAGTTTTCTCAAATGTAATATATTTTCTATCTTTAGCAGAACTAGGAGTAGGGAATGTATTATTATATAATTTATATAAACCTTTAAAAGATAATGATCAAAAAAAAGTAGTTCAGGTTTTAAATTTATTTAAAAAGATGTATACTTTCATAGCGTTGCTCATTTTAATTATTGGTATTTTAATTATCCCTCTTTTGCCTTATATTTTAAATGGTGTTAAATTTTCTTTATCGGTAGTAATTATTTATTTATTATTTTTAATAAATACTGTTGTATCATATATATTTAATTACAAAATGTTTTTATTAACTGCTGATCAAAAAGACAATATAGTTAGTAAAGTTTCTATTATTACAATTTTAGTAAAAGAAATATCGCAAATCTTAGCTCTAATTTTCTTTAAAAATTTCTATTTATATTTAGTAATATTAATTATTACTACTTTAATGAAGAATATTGTTTTAAGTATAATTGTTGATAAAAAATATGATTTAAAAATAGAAGTAGAAGAACTGCCAAAAAAAGAAAAGAAAAATATTTTTTCTGATTTTAAAGATATATTTTTTTATAAAATATCAAGTGTAGTATTATACGGAACTGATAATCTTTTAATGTCTATGTTACTTAATAATGGAACAATCATTGTTGGTATTTATTCTAATTATTTGCTTATAACTAATTCTTTAAAGAATATTATCTCTTCATTTTTTCAAGCTATGACTGGAAGTATTGGAAACTTGAATGCTTCTGATGATAATGAAAAAAAGTATACTATTTTTAAAGCTTTAAATTTTATGGCAACATTTATTTATGGTGTCTGCAGTATTTGTTTATTATTACTACTAAATCCCTTTATAAATATCTTTGCTGGTCCTAATTATTTATTTAGTATTTCTATTGTTATAGTAATTATTGTTCATTTTTATGTTGAAGGAACATTTACCCCGTCTTGGATTTTTAGAGAAACAGCAGGTATATTTAAAAAAAGCAAAAATGCGGCATTAACTCTTGCCTTAATTAATATTATATTATCAATTGTTTTAGGAATAAAATTTGGAGTAATAGGTATTTTAGGAGCTACAATTATTTCTAGATTGTTAACAACTTATTTTTATGAACCATATCTTATTGTTTCTAAATATTTAAATAAATCTTTTTCTAAGTATTTATGGAATAATTTAAAATATTTATTGAAAAATCTTTTAGTTGGTCTAGTAATCTATGTAATCTTTAAAAATATAGTTATAAGTAATTATTTTGAATTTTTAATTTATGGCATTTTAATATTTACTTTGACAACTATTTTATTAATTTGCTTAAGTTTTAAAGATAATGAATTTAAATTTCTTATAAGTAAATTTAAATTTATATTAAAGAAAGTTAGAAAGGAAAAATAAATATGAAAATTTATTTATATTTTAAAAGAGTTTATTTATCTATTAAAAAAATATTTGTTTTAAAAAAATATGGTAAGCCAAAGGTTGCTGATTCTCTTGAAACAATTGATTATATTTTAAAAAGCGGCTACAATGTTTCAAGATTTGGTGATGGTGAGTTTGACATTATTAATGGTAAATCAATTAAATTTCAAGAATATGATAAAGTATTAGCAAGTAAACTACAAAACATTTTAAAAAATAATAAAGATAATTTAATTGTTTGTATTCCTTGTATTTATGAATCAAAAAATTTAAAGCCCTTAAAAAATTCGTCTAAATTATTTTGGTTAAATTATCTTGTTAAAAATCATCATAAATATGTTAAATATTTAGATTTGTCTAAACAATATTATGACGCTAGTGTATCTAGACCTTATATAAGATATAAATTTAATAATAGTATAAGTGATGAATTATTTAAAAAAGTTAAAAATATTTGGCAAGATAAAGATATTATAATTGTTGAAGGAGAGTATAGCCGATTAGGTGTTGGTAATGATTTATTTGCTAACGCTAAAAGTTTAAAAAGAATCTTATGTCCCAGTAAAAATGCTTTTTCAGTATATGATAAAATAATTGCTAGTATCAAAAAAGAAGCTCAAGGTAAATTAGTTTTAATTGCTCTTGGTCCTAGCGCAACGGTTATGGCTAGTGAACTTTTAGATAGTAATATTTATGCAATTGATCTAGGACATTTAGATTTAGAATATGAATGGTATAAAATAAAAGCTAAAGAAAGAGTTGATATTGAAAATAAAATTGTTAATGAATTAGACAATAAAAAAGAAATTTTAGAATTGAATGACCAAAAATATCAAGAGTCAATTATCGATGTAATAAAATGAGAGGGAAAAATGAGAGAATATTTTAAAAAGTTATATACAAGTAAAGCCACTGATTTTTATAAAGAAGTAGAAGTAAATTTAAAGAATAAGCAAAAAATGTTTATTGTAACTTCTAATCCAGAAACATTTACTTATGGAGAAAAATTAGCAAATTTTAATCAACTTTTATTAGATGAAAAAACTACTTTACTTCCAGATGGAATAGGTATTGTTAAAGCTGCAAGAATGCTTGGCTTTGATGTTAAAGAAAGAATAACAGGAATTGACTTAGCAACAAAGTTATTAGAAATTTGTAATGAAAATAAATATAAACTATGTTTACTTGGTGCTAAAGAAGAAGTATTACAATCTTTAATAAAAGTAATAAACTGCAAATATCCAAATATTAATTTAGGAACTTGTTTGAATGGTTATACTGATAATAAAGATGCATTTTTTAATAAAATAAGTAAAGAAGATATTGATGTTTGTTTAGTGGCTTTAGGCATTCCTGCTCAAGAAGAATTAATTTATAAGCATTTGGATCAATTTAAAAAAGGAATATTTGTTGGAGTAGGGGGATCATTTGATGTTTTAAGTGGCACCAAAAAAAGAGCTCCTAAAATAGTGCAAAAACTAAATATAGAATGGTTATATCGTATTATTAAAGAACCAAAAAGAATAAAAAGATTTTATAATAATAATGTTAAATTTATATTTAAAGTTAAAAAAAATAAGAATTTATAAAAACCCTTTTACAAATTGCTTGTTTTTGGTATACTAAATATGTAGGTGTTACTTATGTTAGAAAAAATAAAAAAAATTAATCTAATTGAACTTTTAATTTTAATAATGCCTTTAATAGATGTATTAAATACAATTACTGGGGTTAGTCTTTCATTAATATATCGGGGAATTTTTTTAATCATTCTTTTATGCATATTTGTTTTTCTAAATAAAAGTAAATTAAAAAATATTTCTTTTAGTTTATTAATTTTTTTATTCAGTTTTTCATTTGTTTTTGTTTTTCATTATTATCGAATTAATGGTGCAGTGAATTTAATGGCCGAAATAACTAGTCTTGTTAAATTCTTGTATTTACCAATTGTATCTATATGCTTAATAAATTATTATAATGATAAAGAATATAATGTTAATAAAATAATTCTTAATTTAATTTTTGTTTATACCATCTTTTTAATTGTTCCAACCATTTTAGGTATAAGTGATAAAAGCTATAGTTTTGGTAAAGGGGGATTTACTGGATTATTTTATGCTCCGAATGAAGTTGGCGCAATTTTAGCTATTGCTTCACCTTTTGTTATATATAATACTTTAAGAGAAGATAAACGAGTTATTAATATTATTTTTGCTGTTTTATTTATTATTGCTTGTTTTTTAATGGGGACTAAAACGCCCGTTATGGGTCTTGCCGTTGCTATTTTACATACATTATTAGTAACTATAATTCGTTTTATTTTAAATAAGAAAAACTTCTTCAATATAGTAATAATTAGCTCTATTTTAGTATTTGCAATTATTTTATATCATAATTCTTATTTAATTGCTAATTTAAATTTTCAAAATAATTTATATGATATAAATAATAGCAATAATAAAGAGAATAACCCTTTATATAACAAAAATTTATATGATATAAGTGAATTAAAAAAATATGATGAATTAATTAATTTCCCTACAACTTCAGTTACTAAAGACTTTGCTAAAATAGATAGTAAATTACTTAATATGATTTTTAGCAGTCGTAATATTTATATGGTTGAAAATTTAAATGCTTACAAAAATTCGTCTATTTCTAAGCAAGCTTTTGGCCTATCTTTATATGGTAAATCTAACAAAGTATCAGGAAAATTAGTCGAACTAGATTTTATCGATATTTTAGTTAATTATGGCTTTATTGGCTTTTTAGTATTAGGAACATATTTATTAGTTTTGGCCATTATCGTTTTTTGTAAGTTTATGAAAAATTTTAAAGAAAATATTTTTGATAATGAATTATGCGCAAATTATTTAAGTTTTTTAATTGCCTTTTTGATAGCCCTTATTGCAGGCCACACTTTAGGGGCTCCAGCTGTCTCAATAATGTTATCTTTAACAATTGTTTATTTAGTTCAAAAATATAATTTATTAAATGACCATAAATTATTAAGTATTATTATTGTAGCCATAAGTATTTTATACATAATATTTGCTGTTTCTTATTTAATATTACCGATGGAAAATAAAGTTATAAATATGTCTTTAGGAGATGATATTGAATTTAAAGATAACGTTATTTTAGTAGAGAAAAAAGAAATAACTTATAATGATATAAGTGATACTTTAACTTATTATGTTCCTAAAGATTATCAACATTTTAAAATAATTTATGTTAATCGTCTTTTACCTAGTGGTGATGTTATCAAATTCTTAACTTTAAGCAATGAAGAAGATAAAAATATTTTAGTTAATATTGAATTAGAAGATGATTATAAA
The DNA here is from genome assembly GCA_947624505.1 of uncultured Bacilli bacterium. GTDB lineage: Bacteria > Bacillota_I > Bacilli_A > RF39 > UBA660 > SIG200. Next base: position 19,931 of record CANQKO010000002.1, on the reverse strand, counting down.
AATTATATTGAAAGTGCGAACGGATTATTAATTGCGGATGGCAAAAAGATAATTATGAGTAATTCATATCATTATAATTATATAATAAATGGAATAAGTTCTTTTAATACTAATGCCGTTAAAAACTTGCTTCGCGAACAATATGATTTTAGTATTCGTAATGGTTTAGTTAGAAAGAGTATTAATGTTTTAGCTAATTCTTCTGTAGATAGTTATTTAATTGAAACTAATGAAGAATTAATAAATAGAAATGAATTATTACCTTGGCTATCATATAATGGTATTTATAGCATTAGTAATAATTATTATATAAGAGATTTTGCTAATTTAAATTTAAGTTATTCTAATAATGATTTTAATGAATTATTAAGTCAAAATTATTTAATAAGTTTAAATAGATATTCTAATTCTTATAATAATATTTATTATAAAGATTATGAAATAAAAAATAATAATTATTTAAATCATAGTAATATTTATTTAGATTTAAGTTATAATTATAATATTTATAATAATTTAAAACTTGTTAATAATAGTTCTTATTATCAAAAATTTAGTAATATTATATCAGATGAATATAAGAATAATAATTATACTGTTACTAGTGATGGAATAATATTTAATAAATCTATTGATCCATCATTTGCTAATCAAGTGGCTATTTTAAATATTTTAATTGAAAATTATAAAGATAAAGAGCCATATAACATAAGAATAATTATTAATAAATTATTAAGTGAACTTACTAATAGTAAATGGTTAATTAATAATGTTGATATTCACGATTGTTATTATAATGATGAATATATTGGAGATATTAAAGATTTTAATATTATTAATAATTTAATTACTTTAAACAATAATTTACATAATATTGGTATTAAAAATCCAAAAATAGATAACTATATCAATATTTTATATTTGAAGTTTAAAAATCAAGTAAGTGGCGAAGTATTAAGTAATTTAAAAAATAATGGTTATATTAGTTAGGAGTAAAAATGAAAAAAATAGCTTTGTTTGCCAATAATTTAAACGCTGGTGGTATTCAAAAGTCTTTATATAATATTGTGAGAAATATGAATTATCAAAAATATGCAATTGATGTTTATTTAATGAGCAAAGAAAATTTTTTCCAGGAAAAATTTCCTAAAGAAGTTAAAATACATTATTTAAAAAAACACTCTAAATTATTAAAATTAATTCCTTTTAATTTATTAAAAATATTTATACCATATGAAGGGTTAAATAAGGAATACGATGTTGCCATTGATTTTGATAGTTATCAACAAATTACTGCCTTAAATGCAATTAAATGTAAGGCGAAGAAGAAAGTTTATTGGATTCATAATAATATGGTTGAAAAAGCTAAAGAAGAAAAAAAATTTAAAATTTCTCACTTTTTCTCTAAAAGCAAGTTAAAATATTTTGATGAGTTTGTTGGGGTATCTAAAGGTGTGATTGAGCCATTTAAAACATACAATAAATTGCCTAATATTAAATATCGGATTATTCCAAACTTAATTGATACCAAAGAAATATTTAATAAAATAAATGAAGATTGCAGTTTAAAGGTTAATGATAATATTTATAATATATGTACTATGGGAACAATTAATCGTCAAAAAGGTTTTGATATTTTATTAAAATATATAAAAGAATTACTAAGTTATCGTCAAGATTTTCATTTATATTTAATTGGTGATGGGCCTTTAAAGAATGAAATAGATTCTTTAAGCAAAACTTTAGAATTAGATGATTATGTAACATTTTTAGGATATCAAAAAAATCCTTATCAATTGATGAATTTAATGGATGCTTTTATTCTAACTAGTCGTTATGAAGGTCAAGGAATGGTTTTATGGGAAGCTAAAGCTTTAGGATTAGAATTATTTATGACTAAGAATTTAGAACAATATAATGAAGGCTTAAAAGGATGTGATGATATAGTTACATCTTTAAGAAATGCTAAAAAAAAGAAGAAAAAATATGATGATTTAAAAGAATATAATAAAAATATTATAAAATCTTTAGAAGATCTATTTGATAATTAGGAGGATTTAATGAAATTTAGTTTAATTGTCCCAGTATATAATGTGGAAGATTATGTAGCAAGGTGTCTAGAAAGTATTGATGCGCAAACTTATCAAGACTATGAAGTAATCATTGTTAATGATGGCTCAAAAGATAATTCAGAAGCAATTATTAAAAAATTTATTAAAGATAAAGAAAAATTTAAACTTTATAAAAAAACTAATGGGGGTTTATCTGATGCTAGGAATTATGGTCTAAAATATGTTACAGGAGATTATATTTTATTTATTGATAGTGATGATTATATTAATGAATTATTATTAGAAAAACTAAATGAAGAAATAAAAAATAATCAAGTAGATATTATTAAATTTAATTCTAATTATGATAAAAACGGAATTCTTAAAGAAATGAAAATTCATCCTTTTTCTAATTTAAACAATGATGAGTGCATAAAATATTTTTTTAAAGATACTTTATTTGCGCCAGTTTGGCAATATGCTTATAAAAAAAGTTTTTGGTTTAAAAATAATTTTTTATTTGCAAAAGGGCGAATTCACGAAGATGTTGGCTTAACACCTTTAATTTTAATGAATGCTAAAAATGGATCTAGCATACCTTATGTTGGCTATAATTATGTTATTAGAGAGAATAGTATTATGACAACAAAAGATAAGCAAAAAGATTTAAAAAAATATAATGATTATTTATATTTTTATGATGAATTAATGCCTTTAATAGAGAAGAATAATAATATAAATGCTAAAAGTAAAAAATTATTATTTAGTTTTTTAGCTAATTCAGTTATTAGTAAGTCATTTGAAATATATCGTTTTGATAAACAAGTTGTTAAAGAAGAATTAAACAAAAGAAAAGTTTTAAAATATTTAGCTTGTGATAATTTTAAAAGAATTATAAAAAAAATAGTTTATCAAATTATATTCATAATAAGAGGTTGGTAAAATGATTAAAGTAATGAGTATATTTGGGACGAGACCAGAAGCTATTAAAATGGCTCCTTTAATTAAAGAACTGGAAAAAAGATGCGAAATAAAAAGTATTGTTTGTGTAACAGCTCAACATCGGGAAATGTTAGATCAAGTTTTAGAAACATTTAATATTAAGCCTGATTATGATTTAAATATTATGAAAGATGGTCAAACTTTAAAAGATATTACTATTAGAGCCTTAGATGGCCTTGACGAGGTTATTAAAGAGTGTAAGCCAGATATTGTGTTAGTGCACGGGGATACAACAACAACTTTTGCTGGAGCCTTGGCGGCATTCTATAACCAAGTCGCAATAGGTCACGTTGAAGCAGGTTTAAGAACAAACGATAAGTATAGTCCTTATCCAGAAGAAATGAATAGACAAATGGTTGATAGACTTACCGATATGTATTTTGCTCCCACTTTAGTTAGTAAAGAAAATTTAATTAATGAAGGAATTAGCGAAGATAAAATATATGTTACTGGTAATACTGCCATTGATGCAATGAAAACAACAGTTAATAATGATTATCAAAATCCTATTTTAGATTGGATTAAAGAAGATGAAAAAATGATTTTACTTACTGCGCACAGAAGAGAAAACTTAGGTGAACCAATGCGTCATATTTTTAAAGGTATTAAAAGAATTGTTGATGAATTTAGTTATGTTAAAGTAATTTATCCGATTCATTTAAATCCGAGGGTTAGAGAAGTAGCTAAGGAAGTATTTGGTAATACAGAAAGAGTAAAATTAATTGAACCATTAGAGGTCTTTGATTTCCATAATTTTCAAAATAAAAGTTATTTAATTCTTACTGATAGTGGGGGTATTCAAGAAGAAGCACCATCGTTAGGTAAGCCCGTGTTAGTTTTAAGAGATACAACAGAAAGGCCAGAAGGAATTAAAGCAGGAACGTTAAAATTAGTGGGCACAAATGAAGAAGTAATTTATAACGAGGTAAAAAAATTATTAACTAGTAAAGAAGAGTATGAAAAAATGAGTAAGTCTTCTAACCCATATGGCGATGGTAAAGCATCTGTTTATATTGTTGATGCTATTATAGAAAAATTTAGTTAATATAATAGGTGGTTAATATGGTATTTACGTCATTACAATATTTAGTTTTTTTTATCATAGTTTGTTTAATTTATTTTTTACTAAATAAAAAGTTAAGAATTTATTTTTTACTAATTGCTAGTTATTATTTTTATATGTGTTGGAATGTCAAATATGCTTTTTTAATGTTATTTTCAACAATAATAACATATTTAAGTGGTTTATTAATTAAAAAATTTAATAAGCATAAAAAAATATTTGTTATTTTATCTTTTACAATTAATTTAGCTATCTTGTTTATATTTAAATATTATTCTTTTTTTGCTGATTCCATTAATAAAATAATTAGTTTGGTTCATCTAAATTTACCTGAGAGTTTAAATTTACTTTTACCAGTGGGAATTAGTTTTTATACTTTCCAAGCTTTAAGTTACACGATGGATGTTTATCGTGGAGATGTTGAAGTAGAAACAAATTTTTTTAGATATGCATTATTTGTCTCTTTCTTTCCCCAATTAGTTGCGGGACCCATTGAAAAATCAAAAGATTTATTAAAACAATTTAAAGAAGATCATAAATTTAGTTGGGAAAATTTAAATTATGGCTTACTTTTAATTGGCATTGGGGTTTTCTATAAACTAGTTATTGCTGATCGAAGTGCAATTATCATTAATAGTATTTATAATAATTTAAATAATTTTACATCTGGTGGAGGGATTTATTTATTATTTGCAACTTTCCTTTTTGCCTTTCAAATCTATTTTGATTTTAATGCTTATTCTTTAATTGCAAGAGGAAGTGCTAAAATTATGGGCTATAATTTAACACGTAATTTCAATGTTCCTTATATTGCGACATCAGTTAAAGACTTTTGGCGGAGATGGCATATTTCTCTTAGTTCTTGGTTTAGAGAATATTTATATTTTCCACTTGGAGGTAATAGAAAAGGATTTCTAAGAACGCAAATTAATCTTTTAATTGTTTTTATTGTAAGTGGTCTTTGGCACGGGGCATCGTGGACTTTTGTAATTTGGGGATTATTACACGGTCTTTATCAAGTAGTAGCTAATATTTTTAATAAAATAAAACCAAAAACAAAAGATAAACAAAATATTATTAAAACAATAATAAAAGTTGTTATTGTCTTTATTTTAGTAGATTTTGCTTGGATATTCTTTAGAGCTAATAATATTAAAGATGCTATCTTTGTTATTACGCATTTGCTTGATTTTGGAATGCCAATTGATTTTACTTTAATGAATACCGATTTAATTGAAATCTTTATTTTGTTATTTACTATTTTGTTAGTTTATATATTTGAATTAATAAATACTAAATATGACTTATATCAATTTATTAAAAAAAGAAATATCTTTATTCGTTTTAGTTTTTATTATTTATTAATTTTTTCTATTATTATTTTTGGTATTTATGGTCCTGGTTTTAGTCTGTCAGAATTTATTTATTTTCAATTTTAGGTGGTGAATTATGAAACAAATTTTTAAAACAATAATATTTATAATTATTTTTATTATTTTATTTTATGGTATCACGAGAGTCTTTGTTTTAAAAGGAAATACCTATGGAACAGATATTATTTCTTTTTATAATGAAAAAAAGAATTCCCTAGATTTAATATTTTTTGGTTCTTCCCATAGTTATGCTTCTTTTTCACCTGATGCTTTAGAAGAAGAAACTGGCTATAAATCATATAATTTTGCAACTCAACAGCAACCAATTTATTTAACTTATCATTATATGTTAGAATCTTTAAAGTATCAAAAGCCTAGATTTTTTGTTTTAGAAGTTAAAATGTTTGCTGTAGATGATGAATATGCCTCTGAAGGAGTAGTAAGAGATGCCATTGATAAAATGCGTTTTTCCCAAAATAAAATTAATGCCATAAAAGTAAGCGTTAAAGATAAAAATGAATGGGTATATTATTATTTTAATATTATGAAATATCATACCCGTTATAAAGAATTAAATAAACAAGATATAAAGGCTGGTTTATTTAATATTGGTATTAATAATCGGGGCTTTAAAGATTTAACACCAAATGAAGAAATAATGATTAATAATGGTAACAAAGAAAATACTAAAGAAACTTTACCTTTAAGCAAAAAGAATAAAGAATATTTAGATAAGATAATAAAGTTGGCTAAAGAAAATAATATTGAATTAATTTTTGTAAAAACTCCTTGTGCTTTAAATGATAATGATCAATTATATTATAATGAAGTATTTAAAATAGCTTTAGATAATAATTTTAAATATATTGACTATAATAAGTTGTTTGATGAATTAAATTTAGAAAAAGGCGATTTTTATGATAGTGGTCATTTATCTGGTAAAGGAGCAATAAAAGTAACTAAACATTTTAGTGAATTTTTAAAAAATAACTATGAGAACTAAAAAAGAATTACTCTCATACAATATAACTAGAGGTGTTGTATGAATTTAAGTGATTCTTTTTTTAATAAAGTAGAGAAGAGAACAAAGGTAGATAAAAATACCATTTTAGATTTAGCTACTAAGTTACAAAATGGAAATATGAAAGATGAAAATACTTTAAGAGAAGTAATAGATACCTTAAGTAAAATGACTGGTAAAAAAATATCCAAAGAACAAAGTGATAAAATAATATCAAAAGTTGTAAATGATAAAGTTCCTAATAATATTGATAAAATGTTTTAATGTCAAATCGTTAAAAAAATATTGTCAAAATAATTATTTTGTGATAGTTTTTTAGTAAAGGTGATGAATAATGAATAATAATGAATGTCCAAAATGTGGTTTTAATAATGATGCAAGTGCTAAATATTGTGTTTCTTGTGGTTCTCCTTTAAATAAAGAAGAGGAAGAAAATAAAGAGATAAAGAGTGAAAATGCTGAAGTTAGGATGGAACCAGTTGTTAAAAGTAAAGGTAATTTTAATTACTTAAAATATCTTTTTTATGCTTGCCTAAAACCATATGATAATTTTAAATTAGAAGAAGAAAATTTAAATGATATAAAAAATGTTTCTATTTTAGGAGCAATAGTTATTGGCTTTTTAACTATTTTAAATTTAATATCTACAATGTTTAATGCAGTTAAAGTTACATCAATTTGGACTGGCGAAACTAGATGGGTTTTTGAAAATTTAAAAAATATTAATTTTATTAAAGTTATTGGTCAAAATATTTTATTGTATGCCTTTGTAATTATAGGTATTGCGGGTATATATTATTTAGGTAGTTTAATCATTAAGAAAAATAGTAACTTTCTTAAATTAGTAGCTAGTATCATAACCGCATTAATTCCTTTGGTGGTAGTAATATCTATTATATCACCAATTATAGGAATGATTTATGCTCCCTTTGGGGTAATTACTTCAATTATTGGGATAATTTATTTTCTTGTTATTGTTTTTGAATTAGTTAGTGATTTAATTACTATTGATAACAAAAATCTTAAAATATATTTTCATACCGCTTGTATAGCAACATTCTTAATAGTTACTTATATTTTTATTTATAATTTATTAATCGGAATAATTAATTCAGGAATAAATAGTTTATTGTAATATGAAAAAAAATCATAATATATTTTATAAAGTAGTTACTTTGATAATTAGGAATGTTGGGCATTTATTTTTTCAAGATGAAGTGATTGGTAGTGAAAATATTCCTTTAAAGGGACGTTGTATTTTAGCGGGTAATCATACTAGTTATTTTGATGCTTATTTTCTTTTTAGAGGAACTAAAAGAGTAGTGCATATATTAGGTAAAATTGAATTATTTAAGGGACCTTTTGGTTTTATCTTTAAGAAGATGGGACTTATTCCTGTTGACCGGGGAAGAAGAAGCCCCGAAGTAATAAGACAAGCGATTAATTTATTAAATAAAGAAGAAGTTATTGGGATATTTCCGGAAGGTACTTTTCATAAAGATGATATAATTTTACCATTTAAACCAGGGGTAATAAAAATGGCGGAAGAAAGCGCATCTCCAATTATTCCTTTTGCTATTGTAGGGAAGATGAAATTTTTAGGTAAACCCAAAATAATCTATGGTAAACCTATATACTTAGATAAAATAGCTACTTCAGATAAACTAACTTATTTAGAAAATGTCATTATTAAAATGATTAAAGAAAATAGTTAAATTAAAAATAAGGACCCTTTTTAGTCCTTATTTTTTATGTATTCTTTAACTATTTCAGCATCATCAAAGTGATATTTAACCCCTTTTATTAATTGATAATTTTCATGTCCTTTCCCAAGTATTAATAAAATATCATTATCTTCTAATAAACTTAACCCTTTTATAATTGCCTCTTTTCGATCATAAATAATTTCATAATTATGGTTATTATTATCTTTTATTATATCATTTATGATATTTTTCTCATCTTCTCCTCTAGGATTATCATTAGTAAATATAACATGCTTAGAATTATTAGTAGCAATACTTCCCATTAAAGGCCTTTTAAATTTATCTCTTTCGCCCCCACAACCGATGATAGTGATAATATTATGATGCGGGATTTCTAAATATGAATTTAAAACTTTGCTAACGGCATCAGGTGTATGAGCATAATCAATAACGACATAACTATTATTAATTTTATATGTTTCACATCTTCCTTTAGGAGGGTAGATATCTTTACTAATTTTAATTAAATCTTCAATATTAAAACCAATACTATTTAAAATACTTAAAGCTTGTAAATAATTATAAACATTAAATAAACCAGTTAGATTAGTTTCAACATTATAAACTTTATTCTGATATAAAAAATTAATTTTCGTATCATTAACTTTTAATTCATAACTTTTTATTTGATAATCACCATTTAAGCCATAAGTTTGAAAGTTTTTATTCCTTTTAAAATAATCAGCATATAAATCATCAGCATTTATTAATATCTTGGCATCATCTTTTAAATAATCTAATATTTTTAATTTACTTTCTAAATAGCCTTCCATATTTTTGTGAAAATCTAAGTGTTCACTTGTTAAATTAGTAAATCCAGCCGCTTCTAAATTTAATCCTTTAATTCTTTCTTCATATAAACTATGACTTGATATTTCCATTACAATATATTGAACATTTAAATTAGTAGAATGTAATAATAATTTATATAATGTTAATATATCAGGAGTGGTATTATTAAGAGGTATATATTCTTTCCTGTGAAAATAGCCAATGGTACCAATAAAAGCTACGTCTTGACCTAATTTTTGAAGCATCTGATAAATTAAATAACAACTAGTGGTTTTACCATTTGTCCCAGTTATTCCAATTATTTTTAAATTTTTAAATTTATCACTATATTCATTAACTAAATGTTCTTTTAAATATTCTTTACTATTTGGTACTTTTTCATAGGGAATAGATAAATTTAAATTTTTTTCTCCCACTATTTTACTCGCACCATTTTTAATAGCTTCTTCAATATAATTATGACCATCAACTGTATGACCATTAATAGCAATGAATACTTGTCCTGGTTTTATTTGTTTTGAATCTGTTTCATATAGCAACGTAATCACTTCCTATTATAAAATATGTTTGGTAATTTATTTAGATAATAAATGATTACAAAATAAAAATAATCTGTTAAAATTTAATCTTTAGTAAATTAACTAAAGACTTTTTTTAACAAATTTGATAAAATTAAAGAGGTGGTGTTATGACAAAAATTATATTAACTGGTGATAGACCGACAGGTAAACTACATTTAGGCCATTACGTTGGTTCAATTTTAAGCCGGCTAAAATTACAAAATGAAGGTAATTATGATGAAATGTATATTATGATTGCTGATGCTCAAGCCTTAACTGATAATTTTGCTAATCCTAAAAAAGTAAGAGATAATGTCTTAGAAGTTGCCCTAGATTATTTAGCTTGTGGTATAGATCCACGCAAAGTTACTATTTTTATTCAATCAGAAGTTAGTGCTTTAACAGAGCTTACTTTTTATTATATGAATTTAGTTACTTTATCTAGACTTATGCGTAATCCAACAGTTAAAACAGAGGTAAAATTAAGAGGATTTGAAGAAAGTATTCCATCAGGATTTTTAAATTATCCGGTTAGTCAAACTGCTGATATAACCGCTTTTGAAACTACAATTGTTCCGGTGGGAGAAGATCAATTACCAATGCTTGAACAAGCTAAAGAAATCGTACATTCTTTTAATCGTATTTATGGAGATGTTTTAGTTGAACCTAGGGAAGTGTTACCAGATAGTAAAAATGCAAGACGTCTTCCAGGAATTGATGGCAAAGCAAAAATGAGTAAAAGCTTAGGTAATGCCATTTATTTAGATGATTCGGATGATGAAATAAAGAAGAAAGTAATGCAAATGTATACCGATCCTAATCATATAAAAGTAACAGATCCGGGGAAAATAGAAGGAAATGTTGTATTTACCTATTTAGATGTTTTTTGTCAAGATGAACATTTTAAAAAATATTTAAGTGATTATCATAATTTACAAGAATTAAAAGAACATTATCAAAAAGGTGGTTTGGGAGATGTCACAATTAAAAGATTTTTATGTTCTATCTTATGTGAATTAATCGGACCAATTAGAGATAGAAAGAAAGAGTTAGCTAAAGATTTAGATAATGTATTAGAAATATTAAAAGAAGGAACTGATAAAGCTAATAAAAGAGCAAATAATACTTTAAAGAAAGTTAAAGAACATATGGGATTAGATTATTTTACTAATTCAGAATTTATTGAAGAGATGAAAAACAAATATAATAACTAAATAAAAATTCTAAAGTGCACCTTTAGAATTTTATTTTTTGGATTCAATAGTTATAATTAAATTTTCTTTTTTGCATATTTCTAATAATAGTTCAAAATCAAAATTTCTTTCTCCATATTCATAATATTGAATAGCAGTTTTACTTCGGTTTATACTTTCACCAAATTCTTTTTGGGTTTTACCTGTATATTCTCTTATCATTTTAAATACTTCATTAGCCCTATAATTATTTGCGGTTATTTTCATTAATATTCTCCTATCTAATATTCATACCACTCTTGACAAGCATACAATTTGTTGGTATTATTGTGTTGAAAATACCAACGTTATGTTGGCTTAAGGAGATAAGAATATGAAAAAGAAATTAATAATAATTATAACAATTATATTATTAACAATAGTAAGCATAATAACAGTATTTAAAAAAGATACTAGTATAGTAGAAAAGAGTAAAATAAATAAAATAGAAAGAAAAGAATTTAATATTTATTTACAAAAAACAGTTGGAAGTAAAGATTATGATCCATCAACTGATACAACTTTTCCAACTAGTGGTTATTTACTAAATACAACTAAAACAATGTGTTATGGTTATAATGGTAATAAATTAAATAGTAATCCTGTAACTCAAGAATTAACTGATGGAGTAATAAATGGAAGTATAACCATAAATAGTAATAATACAATATATTGTGATTTATATTTTGATAAGAATGAAACACCAACAATAAGTAAGTTTGATATCACAGGGAAAACAAGTAATAATCAAAACTTAACAAATGGATTTACTTATCAAACAGATAATATACCATTTACAGTAACATATACAGATAATGAAAGTGATGTAAAACAATATTGTATAAATGAAACAAATAGTACAGCAAATTGTAATTGGCAAACATTAAGTGGAACAGAAGGTACATATACATTAATAGATAAAAATGATGGAGAAAAAACAATGTATATATATTTAAAAGATAAAGCGAATAATGTATCAGTAATAACAGATAAATCAACAGCAAAGATAACAGTAGATCAAACAAAACCAAAGATAACATCATTCACATTAACAGGGACAGCAGATACAAATCAAACATTAAGTGATAGTGCACAATATACCCATAAAGTAGGAATAACATATGATGCCACAATAGAAGAGAGTAATATAGATAGTTATTGTGTATATGAAGATAGTTGTAGTTATACAAGTTTAACATCAACAACATTAACAAATCAAAATTATACATTAAACGATACAGAAGGAGAACATACTTTAACAATAAAAGTAAAAGATAAAGCGGGGAATGAATCAGATATAGAAACCAAAAGTATAACATTAGATACAAGTAATCCAACAGCGACAATAGCATCAAATACAAAAGATACAAGTAGTATCACAGTAACAGTAAGTGGAACAGATACAACACCAGGTAGTAGTATAATAGAAAGACAATGTAGAAAAAGTGGAGGAAGTTGGGTAAATGCTAATACAAACGGAAGCTGTACAATAAATAGTTTAGATAATGGAACAAAATTAACAGATGGAACAGAATATACCATAGAAGGAAGAGTAAGAGATGCTTCCGGAAGATGGAATACAAATTATCCGAGTGTAAATGTGAAAATAGAAAGCACTGGGTTTAGTGGAACGGGTATGGATTTATTGGATTATAGTCCAAGAGGGTTAGTAGAGACTGAATCTGTGGCGGCATGGGATAGATTTGTAGGAGAGGAAGGCGATGTAGATAATTATGTATGTTTTGGGTGGAAAACAAAATCGGACTGTGAAAATGATGAATATATTTATCGCATTATTAGCTTGTACCCTGTTGGGCAATTGAAATTAATCAAAGATCAGCCTTTACAAGATTATTATCCTTGGCATAATGATAGTTCTTCGTGCGTTTCTTGGGAACAAAGTGATTTATTTGAGAGTATAAATGGAAGTGCTTTCTATGATAAATTGGATCCAGTATGGCAAAAACAAATAGATGACGTGACTTGGTATGGGGGATCGGTTAGTGAAGCGTATGAGGATGCTTATCTTGTTGAGGAGGAGGAACTTTCGAACCCGATTGAAGGAAGGAAAATAGGTTTGATGACTGTGAGTGATGTTCTTTGGAGCTGTGGTGAGAGTGGAGAATATTGTCATTGGGATTCCGAAAATTGGCTAACCTATAGATGGTGGGATGCAGCTTCTTCTGCTCAGGGTGAATGGACGATGACGGAGAGCGAGTGCAATATAACCCATGGTTCTGGTGTTTGGGCTGTACCCGATCCCGCGGCTTTCACTTATGGTTGGGCTTACGAAACTGATTTCGAAACAAGACCCGTCTTCGTTCTTCATTCAAGTTCCTTTATTTCCTCTGGTAGTGGTACTTCGAGTGATCCATTTATTATAGACTTATGTGATGGTAATCCTTCGTGTAATCGTAACCCGGGAGGCTCTGGGGCAGTTGACTGAGATTATCTATGTTTGGAATGGATTTGATCGGAGCGTTCGATGAGAGATTACGGAATGACCAAAACTCTGACTATCGCTGCGAAGGTACTAAAGATTTGTTTTGAAGTCAAGAATGTTATGTGTTAGTCTGGATAATGTTCGAGAAGGAAAACTCGTAAAAACCTCATAGACTTAACTCTTGGGAAGGATTTAATCCTTCCTTTTTAAGTGTTGAAAATTAATTAGTTTTCAACAAATAGATAATTATTTTAGATTGAAAAAAATGTGAATTTTTGGTATTCTTATTATATAGAAAATAAAGAAGGATAGGTTATGGCTAGTATTGGTGAACATTTTAAAATTAATCCTAGTAATTTTATGGTTGACGGTAGGACAGTTTTTCGCGGCAAGAATTACCGGATAACTGTTTTAAGTGAGCGTTTAATTCGTTTTGAATTTTCTTTGAATGGAGTTTTTTATGATGGCCCAACGGAAATAGTTCATAACAGAAATTTTCCTTTGCCTCGAATGAAAGTAGAACAAAATGAAAAATTATTAGTAATTGAAACTAAATATTTCAAATTACAATATGTTAAAGAAAAACCATTTAAAGGTTCATCTTTAGTACCCGATTCTAATCTTAAAGTTAAACTTTTAAATACAGATAAAATATGGTATTATGGTCATCCAGAAGCCAGAAATTTTAAAGGTAGTGCTTTTAGTATTGAAGAGTTTGGCAGTGAGACTGTCTTATCAAATGGCTTATATTCTACAGATGGTTTTGCTACTTTAGATGATTCACATACAATGTTTATTGATGCTGATGGATATATGGTTCCAAATGAAGTAAAAAGAACGGATTTTTATTTATTTGTTTATCGAAGAGATTTTGGTTTATGCTTAAGAGATTATTTTACATTATCAGGTTATCCACCTTTAATACCGAGATACGCTTTAGGTATCTGGTGGAATCGAGATCAAATATATAATTTTGAAGATACCAAAAATTTAATTCAAAATTTTAATAAACACGAAATTCCTATTTCTATTCTTGTTTTAAGTGAATTTTGGCATAAAAGAGATAATAATAGTAAAACGGGTTACGATTTTGAAACAACTTTATTTCCTAATCCTAAAGAATTTACTGATTATATGCATAATTTAGATGTGCATATTGGTCTTAAGTTAGATGGTTTTGATGGGGTAACTAACATATCAAAAGGTTATGAACAAATGTGTCTAGATTTAAATTGGAATGATGTTAATCCAATTCCTTTTAAAGTTTTAAATAAAAATTTTATTGCTAGCTATTTCAATAATTTAATTAATCCTTTATATGCTTTAGGAGTAGATTTTTTCTGGATTGATTCTAAAGATGAAGTATTAAATAGAGTTCTTAATTATTATCATTTTACAGATTTTAAAAAATTTAGTGATCGAAGAGGAATGCTTTTATCAAGAAATGGGGGTAAAGCCGCTCATAAATATCCTGTTCATTATTCAGGTGAAACAAGAGTTGGTTGGGATACCCTTAAATATTTGCCATATTTTAATTCGACTAGTAGTAATATAGGCCTATCTTTTTGGAGCCACGATATTGGTGGATATAAAGGTGGTATAGAAGATAGTGAATTATATTTAAGATATATTCAATTTGCTTGTTTTAGTCCTATTTTTCGTCTTAGTGCTAAAAGAGGTGCTTTCTATAAAAGAGAACCTTGGCGTTGGGATATTAAAACTTATACCATTGTTAAAGATTATTGTAAATTAAGACAAAAATTAATTCCTTATATTTATACAGAAAGTTATAAATATCATAAAATATGCCTACCTTTAGTTGAACCTCTTTATTATTATTATCCAGAACTTTATGATGAACCAGATTATCGTAATGAATACTTTTTTGGTAGTGAACTTTTAGTAGCGCCGATTACTAAAGGAAAAGATCGTATTATGAACCGAGCCGTTGAAAAAGTTTTCTTACCTAAAGGTATTTGGTATGATTTTACTACTGGGAAAAAATTTGTTGGTGGTAAACGTTATGTAACTTTCTATAAAGATGAAGACTATCCAGTCTTTGTTAAAGAAGGTTCAATTATTCCTTTATGTAAATTAGATGAAAATATTAATTATACAGGGGTTCCTAAAAGAATGGAAATAGATATTTTTAGTGGTTCTAGTAGTAGCTATAATTTGTATGAAGATGATGGAATATCTAATAAATATCAAGAAGGTTATTATATAATAAATAAAATTAATTTTAATTATAATAAAGATAATTATATTTTAACTATTGAACCGTTTGAAGGAAGAACAAGTATTTTGCCTCCGCAAAGAGAATATCGGCTTCGTTTTAGAAATACGAAAGCCCCAGATCGTATTATAATTGATATTGATGGTGAAGTAGTTAATGATTTTGAAGCATTTACTGAAGAAAAAGATTTTATTGTGGTAGTACCTAATGTTGATACTAAAAAGAAATTAACTATTAATTGTATTGGTAGTAATATGGAAATTGCCGCTTTAAGAATTATTAATGAAGATGTAAATGAAATAATTAGTGATTTAAAAATAGAAACTTTATTAAAAGAAAGAATTGCAGCGATTATGTTAAGTGATATGCCAATGAATAAAAAAAGAATAGGTATTAGAAAATTAAAATCAACTGGTTTAGATCCAATATTTATTAAAATGTTTATAAAACTTCTTGAATATATTGAAGAAATTTAATATAATATAGTCTATAAACAAGTGAAGAAAGAGTAGTAATAATGTTTTACTTTCAAGAGAGTTAGTGGTTGGTGAAAACTAATAAGCAAAATATTATGAACTTGCTTTTAGATGTTTTAGGTGATGCGTTATAATCAAAAAAGATATAAATTAAGGTGGTACCGCGATTATTCGCCCTTTAGGTAACACCTTTTTTTAGCTTTGAGGTGAGTATGGAAAATATTAGTCGTTTAGAAGCAGGAATAATAGTTTTTTTAGTTTTATTTATTGTTATCTTTGTATTTGATTATTTCTTTATTAAAAGAAAATATTTAAAGAAAAAAAGGAAGAAAAAAAATAATGAATTAATGGAATTATCTTATTTAATAAATAAATTTAATTTAAATAGAGATACATTAAATTTAAAACGATTATTATTTTGTATATCACTTATTAATGCTTTTATTATTTCATTAGTATCTGTTACGGTGCTTGCTATCGATACTTATGTTATATTAAAGTTTATCATTGGTTTCATTCTTTTAATAGCGCTTATTTATGCAATATATGAGTTATTAGGAAGATTTTTAGAAAGGAAATATAAAAATGGATTGTAAAAAAATTGAAAAGAAATGGCAAGATATCTGGGATAGTAAAGAGGTATTTAAAGCTATAACAGGAAGTGAAAAACCTAAATATTATATTTTAGTAGAGTTCCCTTATCCATCTGGTTCGGGTCTTCACGTAGGTCACGTTAGAAGTTATACTGCTCTAGATGCTTATGCTAGATGTATGCGAATGAAAGGGTATAATGTTTTATTCCCAATGGGATGGGATGCTTTTGGGGCTCCGGCTGAACAATACGCTATTAAAAATCATATTCATCCAAGTGTTGCCGTTAAAGAAAATATTAAGACCTTTAAAAATCAAATAAAATCTTTAGGTATTTCTTTTGACTGGAGTAGAGAATTTGCTACCACAGATCCTGAATATTATAAATGGACTCAATGGCAATTTTTGAAATTTTATGAAAATGGAATGGCTTATAAAGCTAAAAAAGATATTAACTGGTGTCCTAATTGTAAAATGGGTTTATCTAATGAAGATGCTGCTGGTGGTGTTTGTGAAAGATGTGGTACTAAAGTAGTCCAAAAAGAAAAAGAACAATGGATGTTAAGAATGAGTGATTATTCTGAAAGTCTAATTGAAGGCTTAAAAGATACCCATTTTGCCGATAAAATAAAATTGGGGCAAATTAATTGGATTGGTAAATCAGTTGGGGCCGAAGTTAATTTTAAAGTTAAAATAGATGGTATTCCATCTGATGAAGTAATTACAGTTTATACAACACGTTGTGATACACTTTTTGGAGCTACCTTTATGGTTTTAGCACCAGAACATCCATTGTTAGAAAAATTAAGTAATAAAATTAAAAATATTGATGAAGTAAGAGATTATCAAAAATATGCCAAAGAAAAATCAACTTTTGAAAGAACAGAACTTACTAAAGAAAAAACAGGTGTTAAACTTCAAGGCATTGTAGGAATAAATCCTGTTAATGGCGAAGATGTGGAAATTTGGATTGGCGATTATGTAATGATGGGTTATGGAACGGGAGCAATAATGGCTGTTCCTGCTCACGATACTCGTGATTATGAATTTGCGCAAAAATATAATATTCCTATTATTCAAGTTTTAGAAGAAACTACCGGTACACCAGCTGATAATGAATTTAAGAAAAATTCGATTGTGGCTGTAGTCTATGATCCAAAGAAAGATAAATATTTAACTATTAATTGGCATAATTTAGGTGGTAGGTTGTTTATTGGTGGTACCATTAAAGATGGTGAAACACCTTTAGAATGTGCAATAAGAGAAATAAAAGAAGAAACTGGTTATACTGATTTAAAATTAGAATATACAACTCCCCTTATTAATCATCATTATTATGCTTATAATAAAGATAAATATTTTAATATCAATTCAACGGGCTTATACTTTACTTTAAATAGTGAAACATTAGAAGATACTAATTTAGATGATGATGAAAAATTCACCGTAGAATGGGTTAGTAAAGATGAAGTTTTAGATGGGATTACTGATGAATTACATAAGAAAACTTTTGAATATATAATGACGCCAGGAGCAATGGTGGGTGATGGTATTCATATTAATTCAGGATTCTTAGATGGTCTTAATAAAGAAGACGCTATTAATAAAATGATTGAATTCTTAGAAAGTAAAGGTTTAGGGAAAAGACAAGTCAATTATCGTTTACAAGACTGGATTTTCTCAAGACAAAGATTCTGGGGTGAACCAATTCCTCTTGTTTATTGTGAACATTGTGGTTGGGTACCTGTTCCATATGATGAACTTCCGGTTTTACTTCCTGATGTTGCTGAATATGAACCAACTGATGATGGTGAAAGTCCACTTGCTAAAATTGAATCTTGGGTTAATACGAAGTGCCCAAAATGTGGAGGAAAAGCTAGAAGAGAAACTGATACAATGCCTAACTGGGCAGGATCTAGTTGGTATTTCTTAAGATATATGGATCCTCATAATGATAAGTGTTTTGCCTCTCCAGAAGCTTTAAAATATTGGGGCAAAGTAGATTGGTATAATGGTGGTATGGAACATACAACAAGACATTTACTTTATGCCAGATTCTGGAATCAATTCTTATATAATATTGGTTTGGTACCTAATAGTGAACCAATAGATATCAGAGTATCTCACGGAATGATTTTAGGATCTAATAATGAAAAAATGAGTAAGAGTAAAGGGAATGTTGTTAATCCTGATGATATAGTTAGAGAATATGGCGCCGATACCTTAAGAGTGTATGAAATGTTTATTGGTGATTATGAAAAAGATGCGGCTTGGAGTGTTGAATCCTTAAGAGGATGTAAACGGTTCTTAGATCGGGTTGAAAGATTACAAAATAAACTTAATGATCAAAAAGGTTATTCTGATGAAGCTTTAGCCCATAAAACTATTAAAAAAGTTACATATGATTTAGCTAATATGAAATATAATACGGTTGTTTCATCATTAATGATTTTAACTGGGGCTTATGAAAAATTGCCTTCAATTACAAAAGATGATTATCGTTTATTACTTGTTTTATTAAATCCAATCGCCCCACATATTACTGAAGAATTAAATGAAGCTAATAATCTAGGTGATTTAATTTGTAATAGTAGTTGGCCAACTTATGATGAAGAAAAAACTATTGATGACAAAATAACTATTGGGGTTCAAGTTAATGGTAAATTAAGAGGATCTATTGAAATCGAAAAAGATGAAGAGGAAGAATCAGTTTTAAATAAAGCAAAAACTTCAGAAAATGTTGCCAAACATTTAGAAGGTAAAGAAATTATTAAGACTATTGTTGTACCTAATAAAATAGTAAATATAGTAGTTAAATAAAAAGAAAACTTCACATAATGTGGAGTTTTTTGCTATCTATTTAAAATAATCAACAATTATTGTATAAAACAAAATAATGTGATCTAATAATAGCATTATATTATATTATTTAATAAAAAAATATACAAAAAACCATTGAAAAATGTAAATATATATTGTAAAATGCACAGTAATTCGCAAAATAGTGTATATTTTTTTAACAACTATAAAAATACAATAAATTGAAAAAAATAAATAAGTTTTAAATTAATATAATCGAAAAAGGGAAAAATCATTTAATTTTAAAGTAAAAAGTGCAAATAAGATAAGAGCAAATACTTAACTCTACTAATTGTAGGTATTAAACCTTGTGTTAATATTGTATAGTTGTTTTCGAAAGGAGCAAAAATATGAATCAAGAAAAAATTGGCAAATTTATTGCAAAGGCAAGAAAAGAACAAAATTTAACACAAGAACAACTTGCAGAAAAATTAGGAATAACTTATAAAGCTGTATCTAAATGGGA
>CANQKO010000001.1 GCA_947624505.1 uncultured Bacilli bacterium | reverse complement strand
TATTAAAAGAAGGCAGTCTTTCTACTAAAACAATAGCTAATGTAACAAAACTAAGTGAAGAAGAGATAATTAACATTGAAAAAGAAATTTTAAAAGATAAGGACTAAATTTATTAAAATAGTCTAAGTAAACAACTTAAGAAATTGTTAGCGCTATGAAGCATTATGTTAGTACTTATGTTATTAGTCTTAACATAGGTTGTTGCAAGAACTATTCCCATTGCCATATAAGGAAGCGCATAAATAAATGTGTTTAAAAGGGTTGCTTCTTGGCCGACAGTATGGAGTAAGCCAAAAGATATACCTGAGATAATAATGAATACTTTATCATTAGGAATTAAATTTCTTAAGCAGCCTCTAAAAACATACTCTTCAACAATTGGAGCATATATTACAGCAGCCGGAAATAAATACCATAAGGGAAGAGTATTTAAAGATACTTCATTTTGACTTTGGCTAATTTCTCCAGTGAATAGAGCAATAATTAAAGAAACACCAATATTAGCTAAAAGTAAAATACCATA
This sequence comes from uncultured Bacilli bacterium, assembly GCA_947624505.1. Taxonomy (GTDB): domain Bacteria; phylum Bacillota_I; class Bacilli_A; order RF39; family UBA660; genus SIG200. Next base: position 99,715 of record CANQKO010000001.1, on the reverse strand, counting down.
TTTTTTTAATAAGTATTGACTATAACTTTGGACATTTTTAAAGAATGTTTTAAAACTTTCAATAAATTCTTGATAGAATAAACTAATTGTTAAAAATAATAAAATAATATCAGTGACTAAATTAAAAATAATAGTAAAAGTAAGAGTATGTTCTTGAATAAATAATCTAATTATATCTCCTAAAATAAAGTTAACAAAAATATAGATAGACATTAGAATTGCACTTTTAATAATATCTCTATTACTTTTTTCATTTTTAGCTAAGAGAGGCATTTCCTTTTTTAATTTTGCTTCTTTGGGAATATTTCTTAACATCAATAAATTAATAATTGGTATTAAAAATAAAATGGTACTACTTGATGTAAAAAAGATAATTGCAGAAGCGTTAACAAAATAGGAATGATGTTTAGATATTTGATTTTTACTAGTAAATATTATTATTCCTAAAAAGAGTATTATACCAATAATTGCAAAAGCGTAATAAATGTTATGATTACTAATTATAGAGGTTATATTTTCACTTGTGCCCTTTAAACTAGCTAATTCCGAATTAATTAGATCATCAACTTTAAAAATATTTAAATAGATTAAATTAATAATACCTATAATACTAGATATAATAAAATATATTTTTTCTCTCATTATAAAACTTCTTTCTTTAATAAGTATATCATAAAAAATAAATTTTATTGCAAAAGAATAATGATTATGATAATCTAAAAGTTAGAAAGGAATAGTATAATGATTGAAGTTAAAAATGTTTCCAAAGAATTTACTAAATATATTAATAAAAAAGAAAAGATTCAGTTCTTAGCTAATGATGATATAACATTTACCGCTAAAGAAGGAGAAATAGTAGGTATTTTGGGTCCAAATGGAGCTGGTAAAACAACACTTCTAAGAATAATTGCCGGTATAATGAAACCAACTAAAGGGAATGTTATAATTGATAATTTATCTTATGATGATAATGATATTAAAATAAAAAAAGAAATAGCTTTTTTATCTGGTAATACGAAATTATATAAAGATTTATCAGGTTATGAATTACTTAAAATGTGTGGAGAGTATTATCATATTGATAAAAATGAAGTTGATAATATTATCAATAAAATGATCAAAGAATTTAAATTAGAATCTTTTATTCATCAAAGAATTGGGACGCTTTCAACGGGTCAAAATCAAAGAATAGCCATTGCTAGATGTCATTTACATAATCCTAAGTATTATATATTAGATGAAGCCACTAGTGGGCTTGATACGATTCTTAGTCAAATAGTTCTAGACTTTATTAAAAGTGAAAAAGCTAATGGTAAATGTATTTTATATTCTACCCATTATATGGAAGAAGCAGAAAATATTTGTGATCGCGTAGTAATTATTAATAAAGGTAAAGTTATTAAAATAGATAGTCCTGATAATATTAAGAAAGAAACTAAAACAACTAATTTAAGAGATTCTTTCTTTAAATTAATTGGAGGTATTGAAGATGAAAAGTAATATATTTATAACTTTAAAAAAAGAATTAAGAGCTATTTTAAGAGAAAAGAAATCTTTAATAATAATGCTTCTAACACCTTTAATAATACCCATTTATTTCTTTGCTTTTTCTTTTATCTTTGATGGAATGATGAATGAAGAATATTTTGATGATAGTAATACAAGCAAATATCAAGTGGGAATTAATTATGAATTAAGTGATCCAGAAAAAGAAATTATTAAGAATTTAAATTTAGAATTAATTACTTATAAGAATAAAGAAGAATTAGAAAAAGCTTATAATAATAAAGATATTTTATTTTATATTATATATGATAATAATAAATATACTATTTATGGTAATGATATGAGTAATGATGGAAGTATTGCATCAACTTATATTACTAGTTATTTAGATAGTTATAATAATTATAAAGCTCAAGAATATTTAACAAGTATTGGGGCCGATATTAATAAAGTTTATCATAGTATTGACTATGAATTTGAAAGTGTTGAAGGATCAAATATAATGATGGATACTTTAATATCAATTGGTTTTACTTTTGCCATTATGTCCATTTGTTTGACCGCTATTTATACAACTACGGATACAATGGCTGGTGAAAAAGAAAGAGGTACTTTAGAAACATTCTTAACTTTCCCAGTTAAAAGTTATGAAATAATTGCTGGTAAATATTTAGCTATTACCACATCTTGTATTATTACTAGTTTATTAGATATTATTTTAGTTGTATTATCTTTAAGTGGTTGTTATTATTTATTTGATGTATATAATAATGCTATTTTGAATATTAATGTTGGTACTATTATTTTAGCTATAATTATTCTTATATCTTTTGCTATCTTTATTAGTGGTTTAAGTATCTTAATATCATCAAAAGCTAAAACATATAAAGAAGCGCAAAGTAGTTTAACACCGCTTAGTTTAGTAACAATTATACCAATGTTTTTAACTACAGCAGGTATTGAACTTAATTTAGGCATGTCTTTTATTCCTATTGTTAGTCATACTTATTTATTACAAGATTTATTAATTGGTAATAGTAATATTTTATATCTAATAATTACCTTTATAACAACAATTATATATACAATTTTAATTATTAATATAATAAGTAAAATATATAGTAAAGAAGATATTTTATTTCAAAATTAAAATAACTTAGTATTCAAATGTTATTTGTTTTGTTTTATAATATTTAATGAGAGGTGAATGGTATGAATCCAGTTGCGTTTACTGTTTTTAATATTGAAGTTAAATGGTATTCAATAATGTTATTAATTGGAATGGTTTTAGGTTTCTTTATTGTTTTAAGAGAAGCTAAAAGATTTAATATTCCAAGTGATTTTGTTATTAATTTATTCTTTTGGGTCATTATAATGGCTTTAATTGGGGCAAGAGTATATTATTGTTTATTTAATTTCTCTTATTATAAAGCTAATTTTATAGAAATATTTAAAGTATGGGAAGGTGGACTAGCTATTCACGGTGGTTTAATAGCGGGTTTAATTACCCTTATAATCTATTGTAAAAGATATGATGTTAATCCATTAAAAATGACTGATATCGTAGTAGTACCGCTTCTTCTAGGCCAAGCAATTGGAAGATGGGGTAATTTCTTTAATAGCGAAGCACACGGAGTAGCCACAACTTATTTTCATTTAAAAGAATTACATATTCCAGAATTTATTATTAATGGAATGAAAATAGGTAATGTTTATTATCATCCAACATTCCTATATGAAAGTTTATTTTGTTTAGCGGGTTTTATTATCTTATTATTTGTAAGAAGATTACGTTATTTAAAAAGAGGCCAACTTACGGCATTATATATGATGTATTATTCTGTAGGACGTTTCTTTATTGAGGCAATGCGAACTGATTCATTAATGCTTGGAGGCTTTAGAATGGCTCAAATTGTTTCTATCTGTTTGTTTGCTATAGGCCTTATTATGTTTATTATCTTCTGCCGTAAGAGTAAGTTTGAAGATTTATATAATGAAGCATAATATATTATAGAAATAGAAAGGGATTTATATGTACGATTTAATTATTATTGGTATGGGTATTGGCGGAATTACCGCAGGAATATATGCTAAAAGAGGAAACTTAAATGTTTTGCTTTTAGATAAAGGTTTACCAGGAGGAATGCTTAATAATATTGAAATGATTAGTAATTATCCGGGCCTTATTAATATTAAAGGAAGTGATTTTGCTAATATTCTTTTTAATCAAGTTAAAGAATTAGATATACCTTATAAATTTGAAGAAGTTGTGTCTTTAGAAATAGAAGATGATGTAAAAAAAGTTATTACTAAAAATGGCGAATATAAAGCTAATAATGTCATAATTGCTACAGGGACTAAGCCAAAATATTTAGACCTTGATAATGAAAAAGATCTTCTTGGTAGAGGCATAAGTACGTGTGCAACTTGTGATGGTAACTTTTATAAAGATAGTGAAGTTGCTGTAGTAGGAAGTGGTAATAGTGCTTTGCAAGAATCTTTATATTTAGCTAATATATGTAAAAAGGTTTATATTTTAAATCGTAAAACTGGTTTTAAAGGAGAAGATATTCTTCTTGAGAAAGTTCAAAATAAATCTAATATAGAAATTATTTATGGAGTAAATATTAGTAAGTATAATGAAGTGGATGGTAAAATAGAAAGCGTTATTCTTGATAATGGTAATACACTTAATGTAAAAGGAGTCTTTATTTATATTGGCTATCGTCCGAATACTGATATGTTTAAAGATTTAAATATAACTAATATTGATGGTCACATAATTGTTGATGAAAACTTTGAAACTAAAGTTGAAGGGGTTTATGCAATTGGTGATGTCGTTAAAAAAGATATTTATCAATTAGTAACGGCTGCTTCAGATGGAATCAAAGCCGTTAGTAATATATCTAAAATTATCAATTAATATTGTATAAAAAATATTAATATGCTAAAATTATAAATAGGAAGACGCAAATAAGCGTTACCTGATAGGCATAGCTAACCCATTGGGTTAGCTATTTTTATGACTAATATTAACAATGTTAAGACTAACATAAAAACAATAAATAATTGTATCGTTTCACGGTATTTCTTATTCATTGGCACCCACCCACCTGACCGAAGTCAAAAAGACTTTAAATAAAAAAGTTTTCGGTAACGCTTATTTACATCTTCCTAGGCTTTATTTAAACAATTTATTTTGTTTTTGTAAATAGTTTTTTTGGTGATTTTTTAAGAAATTTCTAATGTTTATGCTAATTCTCTAGAGATTTGGTAAGCATTTATCTTTATCTTTTAAATAATTGATGCTATAATAATTAATACTTTTTCAAGGGGAGTTTATTTATGAAGATAATAGATTATATAAAAAATTTATTTAAACATAAAGAAATAAATACTAATGGAGAATTAGTACGTCCAGCTGATTTAATTAAAATACCCAAAAGGAAAGAATTTAATAATGATAGTTTAGTAGACTCTTATAAAGATGAGTATAATAGTATTCTATCAACTATGAAAGATTATGATACTTTAATCTTGGAAGCAGAAGAACTTAATAGTAATATAATAATGACATCAAAATTACTTTTTAATATTGCAATAAAAGAAGAGTATAAAAATGAAAAAAGTGTTGAAGATAGAATTAACTATTTAATTAATAGTGAAAAGTTAGATTTATATAAAAATGATATTAACAATTTACAAAATGAAGTAATAGGAAGATTAATTGCTATAAGTGAAATAAGAAAAGAATTATTTTTAAGTAAAAAGAAAAAAGATGCTATAGATAATATTATAAATAGATTATGTTTATCATTAAATACTTTATATTCTATTGAAGTAAGTATTATAAATAATATAGAAAGATATAAAAATGAAAGTAAATATAATTCTGAACCAAGTAAAGAAGAAAAGAAAAAAGAATATGAAATAATAGATGAAAAAATTAAACATCTAAATTGGTTACAAGAAATACTAGATAGTGATTCACAAATTAATATTAGAACAGATATTAATTATATACTTAAAGACATAGCTTTAATAGAAAAAGAATTAGAAGAATATACCTATATACATAAAGGTGAAATAACAGAAGAAAGTAAAAATAAAGAAATAAATAACATATTAGAAATTCCTTTTGATATAGAACATAAAGAAGAATTATTAAAAAGAATCAAAGAAATAGAAAAAAAATACCGTGTCTTTTATGAATATAGAGAATATCAAGAATATGGAGAATTAGTCATAGATGAAAGTGATTTAACAAATATTTATAATTTAAAATTTAGTGCCTTAACTATAAGTAAAGATGGAATAATTGAACCATTTGTAAATGATGAAACAGATAAAATAGAAATCGAATATTATCAAAATATCATATTTAGCATTATTCAAGATGTCATAATGGGAAGAAATGAATATTTTAATGAATTATTTAAAGGCGATATAGAAGAGGCAATTTCTTTATTAATTGAGGGATTAAAATATGGTAATAATGAAATAAATTATGAAGAAATATTAGAAAATAAATATTTATTAAATTTATTATTAGCAATAGAAAAAAGTGAATTATCTAACTTTTATGATAATTATAAAATTAGATTAAAAGATTATATTACTGATACTTTCTTTGAAGGTGTTTTCATCTTAAATAATAATATCCCTATTAAAACATATTTCTTTTTTAAAGACTGGTTGCCTTTAAAGTTATTAGTCGATAAATCTACATTAATTGAAAAAACAGATGTTCTAAAAAATTTATATAACGATTTTTATGAATTATATCTTACAAAAATACCCAAAAATGAAAATAAATATTATATACCGGAGGGCATAAAAAAAATTAAAAGAACTAAATTTTATAATGAGCAAAAAATTGATGAATTATTCCATAAAATTGATATAAACTCTAATGTAAAAGTAGTATATTTACCAAGTAGTTTAGAAGAGGTTAATTATCAACTCTTTTCTGACGATTGCCAAACCATCAGTGTTATTTTAAATGAAGGTTTAAAAAAAATAACAAGTAAAGCCTTTTATAATCAAGAATTTTGTGGTGTAACTATTCCAAGTACTATCGAATATATTGATAGGTTTGCTTTTGATTACAGCAATCTAAAATTAATAACTTTTAATAATATAAGTTTTTCTAAATTTGTAGAGTTAAGTGATGAAATGTTTATGGGTAATTTTGTTGAAAATAAGGGGATTACTCATTCACTTTTACAGTATATTACTTTTCACTATGATGGTTTGGATATGAATATAGATATATCTATTTCTTCGTTTAATAAAAAAGACTATCACAACAATGTTTTTGCAGGTTTTTACTTTATTATTTTTAGAGAAATTTATATTAAATTATTATCAAGATTTAAAAATTTGAAAGTAATGTTACAAATATTTAATATTTCGGAAGAGATAGAAGAAATGTCATATGATGATTGGGATTTTAATGATGATAAAATAAAAAATGATGTTATTGCTAAAGTAGAGATGTTACTAAATAAGGTTGGTGAAACAGAAAAAAAATTAGATGAATTTATTAATAATAATTATGATAAATACAGAATAGAAAAAGAAAAATTAAAGCTTAAATTAACTTTACTTACCCAAAAGAAATTTTATTATGAAATTAAAGAAGACTTATTAAAAGAAATAAATGATTTAGTATTAGAATTTAAAAAAAGGGCTTATATACCAAAAGAATTTAATGAACATGATAGTTCTTTTGACTATAATCTTTATGCTATCTATAACAAGAAATATTTTTCTAAAATAGAAGATATGGCTATAGATGATAATGATTTTTATAATTTATATAATTTAAAATATAATGCATTAATGCTAACTAATAATGGTTTTATTGATTTATTTTATGATAAAATTAGGGATGATAAAGAAAAAGAATATTATGAAATGATGATTCATAAAAAAATCGTATCTGCTTATAGATCTTTAGGACTATTAGAAAAAGAATATAATAAAATATCTAGTTTTTACAATGAAATTTTTAAAAATAACAAAGAAGTTTTAAATAATTACTTTTTATTAAATCTATTAAATGCCCTATCACAATATGATTTCACTTATAAAACAGAATCAGGAAAACATAGCCTTTATAATTTATTTGAAAATATTACTGTTCAAAATGGTCTTAAAATTAGCGATAAAGAGGATCTTTCTGGTGAAGGAATATTTACTTATGACAAAAACTACTTTACTTTAGGAAGTGCTTTACTATTTAAAAAATTTAATATTTTAAAAAACGATATTAGTTATGATTATAATGATCAAGTATGTAATATTCCTGAAAGTTTAGTTGAATTTTATTTTATATACCTAAAATATGTATTAAAATCTAGAAATTCTATTATGTTTTCTATACCTGAAGGTATAACATCAATAAAGGATATTAGTAAAATTTCTGATATTTCTTTAGGAACTGGATCACCTTTATTAGATAGAGATATTGAGCTTGCTGATTATATAAAAAAGAATGCCAAAGACCAAACCGTATCTATGCCTAAAAGTTTAAGAAAGATTGAAGGTTTAATTGATATACCTCTTAATTATATTTGTTTAAATGAAGGACTTATAAGTTTGGAAGGAAATGTTTTTAGCACTCAAGATTTCACTGAGGTTTATATTCCTTCAACTATAAGATATATTGATAGAGATGCTTTTAATACCGATAAAATACTTTCAATATGTATTAAAGAAGATGCTCTAATAGAATATGGGGAAAGGTATTTAAACAAAATCTTGAAAAATTTTAAAGTAATAGAAGATAAAGAGAAAAAACTTGTAAAACTTGATTTGGAATCCATTTTTATTATGGTAAGTGATTATAATACATATAAATATGAATCTATTTTTTATGAATATCCGCATTTTGATAAAAAACATTATTGGGCCAAAGATGATTGTATTCATTTTATTTATGAAGACATAATAAAAAAAATTAATGAACGTCGTAGAGTAAGAAGCAAAAAATAAAATCTAATTGAGATTTAGACCTTTTATTAGTATAATAAACTTGGTGGTATTATGTTAGTTAGTAATAATTGGCAAGATTATAAAATATTAAAAACAAGTAAGGGAATGAAACTAGAGAGTTGGCAAAATATTTTATTACTTAGACCAGATCCAGTAGTTACTTGGGATTTAGGTAGTTTTGATGATTACAAAATAAACGCTATATATTATCGCAGTAATTCTGGAGGAGGACACTGGGAAAATAAATTAAAAACACCTGAATCTTGGATTATTAAATATAATGATTTAAAATTTTTAATTAAAGAAATGGGATTTAAACATACAGGATTATTTCCCGAACAAGCCATTAACTGGGATTTTGAGATGGATTTAATAAAGAATACTAAAAGGGATATTAAGGTTTTAAATTTATTTGCTTATACTGGAGCCTCTACTGTTGCTTGCCTTAAAGCCGGGGCAAGTGTTGTGCATGTTGATTCATCAAAAGGAATGGTTGAATGGGCTAAAGAAAATGTTAAGTTAAATAATGTAGAAGAAAAGCCAGTTAGATATTTGGTAGATGATGTTTTTAAATTTGTCAAAAGAGAAATAAGAAGAGGCAATAAATATGATGCCATTATTATGGATCCTCCTAGTTATGGACGTGGTGCTAATGGTGAAGTATGGAGTTTAGAAAGTGATTTAGAAGAACTTATTAAACTATGTAAAGAATTATTAACTGATAATTTTCTCTTTCTAATTATTAATACTTATTCGACTAATTTACCTAATATTTCTTTAGAAAATATTTTAAAAATAAATTTTAAAAAACAAAAGATTTTAGTAGATGATTTATGCTTACCTATTGAAAATTCTAATTTATATTTATCTTGTGGTATAACAGGACGGGTTACTAATGAATAAATTAAATGTTTTATATGAAGATAATCATATTATTGTAGTAGAGAAAAAACCTAATGTTTTATGTCAAAGTGATTATACTAAAGATTTAGATTTATTAACAATGCTTAAAAGTTATTTAAAAGAAAAATATCATAAACCAGGTAATGTTTATTTAGGTCTTGTGCACCGTTTGGATCGTCCAGTTGGGGGTTTAATGGTTTTTGCTAAAACTAGTAAAGCTGCCAGTAGATTATCTAAAAGTATTAGTGAACATCAAATGACTAAAGAATATTTACTTATTTGTCATAATAATTTAAAAGGCAAAGGTGTAATGGAAGACTATATTTTAAAACAAGATGAAGTAAGTATTATTTCTAAAGATGGCAAATATGCTAAATTAGAATATGAAGTTTTAAAAAATAAAGATAATTTAAGTTTAGTTAAAGTTAACTTAATAACAGGACGTCATCATCAAATTAGATTACAATTTGCTCATCGGGGTTATCCTCTTTATGGGGATCAATTATATGGAAAACAAGATAAAAAACAAATTGCTCTTTTTTGTTTTCACATAGCTTTTAAACATCCAGTTAAAGATGAAATAATGGATTTTAAATTGATGCCCAAAGATGGTATTTGGAAGGAGTTTATCGATGAAACATAAATTATTAGTTCCGGTTGGTGATTTTCCTTCTTTAATTATGGCCATAAATAATGGGGCAGATGAAGTTTATTTAGGTGGTAAAAAGTTTGGGGCAAGAGCTTATGCTAGTAACTTTACTATTGAAGAAATCGAAAACGCTACTAAACTATGTCATTTATATGGAGTTAAGATATATATAACGGTTAATACTTTAGTTTATGATAAAGAAATAGATGTGGTGGTAGCTTATATAGATAAACTCCATCAAATTGGGGTCGATGCTTTAATTATGCAAGATGTAGGCCTTATTAATTTAACACACCAAATGTTTCCTAATTTAGAAATCCACGCTTCAACCCAAATGCATAATCATAATGAAGATAGTTTAGCATTTTTAGAAAAATTGGGAGTAAAAAGAGTTGTTTTTGCTCGGGAATTACCCCTTGATTATATTAATAATATTAAAACTAATTTAGAAAAAGAAGTGTTTATTCACGGATCACTTTGTATCTCTTATAGTGGGCAATGTCTTTTTTCATCTGCCATTTTAGGAAGAAGCGGTAACCGTGGGGAATGTGCCGGAATGTGTCGCCTTCCTTATAAGCTATATGAAAATGATAAGTTAATAAAAACCGAAGGTGATTATTTATTAAGTCCAAAAGATCTATGTTCCATTTCAAATTTTAAAAAATTAATGGAAAGTAATGTTGTTAGTTTTAAAATTGAAGGAAGAATGAAAAGTCCTGCTTATGTAGGAATAGTAACCAAAATATATAAAACCTTAATGAACCAATATGAAAATGGAGAAGAGTTAAAAGTAAATCCCGAAGATTTATTTTTACTTAATGCTATTTTTAATAGAGAATATACTTCTGGTCATTTATTTAATGATAATAATTTAATGAATATTAAAGCTCCCAATAATTTAGGAATATCGGTAGGTATGGTAACAGAGGTTACCAAAAAGAAAATTAAAATTAAATTAACGCATTCTTTAAAACAATTTGAAGGTATTCGTTTTAAAAATAGTAATAAAGGATTAATATTAAATTTTATTTATGATGAAAATAATAATCTTATTAAAGGGGTTGAAAAAGATAAGTATATATATTTAGATAATACGATTAATTTATTAGAAAAAGATGAAGTAATGCTTACTTTACCTTTGGTTAAAATAGATGAAGAAGTTACTAAAAAAATACCTATTAGGATATTTATTGAAGCTAAAATAAATGCTTATTTAAAACTAAAGGTTAGTGACAATATTCATACTTTAGATTTAACCACCGATTATCTTGTGCAAGAATCAATAAATAGTCCTACTACTAAAGAAAGAATAATAACTATTTTAAATAAAGTTGGTAATACTCCTTTTACTGTTCAAAAAGTGGATTTAAATATTGATGATAATATATTTATTCCCGTTGGTAGATTAAATGAATTTAGAAGAAATATCTTAGGTAAGTTACAAGATGCAAGAATGAATAGTAAGGTTGTTTATGAAAAGCATCATTATCAAATCCCAAATAAAAAAGAAACTAAATCAGTGGGTTTAAGTGTGCTTGTAAGAACAAAAGAACAATTACAAGCATGTTTTAAAAAAAATGTTGAAAACATTATAGTTTTCAACAAAAATTTAATGAATGATAATTTAATTTATCGTATTCCAAGAGATAATTTAAAATATCAAGATAATTACCCAAATATTTTAGCTACTGATTTAGCAAGTTTAGATAAATACCGCACAAGAGGTGATTATTTTTTAAATATAACTAATCATTATACTTTAGATTATTTAACAAATTATGGTAATATTTTTTGTTTATCACCCGAATGCACTATAGATAATATTAAAGATATTGTTAATAATACTTCTAATAAAGAAGCAATTGAAGTTTATTTATATGGTAATATTGAATTAATGATAATGAAATATTGTTTAGTTAATGAGTTAGTTAATAAAGATAAATTATGTAGTTTATGTACTAAAAATAATAATTATTATTTAAAAGATCGTAATAATGCTTTATATAAAATAGAGACTAATATTATAAATCATAGTAATACTATCTTAAATACTAATAAAACTAATTATTTAGATAAATTAGCTATTTTAAAAGAAATGGGTATTAAAAATTTTCGAATAGAATTATTAGATGAAGATTATAATGAAACAATTAAATTAATAGAAAGAGTAAATAAAGATGAATGATAAAATAATTAATGAATTAGCAAGTAATTTAAATATAAGTATAAAAAGTATTAATAATACTTTAAAATTATTAAGTGAAGGTAATACTATTCCTTTTATTGCAAGATATCGAAAAGAAGTTACCGGTAATTTAGATGAAGTACAAATAAGAGAAATTGAAGAAAAATATAATTATGAAATTAATTTACAAAAAAGAAAAGATGAAGTTAAAAGATTAATTGATGAAAAATGTTTATTAACAGATGAATTAACAAGCTTAATTGATAAAGCGACTAAACTGGTGGAAATTGAAGATATTTATCGTCCTTTTAAAGAAAAGAAAAAGACAAAAGCAACGGAAGCAATTAAAAATGGGCTAGAGCCACTTGCTAAAATAATAATGAGTTTTAATATTAAAGGTAGTATAGAAGATATTGCTAAAAAATATTTAAATAATGAAGTAAAAACAATTGATGATGCCATAACAGGTGCCGAGTATATTATTGCTGAGTGGATTAGTGATAATGCTTCATTTCGAAGTAAAATAAGATATTTAACATATCATAATGGCCTATTAGTAAGTCAAAAGAAAAAAACAAGTATTGATGAACTTAAAACATATGAGATGTATTATGATTTTAAAGAAGAAGTTAAATATATTAAAATGTATCGAGTTCTTGCTATTAATCGAGGAGAAAATGAAGGCGTATTAAAAGTAGGTATTTCACTAGATGAAAATATTATTTTAGATTATTTAGAAAGTAAAGTTATTAAAAATAAGAATAATGAAGAATTAGTAAATATTGTTAAAATAGCTATTAAAGATAGTTATAAAAGATTAATTGCTCCATCAATTGAAAGAGAAATAAGAAGTGAATTACAAGAAAAAGCCGAAGATGTTGCTATTAATAACTTTAGTGATAATTTAGAAAAATTATTAATGCAACCACCAATTAAAGAAAAAGTAATTCTAGGTTTTGATCCAGCTTATAGAACTGGTTGTAAATTAGCTGTTTTAGATAAAACAGGTAAGCCATTAAAAATAAGCGTTATCTATCCTCACGAACCAAAATGTGAATATGAAAAAAGTAAAGAAATGGTTTTAAAATTAATTGATGAATATAAAATAGATGTTATTGCCATTGGTAATGGAACAGCATCAAGAGAATCAGAAAGTTTTATCGCTGATGTTATTAAATCAAGTGATAGAAATGTAGAATATATAATTGTTAATGAAGCAGGAGCATCGGTATATTCCGCTAGTGATTTAGCTATAAAAGAATTTCCTAATTTACATGTTGAAGAAAGAAGTGCTATTTCTATAGGAAGAAGATTATCAGATCCCTTGTCAGAACTTGTTAAAATTGATCCTGAAAGTATTGGCGTTGGTTTATATCAACACGATGTTAATGATAAAAAACTTAAAAATACTTTAAACTTTACCGTAGAGAAAATTGTTAATCAAATTGGGGTTAATTTAAATACAGCATCTTCTTCTATTTTAAAATATATATCTGGTTTAACTAAAAGTACTATAGATAAAATAATTAATTATCGTGATACTTATGGTTTATTTAAAAATAGAAATGAATTACTTAAGAAAAAAATATTAAATGAAAAAACTTATGAACAAGCAATTGGTTTCTTAAGAATAACTAATGGTGATAATATATTAGATATAACAAGTATTCACCCCGAAAGTTATGATCATACTTTAAAATTATTAGCTTATTTAAATATACCAATAAATTTAATTGGCACAAATGAAATACAAGAAAAATTAGATAAAGTTAATAAAGAAGATATAATCAAAAATATAGGTATTGATAAATATACTTTAGATGATATTATTGATGCTTTGGAAAAACCTTTAAGAGATCCAAGAGATATGTTACCAAAGCCCGTATTAAAAAAAGATATTTTGCATTTAGAAGATTTAAAAGTTGGAATGAAATTACAAGGAACAGTTAGAAATGTTGTTGACTTTGGGGCATTTGTTGATATAGGTATTAAAAATGATGGTTTAATTCATATATCAAAAATGAGTAATAAATTTATTAAACATCCAAGTGAAGTTTTACAAGTTGGTGATATTATTGATGTATATGTTGATGATATTAATTTAGAAAAACAAAAAGTATCTTTAAGTTTAAAAGAAGTAAATTAATTATCTCTTTTATGGGGTTTTCTATCATCAGTAAGATATAATAAATAATCTATGGGTATATTATAATATTTAGCTAAAATTATAAGATTTTTAATAGGTATATCACAATAACTTGTTTCGTATTGGGAATATCCATTTTGACTCATATTAAGTATTTTAGCTATTTCTATTTGTAATAAATCTTTATCTTCTCTAACATCTTTTAATCTATTCATATTATTAGCTATTTTAATAATATTGGATGGATTATAAGGTGTTTTTATATTGGTTAGATAAAGAATATAATCAATACTTACATTAAAAAATAAAGCTAATTTTCTTAATTTAATTGTTGGTATATTAGATATATTAGTTTCATATTGTGAGTACCCATTTTGACTCATTTCTAAGTATTTAGCTACATCTATTTGTTTTAAATTATTTTCTTTTCTTAATTCTTTTAACCTATTCATAATATCACAATAAAAATTTATCGTATCGTAATTAAAGATATTGACTAATATCTTTATTAACGATATAATTTATTTAATAATATCGTAAATAACGATATAAAGGGAGATAAGAATATGAATAAAAATCAAAAAACAATTGTGATAGCAATAGTGTTACTAACAATAATAAGTATAATAACAGTATTTAAAAAAGATACTAACATAGTAGAAAAGAATAAAATAAATAAAATAGAAAGAAAAGAATTTAGTATACTTAAAGAGCAAACTTATAATGGAGAAGATTGGAAAGAATCTAATGATACAGCATTTCCTACAAGTGGTTATTTACTAAATACAACTAAAACTATGTGTTATGATTATAATGGTAAAGAAATAGAATATAAACCAACCCAAGAATTAACAAAAGGAAGTATAGATGGAAGAGTAACAATAGAAAGTAATAAAACAGTATATTGTGAATTATATTTTGATATAGATAATAAAGTACCAGAAGTAAATACATTTAGTATAACCGGAAAGACAAGTAGTGGTGATACATTAAATAATGGTTATACTTATGGTTTAGATGTAACATATAAAGGAAATTGGCTAGATGATGATGTAGTCCAATATTGTATAAGTAGTAATAATATAACTTGTGATAATTGGACAGAAATAAGTAATAAAGATGTAACAGTAACATCACCAAGTTTAACAAGTGGTGATGGCGAAAAAACAATGTATATATATTTAAAAGATAAAGCAAATAATGTATCAACACCATCAAATAAAAGTATAACAGTAGATAGAACAGCACCAGTAGTAAATACTTTTAAATTAACAGGAAAAGCAGATACAAATCAAACATTAAGTAGTAGTACAGATTACACCCATAAGGTAGGAATAACATATAATGCAACAATAGAGGAGAGTAATATAGAGAGTTATTGTGTATATGAAGATAATTGTGATTATAAAACAACAACTAGTACAACATTAAATACAAGTTATACATTAAAAGATACAGAAGGAAGTCATAGTGTAAAAATAAAAGTAAAAGATAAAGCAGGGAATGAATCAGATGTATCAACTCAAAGTATAACGTTAGATAAAACAAATCCAACAGCAACAATAAGTAAAAATACCCAAGATACAAGTAGTATAACAGTAATTGTAGGATATGAAGGACAAGATTCAATAATAGCAAGACAATGTAGAGAAAGTGGAGGAAGTTGGGTAAATGCTAGTTCAAGTGGAAGTTGTACAATAAGTAATTTAAGTGATGGACAAACATATAAAATAGAAGGAAGAGTAAGAGATGCATCAGGAAGGTGGAATACAGACTATCCAAGTGTTAGTGTAACGACAGATAAAAAAGGGACACCAGCAAGTGATTTATTAAAAAATCCCCCAAAAGGATTAACAGTAACAGACTGTGAAGGAACAAAACGATTTGTAGGGCAATGTGATGCGGCGGATAATGGATGCAAAGAAATAGTAGATAATTTTGTATGTTTCGGCTATGCAAATGAATCCGATTGCAAAGTTGCATTAGCGAATAATGAATATATATATCGTATTATAGGGATAACATCAAAAGGAGAAATGAAATTAATTAAAAATAAAGCATTGGCACAAACATATAAATGGCATAACAGTAAATTAGATATATTATGGAATAAGTCTGATTTATTTAGTGATTTGAATGGAACAGCTTATTTTTCAAATTTATTGTCTACTTGGCAGGGAAAAATAGAAACGTATAACTGGCCTAATGAGGATGTAGGAAGTAAAGACTTTTCCGGTGATGCCGACCATAATTGCGCGACGGAAAGTAGTTCTGCGAAGATTGGTGGAAAAATAGGGTTGGCGACCTTAAGTGATTATTACTACTCGAATGGTTGTAATTGTGCTTCCGACAACGGTTGGTTCTGTAGAGCGGGATGGCTATCTTTGAGGAGAAGCGGTTTATCGCCAAATCAAGGGGATTTAGAGTGGTTGATGGGACGGAGTTCTCTGTATGATGGTATGGCGCTTGGCTTTAGGCCGAGTGACGGAGGGGTCTGGTATTTTGATATGGATCATAATGGGTCAGTCCGCCCTGTCTTCTATCTTTCTTCTGATGCTTTAATTTCTTCTGGAAATGGAACTTCAACAGATCCATTCATAATAGCGAAATAAGATATCGAGAAGGAAAACTCGTAAAAACCTCATAGACTTAACTCTTAAGAGAGGAATATAATTCCTCTCAATTTTTATATGAAAAAGAAGCCAAATCTCTATGATTTGGCAAAAAATTTGCTATTTATAAGCATTTTGGGTATTTACAAGGCAAACGAAACTATGTTATATATGTTTATGGAGATCGAATTTTGCGTTGCCTGCTTAATTTTTAAAAAAACACTTTTATACTTTTGTATAGTGGGTTTTGGTGAAGTTAAGGAGGTGGTGCTTATGAGAGATAAAAGTCGGGTCGATCTTTTATTGATCGTAGGTTTATTTTAACAATAGTGATCCTACTTGTAGAAATAAAAACAGCTAGCATAGGCTAGCAAGTCCACAGGTAACGTATAATACGTTTTCCTATAAATATTTTATCATAATGTATAAAATATATGCAAGCTAATTTTTATTAATTAGTGGAAAATAATTATGATGAATTATGAAAATATTGTGAAGATTTATAAATTTGATTGAAATGTTTTAAAATGTTCAATATAATAGAAAATGGTCTTATTTATTATATAATAAATATAGTTTATGGGAGGATAATATGTTAGAAATTAAAAATATTACTAA
This sequence comes from uncultured Bacilli bacterium, assembly GCA_947624505.1. GTDB lineage: Bacteria > Bacillota_I > Bacilli_A > RF39 > UBA660 > SIG200. The sequence continues at coordinate 82,097 of CANQKO010000001.1, read as the reverse complement.
AGTCTATAAGTTAGATAACTTTGAACAAAAAGCATTAGATAATGTTAGTATTAATTTTCGTGAAAATGAATTTGTATCTATTTTAGGGCCATCTGGAAGTGGTAAAACTACTCTTTTAAATATTATTGGTGGGCTTGATAAATACACATCTGGTGATTTAATTATTAATGGTATATCTACTAAAGATTATACAGATTATGATTGGGATACATACCGTAATCATAAAATTGGTTTTGTTTTTCAAAGTTATAATTTAATTCCCCATCAAAGTGTTTTAAGTAATGTTGAACTTGCCCTAACTTTGAGTGGAGTATCTAAAAAAGAAAGAAGAGAAAGAGCTAAACAAGCCCTAATTATTGTAGGCTTAGAAGATCATATTAATAAGAAGCCTAACCAACTATCTGGTGGTCAAATGCAAAGGGTAGCAATAGCTAGAGCTCTTGTAAATAATCCAGATATTGTTCTTGCTGATGAACCAAGTGGAGCCCTAGATACTAAGACAAGTATTCAAATTATGGATTTACTTAAAGAAATAGCTAAAGATAGATTAGTTATTATGGTTACTCATAATCCTGAATTAGCTCATAAATATTCAACAAGAATTATTGAACTAAGAGATGGGGTTATTCAAAGTGATAGTGATCCATATAAAGAGGTAGTTAGAAAAGAAAAAGAAAAAAAGAAAAAAAGTAAGAAAAATAGTATGTCATTTAAAACAGCTGTTTCATTAAGTTTAAATAATTTAATGACTAAAAAAGGTAGAACTTTTTTAACAGCTTTTGCTGGTAGTATCGGTATTATCGGTATATCTTTGATATTAGCTTTATCAAATGGTATAGAGTTATATATTAGTAAAGTTCAAGAAGATACAATGACTAGTTATCCATTAACTATTGAAAAACAAACTGTTGATATGGCTTCATTTATGAATAGTATAGCTACTTCTAATAGTAAAGAACATAATGAAGAAAAAATATATGCTAATAACATTATGACAGATATGATGAAAATGGTTACTAATGAAGTAACTACTAATAATTTAAAAGATTTTAAAAAATATATTGAAAATAATGATGAGTTAAAAGATTTAGTTAATGATATAAAATATGTATATAATTTTGACTTAAATATTTATAGTAAAGATACAAAAGAAATTAATAAAGTTAATCCATCTGACATTATGAATGAACTTGGTATGGGTAATATGATGATGAATTATAATATTTGGTCAGAACTTACTAATAATAAAAAATTATTAGAAAGTCAATATGATGTAGTAGCGGGTAAACTCCCTGAAAATTATAATGAAATAGTTTTAATTGTTGATGAAAATAATGCTGTTAATGATTATGCTTTATATAGTTTAGGATTAAAAGATAAAAAAGAATTATATGAGTTATTTCAAAGTACAATGCGTGGTGAAAAATATGAAACCACTGATAAAGAATATACTTATGATGAAATACTTAATTTAGAATATAAATTAGTTCTTAATACTGATCTTTATCATAAAGAAAATGGTTTATGGGTAAACAAAGAAAATGATAAAAAATATATGCAAGAATTAATTGATAAGAGCGAAACAATTAAAGTTGTAGGTATTATTAAACCAAATGAAGAAGCAGCGATAAATTCAACAACTGGTGGTATTGGTTATTTAAGTGAACTTACAAGTTATATTATAGATAAAAATAATAATTCTAAAGTAGCTAAAGAACAACTTAATAATAAAGATTTAAATATATTTACGGGTGGAAAATTTACTGGTATTGAAACTTATGAAAATAATTTAACCCTTTTAGGGGTGGTTAATGAAGAAGAACCATTCGCAATTAATATTTATCCAAAAAGTTTTGATGCTAAAGAAAAAGTTGAAAATATCATTAAAGAATATAATGAAAAGCAAACAGATGAAAATAAAATTCAATATACTGATTATGTTGGCCTACTTATGAATAGTGTTACGACGATTGTTGATATTATTAGTTATGTTTTAATTGCTTTTGTATCTATTTCTTTAGTAGTATCATCAATAATGATAGGTATAATTACTTATATTAGTGTTCTAGAAAGAACAAAAGAAATTGGTATTTTAAGAAGTATTGGGGCAAGTAAAAAAGATATTGCTAGAGTATTCAATGCTGAAACATTTATAATTGGGTTATGTGCTGGTTTATTAGGAATTTTAATAACATTCTTATTAACAATTCCAATTAATATAGTTTTAAAGAGTTTAGTAGATATTAGTAATTTATCTAAATTACCTATTGGAGGAAGTATTATATTAGTTATCATAAGTGTCTTACTTACAGTAATTGGTGGATTAATACCAGCCAAGATTGCTAGTAAAAAAGATCCAGTTGTGGCTTTAAGAACGGAATAAGATATAATTTTTATATCTTTTTTCTTGGGATGTGATATAATATAAAACTAAGGAAGATTAATGAAAAAAGGTATTAATTTATTTGGTGATGAGTTTGAAAAGTTGTTGTGGAGAACATATTAGTAGAGATAATTATCAAGATGAACGTGATCAAGCTATTTATAAAGGCATCGCTTTTGCTAAAGTTGAATGTGAATTTGATCAAGAATTTTATAACTTGTGAAAATGGTGAATTAATTTTAAGTTTGCCAGCATTTCAAGATTATAAAAATTTAAAAAGAGTTGTTGCTAGAGTTAAGCGTAAGTAACAGCTCTTTTTTACATTACAAGACCTCCGTCAACATTAATGATTGTTCCCGTTGTAAATTTGGCCTCATCACTTGCTAAGTATAAATAAATACCTACTAAATCATCTGGAGTAGCTCCTCTTCCAAGGGGAGTAAGAGAATTAAGTCTTTTAATTGTTTCTTCATCACAATCATTTTTTACCATATCAGTCATTACTACTCCTGGTGCAACGGCATTAACTCTGATATTGTATTTACCAAGTTCTTTAGCATTAGATTTAGTTAGACCGTTTATTGCGGCTTTACTAGCGGAATATGCTGCTTGATAAGGTGAACCATAAAGGGAAACAAAAGAACTAGTGTTAATTATGGCGCCACCTTTATCTTGCATATATTTTAAAGCTTCTCTTGTGCATTTAAATGCCCCCACTAAATTAATATTTAAAACTTTTAAGAATTCTTCATCAGAAGTTTCTTCTATACTACATCTTGGGGCAACACCAGCATTGTTAACTAAAATATCTAAGTGTTTAAATTTAGCTATAGTTTCATTAAATAAATTAGTAACATCTAAAGTATTAGTAATATCAGCTTTAATTACTAAATAATTATCACTTGAATATTCAATTTTTAAATCATCTTTAACATTTTCTAACTTTTGGGGATTAGTTCCACATAAAACAACTTTAGCTCCGTTTTTTAAATAACATTTAGCAATATCTAAACCAATTCCCGAAGTTGAACCAGTAACAATTGCCACTTTTCCTTCTAATTTCATTAAATACCTACTTTCTTAAAAACATTATAACATTTTATTGAATTAAAAAAAATCTTATGCTATACTTTTTAGTAGAATAAGAGTGTAAATATGAATAAAAAGGTTGTTAAAAAAGAAAAACAATATGATGATAAAGAAGATAAAAGAATAAGAAAAGCGGCTTATTCTAGTTCTGCTTCTCAAATATTACTATTATTTGTATTAATAGTTCTTTTTGGTTTTACTTTATTTAATTCTTTATATTATATAGGTAAATATTATTGGAATGAAAAAGATTATGAAAAGGGAATTGAAACCATTGAAATAAATAATAAAAAAAATACGGTATTTATTTTAAATCAAGGGGATATTGATAAAAAAGTAAGTGAAAATGATAAAGAAGAAATTGTACTTGTCAATGAATCATCAATTGAACTTACCACTAATAAAGATGAGGCGAAAGATGGAAAGATAACTTTTGATGTTAAATATAATATTAGCGAAAATGATTTTCCGGTTAATCTTTACTCTAAAGAAGACAGTGATGTAAGAGTTAGATTTGCTTATTCTTATGATAATGAAAATTGGACTTATATTAGTAATACTATTTCAACTTATGAAAGTACTATTAACCCTTTATTACAAAACTATTATGATATTTCAGGGATAGTTTCGACTTTAAAAATAGCTACTAATTTTGAATTAACTAGTGCACCTGGGGAAAAGAGTAAAATATATTGGAAAAGTGAAACGACAATAAAAAATAAAGAAAGTAATTTAAATAAAGGTATAAAAGCTAATTTTAAGATTGAATATAAAGAAAGTTTGTAAGGTAATTATGAATAAAGAGATAGATGAAACACATTTAAATTTTAAGGGTTTTTTTAGTTATATATCCTCTGTTATTAGTTGGACTATTTTTGTATTGTTAATGATAATTGGGGTTTTACTTATTTATTATTATATTTCTTTACAATTATATCGAACTAAAGGTGAAAAATTTGAACCATTCTTTTCAATTTATACTATTGTAAGCCCTAGTATGGAACCTAACATTAATACTTTAGATGCTATTGTTAATGTTAAAATTAATAAAATGGAAGATGTTAAAGTTAATGATGTTATTACTTTTATTTCTACTTGGAAAGTTAAATATGGTATGACTGTTACTCATCGTGTTGTAGGTACTCAAATATTAGATGATGGATCGCTTTGTTATATTACAAGGGGAGATAATAATGCTCAAAACGATGAAGGATGTGTTAAAGAAGCAAATATAATTGGGGTTGTTAAAGCCGTTATACCAGGACTTGGTAAATTACAAAATTTCTTAGCTAGCGGTTTTGGTTGGATTTTGATTGTTGTTTTACCGGCACTTTATATTTTAGCTAAAGATATTATTAAAATAGTAAAAATGATGAATGAAGGTAAAAGCGATAAAAAGGAAAATAGTAAAACAAAAGAAATAGAAAATAAAAATAAGAGTAAGAATGAAGATAAAAATAGATTAGAGAAAGCTTATCAAGATTTAAAAAAAGTAAAGAATAAAAAAGAATAATTCTTTACTTTTTTTAAGTTATGTCTTATAATTTTTGATAGAAAAAGGAAGTGTTATTAATGGAACTTAAGGGTTCAAAAACTGAGGCTAATTTAATGGCAGCCTTTGCTGGGGAAAGCCAAGCAAGAAATAAATATACTTATTATGCTAGTAAAGCTAGAAAAGATGGTTATGAACAAATTGCAGCCATTTTTGAAGAAACAGCAAATAATGAAAAAGAACATGCTAAATTATGGTTTAAAGAATTACATGGTGGTGAAATACCTGATACGCATACTAACTTAGAGGATGCTGCAGCTGGAGAAAATTATGAATGGACTGATATGTACCAAGAATTTGCAAAAGTTGCTAAAGAAGAAGGTTTTGATCGGATAGCTTATCTTTTTGAAGAAGTTGGTAAGATCGAAAAAGAACATGAAGAAAGATATAGAAAATTAATTTCTAATATTGATGAAGGTTTAGTATTCTCAAGTGAAGATGATCGTATTTGGATTTGTCGTAACTGTGGACATGTAGTTATTGGTAAAAAAGCTCCAGAGGTATGTCCAGTATGTAAACATGCTCAAAGTTTCTTTGAAAGAAAAGCTGAAAATTATTAATAAATAAAAATATAGTGATTTAATATAAGTAAATTTATTATTTCTATTTTAGAGAATAAATATAATTGGTGAAAATATTTATAGATAAATAATAAATTGAATTTCAATTAATGAATATTTTTGGGTAATTCACATTACGAATTTAAAGTGTATGAATAATCATAAATAAAGGTGGTACCGCGGGAAATCTCGTCCTTTACCAAATTTGTTTATGATTTTTTTTAAAAATAAAGGAGGATATTTATGTATAATGATGAAATAAATAAAATTAAAAAAGAATTAGAAACAGCATTTAATGATATTACAACAAAAGAAGCGTTAGATGCAGTTAAACAAGTTTACATAGGTAAAAATGGTAAAGTTACGGAACTTGGTAGTAAGATTAAAGATGTCCCTAATGAAGCTAAAAAAGAATTTGGAATTGGTGTTAATGAACTTAAGAATATCTTTAATGAAAACTATGAAAAGATAAGTAAAGATTTAGAAGAAAAAATAGTTAATGAAAAACTAAATAAAGAAGCAATTGATGTTAGTCTTCCTGGTACGCATATTGAAGTTGGGAGTGCTCATCCTTTAGAAAGAATTATTGAAAGTTTAGAAAATCTTTTAATGAGTATGGGTTATGATGTTGTTGAAGGTCCAGAAGTGGAAAAAGACTTATATAATTTTGAGCTTTTAAATTTACCAAAGGGTCATCCAGCTAGAGATGCTCAAGATACGTTTTATATCAAGGGTGATGAGTATTTACTTAGAAGTCAAACTAGTCCCGTACAAGTAAGAGAAATGCTAAGATGTGGAGGAAGTGAACCAATAAGAATTATTTGCCCTGGTAAAACTTACAGAAGAGATGAAGATGACGCCACCCATTCCCACGAGTTTACGCAAATGGAAGGGTTACTTGTTGATAAAGATATTACTTTGGGGGATTTAAAAGGAACTTTTGAAGAGGTCGCTAAAATGTTATTTGGCGAAGCTAGAGAAACTAGATTTAGACCATCATTTTATCCTTTTACTGAACCAAGTGTCGAAATGGATATTAGTTGTTTTAATTGTAATGGTAAGGGATGTAGTCTTTGTAAAGGTACTGGATGGATTACTGTTGGAGGAGCTGGAATGGTGAATCCAATAGTTCTTAAAAATTGTGGTTATGATCCTAATATTTGGAATGGTTTTGCCTTTGGATTTGGCCTTGAAAGACTAGCTATGCTTAAATATGGTATTAGTGATATAAGAACATTCTATGTTAATCACGATATAAGAACTTTAAAAGATTTTGATAGAAGGGAGTATTAAAATGGCAATTAGTTTAAATTGGATAAATGATTATGTATCAGTTAAAGATGAAGATAAAGTAGCTTTAGCAAATAAAATAACTAAGGCAGGAATTAATATTGAAATGGTTAAAGATACAGCGATTGATAACTTAGTTGTTGGTGAAGTTTTAGAATGTACTAATCATCCTGATAGTGATCACTTAAAAGTATGTAAGGTAAATGTTGGTAAGGATGTTTTACAAATTGTTTGTGGAGCTTCCAATGTACGGGCTCAGTTAAAAGTAATTGTAGCTCTTCCTGGTTGCCTTCTTCCTGATGGTGATAAAAAATTTGAAATTAAAAAAAGTAATATTCGGGGTGTTGAATCAAATGGAATGCTTTGTGCTTTATTTGAACTTGGCTTAGAAGAAAAAACGGAAGAAACTTATAGTAAAGGTATTTGTGAACTTCCTAGTGATGCTCCAGTTGGCGAAAATGCCCTAGAGTATTTAGGTATTGCTGATACCACTTATGAACTTGACTTAAATCCTAATCGTACTGATTGCAATAATCATATTCCTTTTGCCTATGAAGTTGCAGCAGTTCTTAAAAAACAAGTTACTCTTCCAGATGTAAGTTTTAAAGAATTAGATGAGACCATTGATAATCAAGTTACTTTAGATGTAACAACTCCAAATGTTTATATGTATAATTTAATGATAGCTAAAGATGTTAAAATAAAAGAATCTCCTAAATTTATTAAACATCGGCTTGAAGTGGCAGGAGTAAGAAGTATTAATAATGTTGTTGATATTTCTAACTATGTTATGCTTGAATACGGTCAACCTCTTCACTTCTTTGATAAAGATGTTGTTGGTGATAAAATAGTTGTTAGAATGGCTAAAGACGGGGAAAAAATAATTACTTTAGATAAAGAAGAAAGAGATTTAATAAAAGATGATATTTTAATTACTGATGGTAATACACCTTTATGTGTGGCTGGTGTTATGGGTGGTCTTAACTCAGGTATTACAGAGAGTACTAAAAATATTTTAATTGAATCAGCAATGTTTAATCCCTATAATATAAGATATACTTCAATAAGATTAGGGTTACGTAGTGAAGCAAGCCTTCGTTTTGAAAAACCACTTAACTATGAATACTGTCTTCTTGCTTTAAAAAGAGCTTGTCACCTTTTAGAAAAATATGCTGATGCTAAAATAGTTAAAGGTAGTGTTTCTTATGATAAAGTAGATAAAACACCAAAAGTTATTAAAGTAACTTTAAAAGACTTTAACTCTATTTTAGGTATGAAAGTAGAAGATAATGATGTGAAAGTTACTCTTACTAATTTAGGCTTTACATATCACGAGGAAAATGGTGAATATGAAGTAGAAGTACCTAATAGAAGACAAGATATATACCCTCAAAAAGAAGATATCATTGAAGAAGTAGGAAGATTAATGGGTTATGATAATATTAAACCAACACTACCTCTTATTAGAACTAAAAAAGGTGTTTATCGGGATAATATTAAATTTAGAAAAATTGTTTCTAAAAGAATGCGTACTTTAGGCTTTAATGAAATAAGAACCTATACTTTAATTAGTGAAGAAGACGCAAGTAGATATAGTTATAAATTTAATACTCCAATTAAATTATTAAAACCAATGTTAAAAGAAAGAAGTATTATAAGACAAAGTTTACTTAATTCTATAATGGAAGTAGTAAATTATAATTTAAACAAAAAGAATAAAGATATTTATTTATATGAAATAGCTAATGTTTATAGTGAAGTAAATAATGAATATGTAGAAGATACAAAACTAGCATTTGTAATGACTGGTAAATATTTATCTAATACTTGGAATAGTTTAAATTATAATACGGATTTCTATTTAATTAAGGGAGTATTAGAAAATTTACTTGAATATTTAGGTTTAACTAATCGCTATTCTTTAAAACTTAGTGAAAATTTACCAAAAGAAATTCATCCTAAAATTAATAGTGAAATTATTGTTGATGGTGCCTCTGTTGGTTATTTTGGTAAATTACATCCAAATGTTACTAAAGAAGATATTTATGTTTGTGAATTATCTTTAACAAGTTTATTTACTCATAAAACAAGCGATATTAAATATAGTGAACTTAATAAATATCCAACTATTGAAAAAGATGTAGCTTTTGTAGTAGATAAATCTGTATTAGCTGAAGATTTAGTTAAAGATATTAAAGCTTGTGGTGGCAAACTTCTTACTAATATTAAAATCTTTGATGTTTATACTGGTGATAAAATAGAAGAAAATAAAAAATCCATTGCGTATAATTTAACATTTGAAGATAAAACAAGAACTTTAACCGAAGAAGAAGTAATGACTATATTTAATAAAATAATTGATAATATTTGTCATAAATATAACGCCACGATTAGAGATAAGTAAGGAGGGTTTATGGAAGATAAAAAAATTAAACATCCAAATATTGATTATAGTAAACTCACATATAGGCCTCAGCATTTAACCATCGGTACAAGTGAAAAAAATAGTTTTTATTTGCAAAAGTCTAAATATACCCCGGGAATGTACCGAGCATACTATGAGTATGATACTTTTGGATCTCCAATTTCCATTGTGGGGGCTAGTGAAGAAGTAGAGCAAGAAAAACCTATGAGTAGAACGTTAACAAAAAATAATAAAAAAGACTGATTATACCAAAATAATCAGCTTTTTTATCTTACAATTTTCATTTTATTATTATTTTTAAATTTTTCAATATCTTGGTAAGATTCATTAATAATTAAACTTTTAATAAATTTTTTCCATCGTAGTTTACCAAAGTCTTTTTCTTCAGGAAATTCGATATTTGAAATCATAACACCATTTAAAAATTCTAAATGACCTCTATAGATACATAAAACTAAACCACTAACACGGTAAAGTCCCACACAGTGTTCACCATTCCAATCAAATGTTACAAAAAATTCACTGGCAAGATTCATAAATTCATCTAAAGATATAATGCTAGTTTCTACATTATTATAAATTTCATTTATTACTTTTTCATTGTTAATAAATGCTATATCATATTCTTCACTGTCAATTTTAATGTGTTTGTCCGCTACCGTATCGGTGCTATTTGTTCTTAAATAAATTTCAACTTTTTTATCAGTAATTAAAAATTTATCAACACTTTCATAAATATTTAAAGTTTCTTCATAATTAACAAAATTAATTTTATTAAGTAGTTGAAGACTTTCAAAACTTGTCTCAATTTTTCTTCCTAAAAAATTAATTATCTTATTGTATAAGTAACCTATCATATCTCTAGCCATTTTATCTTTTGTATTTTTTATGGCGTCATTATATTTAATAGTTAGATTATTTTCAATTTCCCTTATTTCACCGTAATGATTAAGTATACCCCCTAAACGATTAACTTCCAACTTTAACTTCATATAATAAAGTTGAAATATTGGCTTATAAATGTTTCCTTTAAGTTCTTCAAGTTGGGCATAAAAAGGTAAATTATCTTTATTTATTATTTCTTCTAATTCTAAATATAGGGGTTTATTACTAGAATAAAATTCAAATAAATTTTTAATATCATCTTGTAAATTTTGATAGCAATAATGTTTTTTATTATAGTTATCACAAATGTCAATAATTGTTTTTTTTCTTAATTTTTCAATTTCGTCTTTAATCTCATCATAATAAGCATAATGTTTAAAAGGATATATTATATCATCAATTTCTTTTATAACATTATTATAATTATGTTCAAACTTTATTAAATTTTCATAAAATGCATTAATAGACAAATTAATATTAATATCAAAAGGTACCTCTAAAAGAATATTATGCTTAGTAAAAAAATCTTCTTTAAATCTTTGATACCATTCTCTAAGCTTTGTTTTATATCTCTTATGTAAATCATCTATTAAATCTTTATCATATTCTTTTGTGATAAACATTTTATATTCCGAAACAAAGGTTATAAAATCATATATAATTTTACTATATTCATCTTTAACTTCCCTACTTACAAAGGAATTTTTCCCAATAAAATCTAGAATTTCACCTTTATATTTTTTTAAATCTTCATAATTCTTTTTCGGATCATAATTATAACTGGTGTAATTATAATTATCTTTTTTTCTTTCAGTTCGGTTCTTTTCGCCTTTTAAAGCTTTACTTAAAATATCTTTAGCTTCATTTATTTTTTTAAATTTCTCAGTCGATGATGCTTGTTCTTCTACTGATTTTTTAGCTAAAGCATCTGGGTGATATTTTTTAGCTAGAGCGTAATATTTTTTATTTAATTCTTCTTCTGTATAATTACTATTTAATCCAAATATATTTAAGGTTTCATAAAAATTCATATAATTTCCCCCTTTTTTATAAACGTTTGCTACTTTACCATAAGATGGCCTTAATGTCAATTAATTTTATATGTTCCAAATTTCAAAAGTAAAAGTTTGACAAGTAGAAATAAAGATATTATAATTATGGTAACAATAGTTACTAGAGGGGTGATAATATGCCAGCAAGTTGCAAGTTAGAAAAAGAGACTATAATTAAAAAAGCTGTTGTTATGATCAATAAAAAAGGTTGGGATTCACTTAATGCTAGAGATTTAGCCAAAGAATTAAAGATATCGACTAAACCATTATATCGTATCTATCAAAATATGGATGAAATAAAAGAAGATATTTACAAAGAAATATATAAACAATATGATGAATTTATAACTAGTCGAGTTGATAATAAAAAAGCTTTAGTTACTTTATGTGTTGCTTATGTTGAATTTGCTAAATATTATAAAAATTTATTTAATAGCTTATTTTTAGCTAATAATTTAAAATGGGAAAGTATTGATGATGTTTTAAATGAAAAATGGAATCAAGGGGCTATTATTAATTTAGTTAATAAACAGGGTTACACTTTTGTTGAAGCTAAAGATTTATTTATGCACATATGGTTATATGCAAATGGTCTAGCAACATTAATTAGTACTAATAAAATTGATATAGATGATAAAGAAATTATCGTAAGAATTGTGAAAATATATAAAACATTAGAGAAAAAACTTTAAAACTAAAAGTATATTTGTTATAATTTGGGTATGGAGGTAAAAAATGAAAAAAATATATTTTAGTTTAGTAGCGTTGCTCTCATTAATTATTTTTATACCATATAGTTATGCTAAAAACGATGTTAAAGTATATATGTTTACTAAAAATGGTTGTACAGCTTGTGAAGAAGCTTTCAAATATTTTGAAGGTAAATTAGAAGAAAATCCCGATGCTTTTGAACTTGTCAATGTTGAAGTATGGTGTGGAACTGATTATACTAATCCAAATAATGCTACTTGGATATTAGGAAATGAAGATGCTTTATCATTAATGCAAGATATGTTAGAGTTGCACGATGAAGATACAGAAAGACTTGCAACCCCTACAATTGTTGTTGGTGATTACTTACAAGTTGGAGCTGATAACTTAGACGATTTATATGATAGAATAATTAAAGAACAAAGCAATAAAAAATATAAAGATGAAGTTAGTGCTAAAGCTACAGAAAAAAACTATGACTTATCAGCAATGGTTAAAGAACATGGTGCTGCTAGTTGTGATATTATGCCTACTACTGAAACTAATAAATTAGAAACAAGTGATATAATCATCATTGTTAGTGTCTGTGTTGTTTTAATCGGTGGCTTTGTTGGTTTAATTCTTATTAGTAAGAAAAATTAAAGTAGAGAAATCTACTTTTTTTAAGGAAATATATTTGATATAATATGATTGGGTTGATGATAATGAAAGAAGAAAATATAAAAAAATTAAATAAGGAATTAAGATTTTTATTAGAAGAGGAAAGAAAAAAAGAAATAACTAAATATGATTTAGCATTGAATGATGAAAAAGTTGAAATTAAAAAGATTGCCAAAGATGTATACCAAAGTAGGGGTATTGATTATCAAAAGTTAGATAAAGGTTTATTTAATAATATAATGAATACAATTAATGATTTAAGAGGGGTCTTTGCCAATAAAGATGCTAAGATTAGAAAGAAAATGATTTGGGAAATTATTTATACTGTTTTGATTTTGATTTTGTTAAAGTTACCGTTTGATTTAATCAGAGATATTGGTTACAATTATATAGAGATTTTAACTACAAATCATTTGTTAGAAAATATTTGGGAGTTTGTTTTTTTACTAATGTATACCATTACATTTATTTGTGCCTTTATTGTTTTAATTAGAAACTTTAATCAAAAATATCAAAATATTAACGAAAATAAAAATGAATAACCAATAGGTTATTCACATATACTAATTTTTAATAACAATTCTAATGTTACTGTAATCATAAGAAACATCATTTAATATTTCTAATAGTAGTTTAATTAACGATTCAGTATCATAATGAGTTTCGATATATAGATTTTTATCAAGTTCTATAGGACTGCGCATTCCTGTAGAACTTTTTGATAGTCTGTTTCTTGTTCGCCCTAAAATAATATCTCGTAAATCCATTATTTTTTTCTTTGTTTGTTTGTCGGAAAGAGCATCTTCGAGAATTATTTTAACTGCGTTTTTCCAAGTGGCAGCGATATATCTTTTGTTATTGATGATAACAGCAATAACTTTTTTACCTTTAAAACCACCAGCGTTTGTTAAAGGATAAATAAGTTCATATTGGTTATTAGCATTATTAATGTTTTTTAATTTGCTAACATCATTAACAATTTGATCAAAAGTAGTATTAATCATCACTATTAATTCATCTTGTTTCTTTCTGATTTCCGCAATTATTTTATTGTTCATTTTTTTTCATCTCCTTTCTTAATATAATTGTAACACGTGCGGCACGTTATTGTCAAACTAAATATTTTGTTTTTTATAAAATTATGGTACAATATGGTCGATGTTTATGAAAAATTTTATTTTAATTTTAATTTTAACTATTTTTTTAACTGGCTGTTCTGGTGCAAAAGAAAATTATACGAGCGTAAAGCAAGATAATATAAATAATAGTGCTAGTGTTATTCAAGATATGAATGAAGATAAATATGTTGATGAAAGTATACAAGAAAATGATATTAATAATAATGATATCAATAATAATGATTCAGATCAAAAAGAAAATACTTCTAGCAATAATGATGTAAATAATACTTCTAAAGATGATAATAAACCAAATGAAGAAGTAATTTATTCAACTAAAGATATTACTGTAATTAATAAAATTGAGGAAATTGATACTGAAGTAGATAACTTATTACTTAAAGATAAAAGTGAAGATAGTAAAAGTAAAGTTAAGGGAATATTTATTACTTTAGTTGACTTTGTTTTTTATGATGGAAAAATAAAAGGAATTACATTTGATGAATTAACGGAAAAAGGCCAAGAAAAGGTTTTAAGTTTAATTAACAAAATAGATGAAAAAATTGAAAAACATTTTCCTAATTATAAAGAAAATATTACTGATAAAACAAAAAATGCTTTTAATAAGGCAAGTGAATTAATAAAAAAAGGTAGTGAAAATATTAAAAACTTTAGTAAAGAAATGCTTGGGGAAGAATATTATCAAGATATCATTAATGCTAAAGATGAATTTGTTAAATATACTAAAGATGCTTTATCACTTCTTAAAGATGTTGGTAGTTCACTTTTTGAAAGTATTAAAGACAAATTAAGTGATTGGTACAATAATTTTAAAAATAATAATTAAAAGCATTTACATTTCTACAAACATTTGTTATAGTAATGGAAATTGAGGTTAAATATGAGAGAAAAATTATTAGATCAAATAGATGGGTATATTTTAGATAGGCATATTAAAGAAGCTAAATATTATGATTATGAAGATATTGAATTAGTAACCAAAAGTGATACAGGCTTTATTAAAGGCTATACATTTAAAGTATCTGAAGCTAATTATTATTCTTCTTTATCAACTGTCAAAATAACAATGTATAATGACCAAATAAGAACTTTTTATTGCAATTGTTATGATTTTGGTCGATTTCATTCTTGTGCTCATATTCCGGCCGTTATAATGAATTCAGAAGTATTTGAAAGTGTTAAAACAGATAATAAAAGTATTTCCAAAATGATTTTGAATAGTTTTTCTAGTGCTAAGAAATTAGTGAAAAAAGAGTTGAAAGTAGAATATTCTTTGGATATTAATAATTATTATCGGACATATATATATTTAAAATTAAAAATTGGTTATGATCGTTTATATGCTGTTAATTCCAAGTATAATCAATTTATTAGAGTATATGAAGATGGGGAAGGCGAAGTATTATTTGGTAAATCTTTTAAATATAATAAAGACGAATATTATTTTACTAAAGAAGATGAAGAATTATTAAATTTTATTATCGATAATGGTAATTATAACTATGGTCAATTAACTTTTGAAAACGCTAATGCTTTAAAACTTTTAAAGCTTTTAAAAAATAGAAGTTTTTATGTTGAAGATATTGGCCTTGTTAATGGTATTAAAGATAATTTACCCATTGATATAAATTTAAGTAAAAAAGATGATCTATATAATTTAAGTTTTAATAATGAAAATATTTTACCTCTTACTAATAATTATGAATATGTATTATATAAAAATGAAATATATTATAATAATAAGGATTATCAAAAATTATTAAAATTACTTGATGAAAATAACATTAGTAACTTAGAATTTTCTAAAGATGATTTAGATAATTTTAATAAAGGAATATTACCAATTATTAAAAATGATCTAAAAGTAGATGATGATTTAAAAGAAGTAATGTCTTTTATGAAACCAAATGCCAAATTGTATTTTGATATGCTTGCCAATGAAATAATGTGTCAAATTAAGTTTATCTATAATAATACGGAAATAGATTATTTTGCTGATACAAAAGATTTGCTTCGTGATATAGAATATGAATACGAGGTATTAAATAATATTGAAAGCTATTATTTTAAAGTTGAAAATAATAAAATTTATTTAGATGATTTAGAATTAATTGTTAATTTTTTAGAAAACG
The DNA here is from genome assembly GCA_947624505.1 of uncultured Bacilli bacterium. Classification (GTDB taxonomy): domain Bacteria; phylum Bacillota_I; class Bacilli_A; order RF39; family UBA660; genus SIG200. The sequence continues at coordinate 66,219 of CANQKO010000001.1, read as the reverse complement.
GGTTACCTGAATTAGCGGAAAAATATGAAGTATATACATCAGAAAAAATTAAAAATACTAATATTAAAAAGAAAGTCAATGTTAATAGTAATTTCTCTATTGGGGAAGATAATATAATGCATTATTCGTTTAGTATTGATAATATAAATGATGAAGAAATATCTAATTTAGTTAAATCTTTAAGAAATAAACAAAAATATTACCGTTTAAAAAATGGGGATATTGTCTCTTTAGAAGATGAAGCCATTAATGATTTAAGTAATTTATTAGATGATTTGGATATTCCTTTAAAAGATAATGAAGGCGTAATACCAAAGTATCAAGCCATTTATTTGGATTATTTAAAAAGAAAGAAATATCCCAATATAAAAACTAATAATTTATTTGATAATTTTATTAATAATTTTAATGAATATAAAGATAGTAAATTAACTTTTAAAAAAGAAGAAAAAGAATTGTTAAGACCTTATCAAATAACCGGAGTTGAGTGGTTATATAACATCTATATGTGTGATTTAGGAGGAATTTTGGCTGATGAAATGGGCCTTGGTAAAACAATTCAAACTATTTACTTTTTTAGAAAAATTTATGAACAAAAGAAAGATAGTAAATTTTTAGTTGTTTGTCCTACTTCTCTTGTTTATAATTGGTTAAAAGAATTTACTCTTTTTGATAAAATGTTTAATGTTAAAGTTTTAACTGGTAATAAAGATAGTCGAATTAAAATGATAAATGCTCAAGATGGAGAAGTATTTATTACTTCTTATGGTACTTTAAGAGAGGACATATCCCTATATCAAGATTTTAATTTTGAGGTATGTGTTATTGATGAAGCTCAAAATATTAAAAACCCTAATGCTTTAATAACTAAATCTGTTAAAAGTATAATGGCAAAAACTAAAATTGCTCTAACGGGGACTCCTCTTGAAAATTCCATTTTAGAGTTATGGAGTATTTTTGATTTTATAATGCCAGGATATTTAAGCAGTACTAGTCGTTTTAATGAAAAATATCATTTTAAAGATTTAGATGAGTTAGCAAGCCAAAAAATTGCTAACTTAAAAGCTTTAACATCACCTTTTATTTTAAGAAGAAAAAAGAGTGATGTAGTAAAGGAATTACCCGATAAAATAGAAAATAATATTTTTATAGATTTAGATGAAAAACAAAAGAAAGTTTATGCAATGGAAGTTAAAAATGTTAAAGAAAAGATTAATGAGCTTTTAAAAGAGGGAAGTTTTAGTAGCAAAAGAGTTGAGATAATTACCCTTTTGATGCGTTTAAGACAAATATGTATTGATCCAAAATTAGTTTACGAAAACTATGATGGTGCTAGTTCCAAAATTGATGAATTAACAAAAACAGTTTTAGAAAGTATTGCTAATGGTCATAAAATATTAATCTTTACTAGTTTTAAAAAAGCTTTAGATATAGTTAGAGATAAATTTAAGGAAAATAATGTAACTTTTTATCAAATTGATGGTAGTGTTAAAGGCAAAGTAAGACAAGATTTAGTTGATAAATTTAATACGGATAAAACTAATGTGTTTTTAATAACCCTTAAAAGTGGAGGCACGGGTCTTAACTTAACTAGTGCTGATGTAGTAATCCACTTAGATTTATGGTGGAATCCGCAAGTTGAAAATCAAGCAACGGATAGAGCTCACCGCATAGGTCAAACGAAAAAAGTAGAAGTTATAAAATTAATTGCGAATGGAACAATTGAAGAAAAAATATTGGAATTGCAAAAGAAAAAACAAATATTGGCTGATAAATTAATTGAAAAAGGTACTGATGGTAATGTTTCTTTATCTTCTTTAACAGAAGAAGATATTAAAAATTTAATTGATTTTGATAATAATAATCTTTTGGTTAAATAAATAACTTTTTTAAAACACCATACAGAAACGCAAAAGTTGTATGGTGTTTTGTAAAAAAATATTTACTTTTTTTCAATGTAATGTTATACTAATATTGATTTGCAAAACGCCATACAAGAATTAAAAAAATGTACGGTATTTTGAAAAGGAGTGATATTATGCTTTATACAGGAAAAGAAATTTTAAAAAAATATGGGACTAGATATAATTTAGCAAAAGCCTTAGTCAAAAAAGAGGTATTTAAAATTAAACGTGGAATTTATTCTGATAAAGATTTAGTAAATCCAGTAGTTGCAGTAGCCAAAAAGTATCCTAGTTCAATTATAACAATGGACTCAGCATTTTATTATTATGATTTAACTGATGTTATTCCAAACAAAACTTATATTGCTACTAGCAGAAATTCCAATATTATAAAAGATAATAAGGTTGATCAAACGTGGGTTCCTAAGGAAAAGTTAAATGCAGGTAAAGAAGAGATTATAATTGATGGAGAAAAAGTAAAAATATATAATAAAGAAAGATTATTAGTTGAATTAATCAGAAAAAGAAATCAAATTCCTTTTGATTATTATAAAGAAATAATTTTAAATTATCGAAAAATTGTTGATGATTTAGATATGTATAAAATAGAAGAATATCTATCATTATATAAAAACGGTACAAATTTAGCTAATGCTTTAATGCGAGAGGTTTTCTAATGAATTTAGAGGAAATAGTGAGAAATAATGTTGCTTTGGGCTATGAATTGATCGACGCAAGATCTAAAGCTAGTCAAGATGTTATTTTAAATAAAATTGCTAAAAGTAAATTTAAAGATAATATTACTATTAAAGGTGGAGTAGTAATGCATAGTATATCTCATTCGACTAGAAGAGCAACTCGCGATTTAGATTTAGACTTTATCAAATATTCTTTAGAAGATAACTCTATAAAAGAATTTATAAATAAACTTAATTCAACGAGTGATAATATTAATATTAAAATAAAATCTCCTATAGAAGAATTACATCACCAAGATTATAATGGAAAAAGAGTTTATATAGAATTGGTGGATAATTATAATTATGTAATTGATACTAAATTGGATATAGGCGTTCATAAATTATTTGAATTAGAACAAGATAATTATTACTTTAATTTAGATGCCTTAAATGATGGCGTTAGTTTACTTATTAATTCTCCAGAACAAATTTTTACAGAAAAATTAAAATCATTACTTAAATTAGGAATTAGATCAACCAGATATAAGGATTTATTTGATTTTTATTACTTAATAACTTCTAAAGAAATAGATGCTATAAAATTATTAAAAGCATTTCAAATAATAATATTTAATGATAATAACATGCGAGAAAAAACAATAGATGGTATTTATTCAAGGCTAAAAAAAATATTTAATTCAGATATTTATAAAAGTAATTTAAAAAACCCTAAAAACAATTGGCTTGATATACCAATTAGTGATGCAATAACTTGTGTATTAGAATATATAAAAAATTTGTCTAAAGAACAGTTAACAGTTTAATGCAATTTACAATTTTTAATAATTTTACAATTAAAGAATTATCTTTTTATAGTCATAATTATTTTAATTAGTATTCTTTTTCAAATATATTAATATATGGTATAATAGTAGTTAAGGATGAGGAGATTAGAAAATGAAAGTGCAGAATAAAGATTATGATTATTATCCCCACACTAAAATCAATAATATTAGTGAATTATTAGAATTAATGCTTAAAAGTTATGCTAATGATATAGCATTTAGTTATAAAATTGATAATGAAAAAGTTAAAAAAACATTTAAAGATGTTTATAATGATGTTTACTCTGTAAGCAAGTATTTTAGAAATAATTTTCATAATAAACATATTGCTTTAATTGGTGAAAATAGTTATAACTGGGTAGTTATCTTTTTAGCAATTATATTAAGTGATAATGTCTGTGTTGTAATGGATAAAGATATAAATGAAACTGATTTAACAAGTCTCCTTAAAAAAAGTGATACAAAAATTATTTGTTATTCAGCTTCTTATAATTTATTTGTCAAAGATATGCCTTATAAAGTAATGGCCATAGATGAAGTTGTAAATTACGAAGTAAATAAAATTAAAGATAAAAAAATAGCTATTGATAATGATAAAGATGCCGCTATCTTCTTTACATCAGGAACAACCGGGGCCAGTAAGCCCGTTGTTTTAACCCAAAAAAATATTGCAAGTGATATATACGGGGCATCATCATTATTTAAACCCGATGGTTCAGTTGTAAGCCTTTTACCATTTCATCACGCTTTTGGAATAATCACTGGCATTTTAAAACCCTTATATTATGGTAAAGAAATATTCTTAAATAAAAGTTTAAAATATGCTGTTTCAGATTTAAAAGAAAATAAACCGGATACCATTTTTGTAGTTCCCGCTTTTATTGAAACATTTTATAAGCAAATATGGAAGAATGCGAGGCTAGCGCATAAAGAAAAATTATTAAAAAATTCTTTAAAGTTAAGTCATTATTTATTAAAAATAAATATCGATATTAGAAATAAATTATTTAAAGATATCTTAAATGAATTTGGGGGTAATCTTCATCATATTATTTGTGGGGGAGCTTACTTAGATCAAAAATATGTTGAATGGTTTAGAGATTTAGGAATCAATATCTTAAATGGATATGGGATTACCGAGTGCTCACCAGTGGTTTCAGTAAATCGTAATCATTATTATAAAGATGGCAGTATTGGTCAAGTTTGTCGGGATGTAACTGTAAAAATTATTGATGGTGAGATATGTGTTGGTGGCGATATAGTAATGAAAGGTTATTATAAAGATAAAGGATCAACGAATGCCGTAGTAAAAGATGGTTACTTTTATACCGGCGATTTAGGATATCTAGATAATGATGGGTTCTTATTTATTACCGGAAGAAAAAAGAATATTATTATTTTAAGTAATGGAGAAAATATTAGCCCTGAGCAAATTGAAAGTGAATTAATGAAAGATAAAGCAATTTGTGAAGTCATTGTTTATGAAGATGGTAATAAATTAGTAGCGAGTATTTATCCTAATGAAGAATATTTAGGAAATGAAGAATATTTTGAAAATCTTATTTATAATTATAATAAGAATCGACCTAAAAATCATCAAATTGCTATGTTTAAATTAAGAAGTAAAGAATTTATTAAAAATCATAATGGTAAAATATTAAGAAATAGAATAGGAGAAGAATAATGAAAGAAGAGATAATTAATATAATAAGTGAGGTATTAGAAATACCTAAAGAAAATATAAAGGAGAATGCTAACTTAATTAGAGATTTAGAATTAGAATCACTAGATTTAGTTGATTTAATCGCAGCATTTGAAAAAAAATATAATATTGAAATATTAGATAAAGATATTAAAAATTTACAAACCGTTGATGATATTGTTAAATACATAGAAAGTAAGCATGTATAAATTATATATTGAAAAAAATACATCATCAAAAGAATTATTAAAAAAAGTATTAGATGAATATAAAATTAAAAAAGAAATAATTTATAATTCTTATGGTAAACCATATTTAAAAAATAATGAATTATATTTTAATATTAGTCATTCTTACGAATATACTGTATTAGTTATTTCAAATAAAGAAGTAGGAGTAGATATTGAAAAAATAACGATGCGTTCCAAAGTTATGGAAAAAGTATTTGATGAAGATGAAAAGAAGTTAATTAAAAGTGATGAAGACTTTACTAAAATATGGGTTAAAAAAGAAAGCTATGTCAAATATTTAGGGATGGGTTTAGCTTACGGATTAGAAAATGTGCATACTTTAAGTTTAAATAATTTTATAGTTAAAAAAATAGATGATTATTATATAGCAATATATGGTGATGATTTAAATAATTAAGGAGGTAAAAAATGAATGTGCTTTATTGTGGAGATGCTAACATCATTGATGGTTTAGTAATATCAATTTTGTCATTATTAAAAAATGGACAAGATAAATTATGTATTTATGTTTTGACAATGAAGTATCAAAATGAAAATAAAACTTATAAACCCTTAACAAATAAAGAAATAAGTATTCTTGATGAAATAGTTAAAGAAAAAAATAAAGATAGTTTTGTTAAGTTATTTGATGTTACAGATATTGTTAATGAATGTTTACCTCTTGCCAATATTGATACTTTTTTTACTCCTTATTGTATGCTTAGATTATATGCTGATCTAGTAAGTGATTTACCTAGTAAAATTCTTTATTTAGATAATGATGTTGTTTGTTTAAAAAATCCAAGTGATTTTTATAATATTGATAATACTTCATATGAAGTAGCAGGGGTCTTAGATTATTATGGTAGTCATTTTTATAAAAAGAAAGTTGTAATAAAAGATTATCTTAATTCGGGAGTTTTACTTTTAAATTTAGATTTAATAAGAAAAACCAAACTTTTTGAAAAGTGTCGGCATTTATGTCAAAAAAATAAAATGCTTTTACCAGATCAATCCGCGATTAATTGGTATGTTAAAAAGAAATTAATTGTTGATCGTATCTACAATGAACAAAAAAGTGAAAGTGATGATACTGTTTTTAGACATTTTACGACCACATTTAAGTTTTGGCCAAAGATTCAAAAGCAAACAATTAAACCTTGGCAAATAGATAAGTTACATAAAGTCTTAAAAGTTCACTCTTTTGACGATATATTAGATGAATATAAATTGGTTATGGGAAGGATGAAGTAAATGAAAGAAATAATACCAATATTTTTTACAATAGATGCGGGGTATGCTCCTTATTTGTCTGTAGCACTTGCTTCTTTGATTCGTAATGCCTCTAAAGATTATGATTATCATATACACATTGTTTATGAATCAATAACTGAGGATGCTATAAATAAATTAAAAACATTAGAAACCGATAATGCTAAAATAATATTTACCAAAATGAAAGATGGATTAGAAAGTATAACTAATCGTAAAGAAAATTTACTTAAAGCTGATTTTTTTACCTTAACAATATACTTTAGAATATTTATTCCTACAATGTTTCCTGAATATGATAAAGCCATTTATATTGATAGTGATACTTGTATTCCTGGTGATATATCAGAGTTATATAATTATGATTTAAAAGATAATTTATTTGGTGGTTGTACAGATATTTCTTGTGCTGACAACCCTATATTATGTGAGTATTTTCGCCTTAATGCGGGAGTTAGTATTAATGAATATATTAATTCTGGAGTTCTTTTAATGAATATGAAAAAGTTAAGAGAAGTAGGATTTGAAAAACATTTCTTATATTTACTTAATAAATATCATTTTGATACTGTTTGTCCTGATCAAGATTATATTAATGCAATGGCTTATGGCAAAATATTGCATTTACCTAATGAATGGGATGCAATGCCAACCGGTGGTAAGAAAGTTTTTGATCATCCTAAAATAGTCCATTATAATTTATTTTTAAAACCTTGGCATTATGATGGGGTGGATTACGAAGAATATTTTTGGGAATATGCTAAGAATAGTCTATTTAAAGAAGACATTTTAAAAGAAAAAGAGAGCTTTACTAAAGAAGATGAGGAAGAAGCAACTAAAGCCTTGGAAGTATTAGTAAAAAGAGCAGAAGAAATTATGCATAGTGAGGTAACTTTTAAAAAAGTTTTTGAAAGTAATTTAGAAAAAAGGTTTTAAATAAAGATGATTATTGGTGGGAGTAAAAAAGAAGTTATTAAAAATATTAAACAAAATATTTTAGATAATGAATTAAATAAAAAAGTCGAAGTAAATGATCCAAAATTAAGTGAAGAAGAACTTAATAGGGTTTTAAATAAGTTTTATAGTCTTAGAAAAAATAAAATATTTTATTTTTTAGAAAGTCGTTTAGCTTTTTTATATGTTAGTATGGTAGCAAGAAAATTAGATAAAAATATTAAAATAGATGGTTTAGAAAATATCAAAGATATTAATAAGGGGGCAATTGTAACCAGTAATCATTTTAATCCACTAGATAATTTATTAATTAGAAAATTAGTAAAGAAACGCTATAAAAAGAATCCATTTATTGTTATTCAAGATACTAATTTAGCAATGCCTGGTTTTTTAGGTTACTTAATGAATAGTTTACATACGATTCCTTTATGTAAAAGTCCTAATTATATTATTAAAACCTTTAAACCGGAACTTAAAAAAGTATTAGAAAAAAATAATTATGTTTTAATTTACCCTGAAGAAGAAATGTGGTTTAATTATCGTTTGCCAAGACCTTGTAAAAGAGGGGCTTATGAATTTGCTTGCGAAAATAATGTGCCTGTTATTTCCTGCTTTACTGAAATAATCGATAAAGAAAATGATGATAATGAAGAATTTAAGGAAGTTGAATATATTGTTCACGTTTTAAAACCAATTTACTTAGATCCTAGTAAATCAGTTAGAGAAAATAGTAAGATAATGGCCGAAGTTGATTATAAACAAAAAGTAGAAGCTTATGAGAAAGCTTATCATAAAAAACTTGATTATACTTTTGAATTTAGTGATATTGCTGGTTTAAAAAAGGAAGATTAGTTAGTTAATCTTTCTTTTTGTATGTGATATATTCGTAATTATTTAATTTACTTCTTTTAACCATTGTTTTATATACCTCATCTTTAATTTTATTAATATTTTCTTTTTTAGTTAAGTTTTCCTCTTTTTCAAAAGGGCCATCAATATAAATAGTAATTTTAGGTTTTTTAAATATCTTTGATTTCGTATATGTAGTCGTGGCTGTAAAAACTTTTTTATTTTCATTTATGGGATAGTGAAAAGAAGAGGTTTTAAAATCTCTAATAAATGTTGCATAAGGCCAAAGATGAGCTTCAGGATAAATAACTATGGGGTGTTTTTTTCCGTAATAACTAATTGCGTCCGTAAATTTTAATAGATCTTTAATATTATTTGGAATAGGTAATGCACCACCTAGAGGGAGTATTTTACCTAGAATAGGTATACCTAAATTTGCTTGGCTACAAATAATATAAGGATGATGCGGGAAACTTATTAAAAAAGGATTAAATACATCACCAAGCATTTGGGTATGATTACAATATAGAAAATAACCTTTTTCACCTTTTAAGATTTTTTTATTCTTAATTGTCACTCTTAAAAATAACTTAGTATATATAAATGAAAATACTAAAACTAAAAGATAAAGAAGGAAAGATAAGATTCTATAAAAAATATTAGCATTAATCCATTTATAATTTTCTTTTAACTTATATTCTTCATTTGAGGTATTAATAAAATCATCTTCAAAAGTTTTATAATAAAAAATTTTAGCCATATATACTCCTTATCTATATTATAACATTTTAATTAAAGTAAGTTCATAAATTAATAATTTTTATAGTAATATTAAATGAATGAAGAAATATATATCGATTGAAAAATATTTAAAACAAGAAGAAAATAAACCTAAACGTAAGCATAATATTGGGGGTTATTTTCTTTTAGGTTGTTGTTTATTAATATTTACTTTCTCTTTACTTAAAATTATTAAGTGGAATATTGATAATTTTAAAATTCATAAGTTAAATAAGGAAATAGCTAGTAATATAGAAATAGGTAGTGATACTTTAGATGGTGAGTTAGTAAATCCTCCCCTTGATAAAAATAGTAATTATTACTACTATGCATCATTTCCTTTATATGATGTTGATTTTTCCAAATTAATTTCTCAAAATAAAGATACTGTCGGGTTTATTAATATCAAAAATACGATTATAAACTATCCAGTTGTTAAGGGTAGTGATAATAGTTATTATCTTAATCATTCTTTTGATAATAAGAAAAATAGTGCTGGGTCTATCTTTATGGATTATCGAAATAGTATTAATGAACTAAGTGATAATACAATTATTTATGGACATAGTAGAAAAGATGGAACAATGTTTGCTTCACTAAGAAATACTTTATTATCATCTTGGCAAGAAAATAAAGATAATTATGTTATATATTTTAAAACTTTAAAAGAAAATATGTTATTTCAAATATTTTCAATATATACGATTAAAGAAGAAACTTATTATTTAAAGACGAGTTTTAGTACTAAGGAAGAAAAGCAAAAATGGATTGAAAGAATGCAAAATAGAAATATTGCTTCCTTAAATGCCGAGGTTAATATTAATGATAAGTTTTTAACATTATCAACTTGTTTAGATACTAGGGGTGGAAGAATTGTTATTCACGCTAAATTAATAAAAATGCGAAAAATTGAATAATAAACATAAATATTTAACATATAGTTTAGTAAATGAAAGGAGTATCATCATTTAAAAGGTGATGAAGAAGTGAATTTATGAAAAAAATTTTAAGCTTTAGCCTATTTTTTGTTTCTTTTTGTTTTTTGTTTATATTAAATGTTAAGGCGATGACAGTTTGGAAGTATGAAGATTGGCAAGCTGGTACTAATTATGGATCTAAAACTAAAGTATCTTCTAATATAACTAATCTTAAGGGTGAAAAAGAAGAAGATGAGGGAATGAAAGTAGGACCATTTAATAAAGCTAGTAAAGCTAAACTAAGTGATGGAATTAAAGAAGAAGTTTTTGTAGGATTAAATAAAGATAACTATGAAAATGGGGAATTATTTGAATTATCTATTGCAATAAATAAAAAAGAAGATAATAAAGATGCTGAATATTTAACTGAAGCAATTGTGATGACCCAAAAAAGTGGGGATAAATTTGTGATAACAGCAGGGTGGAATAAAGAAAATAATCCAATTGCCACCATTGACACTGATGGAGTATATACCTATAGATGGGAATTTAAAAAAGATGATAATAAAATTAAAGTTAGATTTACGGTTTTAGATTATGGTAAAGAAATTGGTGCTACTGATTTTATTGAGTTAAAAGTTGATGATGCATCTAACGCAAGTGATGTAAGATACCTATGGGCTTGTAATATTAAAGCAGTTTATGGTGTTGATATTTATACAACACTTCCCCCAAAACCAGTAAATCCTGATACCTCAGATATTAATGTTTTTCTCTATGTTGGTCTTGCCATTATTAGTGGAATAGGTTTATTTTGTATTAAAAAAAGAATCTTAAATTAATTTAGTGAACTGTTCATATGGAAGTGAGCAGTTTTTTAATGTAAAAATTAAGTTTACATTCTTAGTAAAAATAGATATAATAAATTTAGGAAAAAACTTTTATGTAAGGAGTAATTATGATTGAAGTAAAAGAAATAAGTGAAAAAAAGCTAGATGAAAATTATAAATTTAGAGTTTATTTAAAAAATAATGCTGATGAAAAAACTCTAGATAAACAATTTAAAGAATTACATAATAAGCATTTTAAAAATATTGATTGTAGTAAATGCCGAAATTGTTGCAAAACTTTGGGAATTTCTCTTAGTGAAAACGAATTGAATAAAATATGTAAATATTATAATTGGGATATGGCTAAATTAAAAAAACAATTAAAAGAAAAATATGGTGAATATGTTGCATCACCTTGTCCATTTTTAAATGATGATAACAGTTGTCAAATTAAAGATTGTTTACCAGCAACATGTAAAGATTACCCATATACAAATAAAGATGAGAGATTATATAGCCTGTTAACTATAGTTCAAAATAGTAGAATCTGCCCAGTAGTTTATAATATATTAGAAGATTTAAAAAAAATATATAATTTTAAATAAAATGAGGAGAGATACAATATGGTTACAAAGATGAATGAAAGAATAAATTGGTTTAGAAAAGATTATGTTCACGATCACTATTCAAGAATAGTGCCTAGTTTTAAAAATTATGATAATATTTCAAAAAAGAAAATGTTGGAGGCAATATATAAAGTTTATAGTGATTATAAAAATATTATTGATATTTGTACAGTAAGAGAATTAAAATATTTAAAAAAGTTATTTGATAAACAAACCAAAATGGAAGATTTATTAAGTGAAAAATATGAATGGGAAAGAAAAGCGTTAGCAAATAAATTTTTGATAGCTAATGATATAGATAATGTATTTGTTCCGGATGAGATAATAGATAATGTTAAACTTGCTCTAAAAAATGTTAAATGGGATGTAGCTAAAAAATTAGATACTGTGAATGAAATACTAGTTAGTTATTGTAAAATTCAGGGTTCTGCTATTCTTTTTAGTGTTGCTAGTTATGGCTCTTTACTAACTGGTATAAATGAAGATGATCTCATTACTCATATGTATTATAATAAAGTTTTTAATTATTATGTTTATATTTATGACAAAGATTTTGATTCCCTTGGTAATGATATACCTATTGCAGTTTATCAAGATTATTATCATATTGAAGATAGATTAGAAAAAGAAAGACAAAAGCAAGGCTTAGCTGCTACTTTACCTATCGATATAGATACACTTAAAACTTATTTTTATAATGATTTTGATATAAATAATAAAAAAATTAAAAAATTTTTAAATGAAATTAAGAAGTTGCCATTTTTTTGGAATAATGCTCTTAATGAAGTTAGATATTTTGCCACTCTAAATATTGATCGTAATCCATTAAAAGAAAGTATCTCAAATGTCCCTAATTTAAAAAATTATGATCTTAAAAATTTTTTTAAGATAATGGATGAAGCAATGGATGAGATGCCCTCAGGAGCCCTAAATGGTTTAACACCAAATCAGGCAGTAGAATTAAAAGCTGAAAGTGAATTAATTAAATATGAAAAAACTAAAAAATACGAAAAGCAAGAAAATGCTTGCTTATCAAAGGAAGATGCTAAGACTTTTTATAAAATATACTTTGCTTTATTAGAATTTACTAATAATAAATATAAAATTAAAAAAGGTTTAAAAATATATAATAGAAATCATCTTAATCTTCAAGAATTACAAGATATCATAGAATGCTTTTGGAATAATAAAGAAAAAGTTGTTTTAGAATTTTGTCAAAATAACCCTTATAATTTTAATAAAGAAGAATTAAATATAGCTAGTGATTTTAAAAAAGGTTTTAGAAGTATAGTTATAATTGCTAGATTTGAAAAAGAATATACTGGTGTTATATGTATTGATAAAGTATATATGATTAAAGGTATAAATGATAACTTAGATAATATTATTTCTTATAAAGATTTACCAGTGCCTACAATAACCTCAATTATTCCTTTTAAAAACAATTTGGTTTATGATGGAATAATATTAAATTTTGCTATTGATTTGGGAAATAATTTTATAAAAATAGTGGATGAAGAATATAACAAGTCTATTAAATATTATCATCTATAATAAATGATAGAAAGGAATATATATGCAAGAAGAACTAGAACTGATTTTTGATGGTATGCGAACTTATGAACTTAGTGAGCACGCTAAAAAAATAGGAGTAAAATGTAGTGGTAATAAGAATGAATTAATTAATCGATTAATCGCATTTTATATTGAACCTGATTTGGTAAAAAATACTTTTGATAATTTGAATCCTTATGAAAAAGAATATTTAGAAGTCATTGTTAAACAAAAGTATAATCCAATGGAAAAAAGTTTAAAAGAAATCGATCAAAAATATCAAAAATCATATTTTAAATTAAAATCTTTAAACATTTTCTTTATAAAAAAAGAGGTACCATTTAGTATAAGAAGAGAATTAGATTCTTTAATACCACCTTATGAAATTGAATATCACAACTATGTTGATAATGTGTCTTTAAATGATCATTATGGATTTATTGATCTTCAAGATAATACTGTTTTATATGTTGATGAATTTATTAAATATGTCAACGATAAAAAAATAAAATTAACTAATAAGAAAAAAATGTTGCCAAAGAAAAATTGTTCAGAATTTTTAGTTAAAAGTAATCTGTTGGATTTTAGTAGAAATGTTAATAAAAGCATTTTTGAAATTAATGATATGGAAGATACGGTGGTCTTGCTTGGCTTATTTGAATTGCTTGTAGCGGCGGGGGTTATTAATAATTCACACGAGTATTTAGAATTAGGTAAAAATTATAAAAATTATATCAAATTAAATAAATATGAAAAAATTAGATTTTTATTAAATTGCTATTTAGAAACAGACTTGATAAATGAAATTGATTTAATGAATTCGGGAATATACAGATATAATGATAATGATTTTTCTTCAGCTCGAGATTTTATTTTAGATGCTATAAAAAAATTAGAAATTGATAAATGGATAAGTGTTGAAGATTTTATTGAACAAATAAGAATGAAAAATAGTGATTTTATTCGTGATGATATAGGTAGAGTATATAGGAAAGATGAATATGACAATTGGTTTTATCCTGCTAGCTATGATGAATTTGAATATCCTTTTATTGATATTTGTTTAATTCACTTTTTTGGTGCTTTAGGAATTATTGATGTATGTTTTGATGTTACAGAAGATGATCGCGGGTATCGAGAATTTTTGTGTGCAAATTATATTAAACTTACCCCTTTTGGGGCGGGAATACTTAATTTAACAGAAGTTGAAGAAGCTGTTATAATAAATAATATTCCTATAGAAATTAAAAATAATAAAATATATGTGCCAAATGATTCAATTTCTTTGGAACACCAATTATTTTTTGATCGTTTCTTAACTAGAGAAAAAGATAGTAATTATATAATTTATGATTTATCATTTAAAAATATTGCTAAAGCAGTTGATTTAGGTATTACCTTAGAAGAAATATTAAATTATTTGCAAGATAATGCTGAAGACATGCCAAATGCGTTAATTGATAAATTTAAATATTATGAAACGATACTTAATAAAGTAAAAATAAAGGAAGTAACTGTTTTAGAATTTAGTAATGATTTGAAAACAAAAATAAATAACAACCAAAAATTAAAGAAATTTATTTTAGCTGATAATAATGAATATGTTATTATAAAAGGAAAGAATGCTAAAGAAGTAAAGAAAGTTATTGAAAATGATGAATTATTTTGTCTTATTGATAAATAAATTAAGTTATAAATGTTAATAAATTTAGGTGATATTATGGGATTATTTAGTTTTTTATTAGGATTAGATGAAGAAAGAAGAGAAAATGAAAAGCAAGAAAAAGAAAAAAGAATAGAACAAGAAATGGCTTGGCATAATCTGGATGATTATGAAAAAGAAGAAGTTAGAAATGGGAATTATGATGTTTATAATTTTGAAGATTCAGTGGATGAAGATCTAGATGAAGATGATTATTATAAAGATGATGATAGATAATAAAAAAGATAATTAAAAATCGATCTAATTATCTTTTTTAAATTAATTTAATATATAAATATTAATAGTTAAATAAGTAGCAAAGATAAGCCATATTAAATAAGGTATATTTAAATATAATGCTGGTTTATATTCTTGATAAAATAAATATAATAGATAGATAACAAGTATTAATAATAAAATAGTCCAGAAAATAGTAAATAGATACCATTTTAAAACAAAAAAGAAAATACTCCAGAAAAGATTAACAAATAAACTAAGATAATATATTTTAATGGTTTTACTATTGTTATTATTTTTACGATATAAAAAGAAAGATATTCCTAAAAGAAGATATAAGATTGACCAGACAATTGGAAAAAGATAACTAGGAGGAGATAGTAGTGGTTTAACTAAAAAAGCATAATCTTGATAACTAGAAATAATTAAACCAACAAAAGTGCCCATAATTAAGGGAAAGAAGATATAAAATAATTTCTTAACAATATTATTCAAACAAAAATCACCTAATAAAATATATGTTAAATTAATTTTTTATAATACTTCCAAGCTAATATTTTTAATACTTTACTATTAATTTCTTCTTCTGAAATAGTATTATTTTCTAAAGCTTTTTTAATATTATTAAAACTCTTTTCATAATCGGAGGTAATTAAAAGATCATTCCCGGCTTTAATAGCTTTTATTTCAATATCGTCAATATCTTTTAAAGCATTCATACTTATATCATCAGTTATAATAATACCTTTAAAATTTAAATCTTGTAATAATATATTATGAACAGGAAGCGATAGACTAGAGGGATTAATATTATCTATTGAACTAATAATATTATGGCTAACCATTACAGCTTCAGCTCCACTAGCTATGCCTGCTATAAAAGGTGGTAAATCATATTTTAAAATATCTTCATAAGTTTTATCATCAATAGATGAGGTAATGTGGGTATCTTTGTTACTACCATAACCAGGAAAATGTTTAAGAGTATATGATACTTTTGTCATTTTGCTGGCTTCAATAACTGTTTTAGCATATATACTAGTATGCTCTGTATCCATTCCTAACGTTCTTTTATAAATATAATCATCTTTATTAGTAGAAACATCAACAACCGGAGCTAGATTTAAATTAAGACCCAGATTAGTTAGAATATTGCTCTTATTTATTACATCATCATATATTGCTTGATAACCATTTTCTTTATATAAATCTTGAGGGGATTTAAAAGGAACACTTACTAAGTTTTTATTACTACTAAGTCTTGATACTATTCCTCCCTCTTCATCAATCGCTGTAAGTATAGGAATATTTGATACCTTTTGCAAGTCTTGGATCATTTTAATTACTTCTTCTTTTGTTTTATCTTTAAAGTCTCTTGCAAAAAATAAGATACCCCCAAATTGATAATTTTTTTGAAATGTTACATCAAGCGTATCAGGATGTCTTACGAGTAATATTTGCCCAATTTTTTCATTGATATTTAAAGTATCTAATAATTTTTGGGCCTTAGTATAATAGTCACTAAAAAGTTCTTTAGATTCATTTTTAGAATCATCTTTAAATTTATCTAAAGTAAAAAAATTAAGGGAAAAATATATACTAATAAATATTAATATTATTAAAACAGCAAAAATAATTTTTTTCAAATCAATCACCTAATAAATATTATACCAAAAATAATTCATAATAATAAGGGTGGTATAATGCAAAAACAACTTATATTAAAAATATTAGTTTCGATATTTATCATTGGAATTATCATAAGTACATTTAATATAATGATATGGTTTATTGATAGTAAAAATACCAAAAAAGTAATAACTTTAGTTAATGATGCGGTAAAAATTAAAGATGTTAAAGAAGATATAAATAAGATTACTTATGAATTAGTAAATCTCCCCGATGATAAAAATGATTCTTATTATAAATATATTAATAGTGATTTTTTAAATATAGATTTTACAGAACTTAAAAAGATCAATAGCGATGTAGTTTCATATATAGAAGTACCGGGGACAAGTGTTAAATACCCAGTCGTCAAAACAACCGATAATAAATATTATTTAAGACATTCTTTTGATAAATCTTATAATAAAGCAGGTTGGATCTTTATGGATTATCGTAATGATGCATATGATTATCAAAATAACACCATTATTTATGGCCATAAAAGAAATGATGGTACAATGTTTACATCTTTAAAAAATGTTTTAACTGAAGAATGGTTTAAAAATGAAGATAATCGTATTATAAAATTAGCTAATGAAAAAGAAAATACGATTTGGCAAATATTTAGTGTTTATAAGATAGAACAAGAAAGTTATTATCTAGCAACTAAATTTAAAACTGATAAATTATATAAAGAATTTTTAGAAGATATGCAAAAAAGAAGTATTTTTGATTTTAAAGCATCCGTTAATATCCAAGATAAAATATTAACTTTATCAACTTGTTATGATTATAAAGGTAACAGAATTGTTATTCATGCTAAGTTAATTAAAAAAGGTAAATAAAAAATTATAGATTATTGAAACCTATAATTTTTTTATTCACCTAAATTATAATTGTTAGTTATGAATACTCTTTTACCTGCAGAATTTAATTTATAGTCCGCAATAGTTTGTTGTTCACCACCATTACCATCATCAAAAGTATAAACCATTCTAAGTTCATAACCAACTAAACCAGTAGCAGTTAAGTTAGTAATAGCAGAAATTCTTCTATCTAAATATAATGTACCAGTTATGTTTAATTTTTGAACATCTTTAACTATTCTCGTTGTTTCCGTTTCCATTATTTTCTTTATTTCTTCATTTTGATTATATAAATCTAAGCTAATAGCACATCCCCCACTTGTAATATCAAGAGCTAATAAATAGTTTTCTTTATCATAATCATTGTTACCATATTTACAAACTGTTGGTATCTCAGGTTCGGTTCCAGGGTCAGGTGGTATTACTTCACTTTCTTTTTCAACAATTAATATTGTCTCTAGAATATTTTGATTATCAGAATAATCACTTGCAGATATCTTAATTGGGTAAATACCTTCTTCTTTATAAATAGAATAATCAAGCGGATTACCATCTTCATCAGTTCCATCACTGTAAAATTCAATAATACAATCTTTGCCACTGTTATCGCTACAACTTGTAACAAAATCTTGAGCGTTATAAGGCTCGTTTTCTTTAATAGTTAATTCTTTTAAAAGTAAATTTGGTTTAATTGTATCAACAACTATTAATTTAGTATCATAATCATTACCATCAATATTAATAGTAACAGTATATTCCCCTGGTGTACTTGGATCAAAGGTATTAGGATACTTTACATTAATTGTATTAATATCAACATTTTCAATCTTAGAAAAGAAAATTTCATTAGTGTATTCTTCATTTACTTCAATTGTGACTTCACTTTTTAAACTTACTTCACCTTTTTTATTTTCACCTTGGAAGTTTGATGTGATTACAAAACAGATAATTATACCTATTACACAAACACCAATAATAATTAGATGAATAATTGTTTTCTTAGTATTATGTACTTTATCATAAAAAAATTTTTTTGCCATAGTAAAACCTCTATCCTTAATATAATTCAATCATAACATAATATACTGAAAAATGCTATTATTTTATTTATAATTTAAAAATTATTTGACATTAAGTATAATTAAATAATATTTTTGAAATATTAGGATAAAATTTAGTAGATTTACCTTGCATATTATGGAAATCTATGGTATCATTTGACATGCAATTTGTATTAATTGTTATTTGTGGGAGGGAATGCGGATTTGCCCTATACCACACGCGTTTAACACATTGCAAAGAAAATTATTAGGAGGTGTTTTCGTGGCGAAAGAAGTCGTAAAGAAAATTAAACTTGAAATTGAAGCAGGTAAAGCAACACCAGCTCCACCAGTCGGAACTGTACTTGGGCCAGCTGGTATTAATTTACAAGAGTTCTGTACTAAATTTAATGATGCAACTCGTGATAAAATGGGAGATGTTGTTCCTTGTGAAATTTCTATCTATGATGATAGAACATTTGATTTTGTTCTAAAAACTCCACCAGCAGGTTTCTTACTTAAGAAAATTGCTAAAATTAATAAAGGTAGTGCTAAAGGAGCAAATCAAATTGTTGCTACAATTAGTGAAGCAGATTTAAGAAGTATAGCTGAAACTAAACTTCCAGATTTAAATGCTTACACTGTTGAAGAAGCAATGAATATTATTGAGGGTACTGCTCGTAATATGGGTATTGCTATTGCTGGTCGTAACGATAAAGAATTAGCTGAACAAGCTAAAGAAGCTGAAGCAGAAGAAAAAGAAATGCAAAAACGTGAAGCTGAACTTGAAGCTATGGAAGAAGAAGCTAAAGCTGACGCTCCAGTTGATGTACCAGTAATTGGTGATGAAGATAAAGATAAAGACGAATCTGAAGAACAAGAATAATAAATAATTTATTAAATAAAAAGTCCGCTAATAAACCACAGTTAGGAGGGAATTTATGAGAAAACATAGTAAAAAATATGTGGAAGCTTCAAAACTTGTTGAAAGCGATAAACTATATACAAAAGAAGAAGCAGTTAGTTTAGTTAAAAAGACATCTACTACTAAATTTGATAGTACGGTTGAAGTAGCAATTAAACTTAATATTGATGCTAAAAAAACTGATCAACAATTACGTGGATCACTTGTTATGCCAAATGGTACAGGTAAGAGTAAAAAAGTTTTAGTTATTGCTAAAGGTGATTATGCTGCTGAAGCGAAAAAAGCTGGCGCTGATTATGTTGGCGATAAAGATATGCTTGATAAGATTAAAACTGAAAATTGGTTTGATTTCGATGTTATCGTTGCTACTCCAGATATGATGCCAGAAGTTGGTAAAATTGGTAACATTTTAGGGCCTAAGGGATTAATGCCTAACCCTAAAACTGGTACTGTTACAACTAAAGTTGCTGATGTTATTAAAGATTTAAAAAGTGGTATGGTAACATATAAGACTGATTCTTATGGAAATGTTCATACTATTATTGGTAAAGTATCTTTTAAAGAAGATAAGTTACTTGAAAATCTTGATTATGTAGTTAAGACTATTAATAGAGCTAAACCACAAGCAGTTAAAGGAATCTTTATTGATAAGATAACTCTTTCAACTACTATGGGTCCAGGTGTAAAAGTAGACAAAAATACTTTTGAACTATAATTTGGACTTGCATAATTAAGCGTTGTAGTTTATAATACAATTTAAGAAAAGAAACACCGAAGACAGTAGGAAAGTTTTACTTTTAAAAATCCTACCGAGGGGAACTTTAACTTTTTAAGCTTCCCTAAACGGAGGCTTTTCTTAAAAATATATAAGGAGGAAAAATGGCAAGCGAAAAAATTCTTAATGAAAAGAAAGCTATCGTAAGTGAAATTATTGATAATATCAAATCTAGCGAATCCGTTATTTTATTTGAATATCAAGGTTTAACTGTTGCAGAAATGAGTGAACTTAGAAACCAACTTAATGAAGTTAATTCTAAAGTTAAAGTTTATAAGAATACGCTTTTAAAAAGAGCATTAGATGAACTTAAGATTGATATGAATGATTTTTTAGATGGTCCTAATGCAATATTATTTGGTGAAAGTTTACTTGAACCAATTAAGATTATTGCAAATTATGCTAAAGATCATAATAAATTAAACATTCGTGTTGGAATAATTAGCGGTGATGTTGCAAGCTTAGAGACAATAAAAGATTATGCAAGTATTCCGTCAAGAGAAGGATTACTTACTATGCTTGCAGGTGGTATGATAGAATATGTTAAAGAATTATCAATAGGTTTAAATCTTTATGCCGAACAATTAGAAGGGAAGGAATAAAAAATGGCAAAATTAACTAGAGATGAATTTATAAGTGCATTAAAAGAAATGACTATTCTTGAAGTAAAAGAATTAGTTGATGCAATGAAAGAAGAATTTGGTGTTGATCCATCTGCTGTTGCTGTTGCTGCTCCAGCTGCTCAAGCAGTTGAAGAGGGACCAAGCACTCAAACAGTAGTATTAAAATCTGCTGGTGGCAATAAAATTGCTGTAATTAAAATCATTAAAGAAATTACTGGTTTAGGTTTAGTTGAAGCTAAAGCTATCGCTGATAATGGTGGAAATATTAAAGAAAATATTCCTGCTGATGAAGCTAAAGCTATTGCTGATCAATTAACTGAAGCTGGTGCTGAAGTAGAACTTGCATAATTTTAGTGCAAATTAGCTAAAAGAAGTGATTTTTACGATCATTTCTTTTTTAATTGGTAATATTTACAAAAAAAGGGTAAAATGCAAGACAAATCTTGATTTTAAGCATATAATAATTTATACTATACGTATAAAAAGGAGAGATATTATGAAAAAAGTATCTATGAAAGCTGTTAAAGGCATAGTTATAGCATCTGGTGTAGCCACTGCTGGTGTATGTGGGCTTATGTTACATACTAATAGTAACAAAGCATTAGATAACACCATTGCTACGAGAGGAGAAATTAATTTAGGATTATCTGAAAACGAAATAGCTGAAGCGGAAAATGCTAAAAAATTAGCGCAAGCTGAAAATGATGCGAATGAAGCCAAAGTTGAAGTAGAAACAGCTAGTAAAAAAATAGAAGAAGCTACTATAGAAAAGGAAAATGCTGATAAAGAGGTTAAAGCTTTAGAAGAAACAGTTAAAAAAGCTGAAGAGGCTAAAGTTCAAGCCGAAGTTTTAGTTGAAAATGCTAAAACAGAAGAGGAGAAAAAAGAGGCTTTAGAAAAAGTTAAAGCTGTTGATGAAGAAGTTAAGAGAGCTAATGCTGACAGGGAAGAAGCTGCTAAGAAAGCTTTAGAAGCCGAAGAAAAAGCTAAAAAGGCCGAAGAAGCTAAGAGATTAGCTGAGGAAAAAGCAAGAAAAGCTGAAGAAGCTAGACAAGCTGCTTTAAAAGAAGCCAAAAGAATTGAAGAAGAGAAAAAAGCAATCGAAGAAGCAAAGAGAATCGAAGAAGAAGAGAAAAGAATTGCTGAAGAAAGAAAAGAAGCTGAAAGAAAGGCTTTAGAAGAAGCTAATAAAGAGAAAATAAAAGAGACTCCTAATAAAGCAGAAGAAGTTAAAAAGGTAGAAGAGGAAACTAAGAAAGTTTCAGAAAAAACTACTGAAGCAAAAAAAGTAGAGACGGCAAAGGAAAGCGAAAGTACTACAAGTAATACAGTAAAAGAAGAGGCAAAGAAAGAGACAAACAGTACTACTAAAAGTACCACTCAAGAAACACCTAAGACGGAAACTAAAAAAGTAGAAGAAAAGAGCACTAGTGAAAAATCAAATGGTTCCCTAACCCCAGAACAACTTGAATATATGTTAAAACAAGCTGCAAAAGGTGAACAATTAGATAAAGAAGAACAAGCAAAGAAAGAACAAGCTATAAAAGATGAAGCAGCCAAAAAGAAGGCAGCAAGAGAAGCCGAAGAACAAGCTAAAAAGGAACAAGAAGAAAAAGAAGAAGCTGAAAGAAGAGCTAGAGAATCAACAGAAAGTTTAAAACAAAGATTAAAGGAAGAAGAAGAGACTCGTAAAAGAATAGAAGAATATGAAAAATTACAAGAAGCTTTAGCAAAGGTAAAAAAATATGTTGGAGCGAGTGCTAACTCTTCGGGAACTGATCATCCAATAACAGTAGATCGCAGCAATGAATATTCGTCTGATGATGGTTATATATGGTTTGCTTATTTTACTTGTGATATGAGTGAATGTGAAGGTTTTGTTGCTCCTGGATCTAATAAATTAACTGGTGAAGTTTATATTGGTAGAAGAGGAAGCATTTCTAGTATAACAATGTATGCTCCTAAAGCAAAAGCTGGTTATGTATTTGATGAATGGGTAAAAACCTCTTCAACTATCCACGGTTTAACCATAACTGGTTATAAAGCTACTTATAAAAAAATATAATTAAAACAATTTAAGTCAATGTGAAAGCATTGGCTTTTATCTTTTATTGCTTTTTTTCACGTCTTCCTTTATAATTATTAATGGTGATACAATGAAGAAAACCTTAAGTATTATGTTTAGAGCAATAATAATTGGTATCGTGGTTGGCTATATTAGTTTAATTTTTGTGGAATATTTTCGTTATCAAAAAGATGAACCAATGTTAATTGTCTTAAAAGAAGAAACTAAAAATTATGATGATGGCCACGTATATATTTATTATGGCTTAGGATATAAATCAATAACTTATGAAAGAAAGAGCTTATATGGTAAGCAATTTGGGCATATATTTATAAAAGTAAAGGAAAGTTTAGATTAAGATGAAGTTAAATAAAAATGGTTGGGGAACCCTAGAAATGATACTTATTAGTTTAATTTTATTATTAGCGTTAATTGTATCAATATTCTTTATTTCTAAATTATATGGTTCATTTGCTAATGCAAATAGTAATAGAATATATAATGATTTAGAAAATAAATTAGCAGATGCTGGCAGAAAATATGTGGAGGATAAGAATATCAATATTACAAGTAGTTATCAAATAAGCTATGAATTATTAAAAGAAAATGGTTATATCAATAGTTTAAAAGATAAAGATAATAGTGATTGTAATGGTTATGTTCTCGTAAGTAGAATAAATAATATCAATTATTATAATGGATTTATTACGTGCAATAATTATATTACAAAAATAAATTAATAAAAAATAAATAAAATATGTTGACAAAACATATAATAAAATGGTATATTAATAACGCATTTTATTTGGGTTCTACCTAAGGTAGAACCTCATTTAAAGGGAAATATGACACACTTGGATTCGTGTTAATGGAGAGGAGAGAAAAAAGATGCCTACAATTAATCAATTAGTTAAGAAAAATCGTAGTAAGAAAACAAAGAAAAGTAAAAGTCCTGTACTTAATGTTGGATTTAATACTCTAGAAAGAAAAACAACTGATGTTAAAAGTCCACAAAAAAGAGGAGTATGTACGCGTGTTGGAACTAAAACACCAAAGAAACCTAACTCAGCATTACGTAAATATGCGCGTGTAAGACTTTCTAATGGTAAAGAAATCGATGCTTACATTCCTGGTGAAGGACATAACTTACAAGAACACAGCGTTGTACTTGTTCGTGGTGGTCGTGTTAAAGACTTAATCGGTGTACGTTATCACATTGTACGTGGAACACTTGATACACACGGTGTAGAAAATCGTAAACAAGCAAGAAGTAGATATGGTACCAAAAAAGGTAAATAATATTAAAAAAATATAAAGAAGGAGGAATAAATTATGCGTAAAAGAAGAGCTATAAAAAGAGACGTTTTACCAGATCCTATATATAATTCTAAAGTTGTTACAAAACTTGTTAATGCAATTATGTTAGATGGTAAAAAAGGTACTGCGCAAAAGATTTTATATGAAGCTTTTGATATAGTTAAAAAACAAACAGGTAAAGACCCAATGGAAGTTTATAAAGAAGCTTTGAAAAACATTAGCCCAGCATTAGAAGTTAAATCTCGCCGTGTTGGTGGATCAAACTATCAAGTGCCAATGGAAGTTAGTGATGAAAGAGCTCAAACTTTAGCACTTCGTTGGTTAGTTAATTATGCAAAATTAAGAAATGGAAAGGGTATGGCTATAAACTTAGCAAATGAAATTATTGATGCTAGTAATGGTGTAGGTGGTGCGGTTAAAAAACGTGAAGATACACATAAGATGGCTGAAGCTAATAAAGCATTTGCTCATTATAGATGGTAATTGATATGGGAAGAGATGTTACAATTGATAAAGTTCGTAATATTGGTATAATGGCACATATTGATGCTGGTAAAACTACTTTTACAGAAAGAGTTTTATTTCATACCGGTATTACACATAAAATAGGTGAAACACATGATGGTGAGTCACAAATGGACTGGATGGAACAAGAAAAAGAACGTGGTATTACTATTACTAGTGCTGCAACTACTGCTCATTGGAAAGGATATCGTTTAAATATCATTGATACCCCAGGACACGTTGACTTTACCATTGAAGTTCAAAGAAGTTTAAGAGTACTTGATGGTTCTATTTGTTTACTTGATGGTAATGCAGGTGTTGAACCGCAATCAGAAACAGTATGGCGTCAAGCTACGGAATATAAAGTTCCAAGAATGATCTTCGTTAATAAAATGGATAAACTTGGTGCTGATTTTAAATTTTCACTTGATACAATTGGTAAAAGATTAGGTGTTAATTATGCTCCTATTCAATGGCCAATTGGAGCTGAAAATGATTTTCACGGAATCATCGATTTAATTGAACAAAAGGCTTATACTTTTGATCGTGCTGATGAACATGAAAATTATAAAGAAATTCCTATTCCTGAAGATATGTTAGATTTAGTTGCTGAAAAAAGATTAGAATTAATCGAAAAGGCTGTTGAATTTGACGATGCTTTAATGGAAAAATATTTAAGTGGTGAAGAATTAACTGTAGAAGAAATTAAAGGAGCAATTAGAAAAGGTGTTTTAAAAGCTGAATTTTTCCCAGTGCTATGTGGTAGTGCCTTATCTAATACTGGTGTTAAATTAGCCCTTGATGCAGTCATTGATTATATGCCAGCTCCTACAGATATTGAAGCTATCGAATGTACTGATGAAAAAGGTAATATAGTAAAAAGACATCCTAGTGATTCAGAACCGTTTACGGCAATGGCATTTAAAATTATGACTGACCCTTATGTTGGTAGATTAGCTTTCTTCCGTGTCTATTCTGGACATTTAACTAGTGGTTCTTATATTTTAAATAGTACTAAGAATGTTAAAGAAAGAGTTGGCCGTATTTTACAAATGCACGCTAATCAAAGAAAAGAAATTACTGATGTTTATACAGGTGAAATTGCGGCTTTAGTAGGACTTAAGAATACTACTACTGCTGATACCCTTTGTGATGAAAAAAATCCCGTAATTATGAATGGTATGGAATTCCCTGATCCAGTAATTGATGAAGCAATTGAACCAAAAAGCAAAGCTGATCAAGATAAACTTGGCCAAGCTTTACAAAAATTAGCTGAAGAAGATCCAACATTTAGATATAAAACTGATGTTGAAACTGGTCAAACAGTTATAAGTGGTATGGGTGAATTACATCTTGAAGTTTTAGTAAGAAGAATGAAAGATGAATTCAACGTTGAAGCTAATATTGGTCGTCCACAAGTTGCTTATCGTGAAACAATTACCCAAGCTGCTGATTGTGAAGGTAAATATATTAAACAATCTGGTGGTCGTGGACAATATGGACACGTTTGGGTTAAATTTGAACCTAATCACGATAAAGGTTATGAATTCGTTGATGCTATTGTTGGTGGTGTAGTTCCTCGTGAATACATTCCTGTAACTGATAAAGGGTTACAAGAAGCAATGGCTGGTGGTATGATTGCTGGTTATCCAGTTGTTGATGTTAAAGCAACATTATTTGATGGTTCTTATCACGATGTTGACTCATCAGAAATGGCCTTCAAAATTGCTGCATCTATGGCTTTAAAAGAAGCTGCTAAAAAATGTAAACCAGTATTACTTGAACCAATTATGAAGGTTGAA
Source organism: uncultured Bacilli bacterium (assembly GCA_947624505.1). GTDB lineage: Bacteria > Bacillota_I > Bacilli_A > RF39 > UBA660 > SIG200. The sequence continues at coordinate 39,552 of CANQKO010000001.1, read as the reverse complement.
GTAGTTGTTCCTGAAGAATATATGGGTAATGTTATGGGAGACTTAACTAGTAGAAGAGGTAAACCTCTAGGTAATGAATCAAGAGGAAATGCTTTATCTATTAATGCAATGGTTCCTTTAGCTGAAATGTTTGGTTATGCCACAACACTTCGTTCTAATTCCCAAGGACGTGGTACATTTACAATGACACTTGATCATTATGAAGAAGTACCAAAAAATATTGCTGATGAAATTATTAAGAAAAATAGTGTTAACTAATAATAAATTAGCAGATTAATTTAGAATAATACTTGAAAAAATTTCAAGCATTAGATAAAATATAATAGTATATATGAAAGGAGAAAATATTATATGGCAAGAGAAAAATTTGATCGTTCTAAAGAACACGTTAATATAGGTACTATTGGCCACGTTGACCACGGTAAAACTACATTAACTGCTGCGATCACAAAATATTTTGGAAAAGAATTTGTTGCATATGAAAATATCGACAAAGCTCCAGAGGAAAGGGAAAGAGGTATTACAATTAATACTGCTCACGTTGAGTATGAAACTGAAAAACGTCATTATGCTCACGTTGACTGTCCAGGACATGCCGATTATGTTAAAAACATGATTACTGGTGCTGCTCAAATGGATGGTGCTATTCTTGTAGTATCTGCTGCAGACGGTCCAATGCCACAAACTAGAGAACATATTTTACTTTCTCGTCAAGTTGGTGTGCCTAAGATTGTTGTTTATATGAATAAATGCGATCAAGTAGATGATCCTGAACTATTAGACTTAGTTGAAATGGATATCAGAGAATTACTTGGTGAATATGGATTTGATACTGAATGTCCAATTATTCGTGGTAGTGCTTTAAAAGCTCTTGAAGGTGATGAAGCTGCTGCTCAAAGTATTCGTGATTTAATGGCTGCTGTTGATAGTTATATTGACGCTCCAGTAAGAGATACTGATAAACCATTCTTAATGAGTATCGAAGATGTATTTACTATTTCAGGACGTGGTACTGTTGTTACAGGACGTGTTGAACGTGGTAGATTAAATCTTAATGACGAAGTTGAAATCGTTGGTTTAAAACCTACTCAAAAATCAGTTGTTACTGGAATTGAAATGTTCCGTAAAACACTTGATTATGCTGAAGCAGGAGACAATGCTGGTGTATTATTACGTGGTATTGCTCGTGAAGACGTTGAACGTGGACAAGTACTTGCTAAACCAGGCAGTGTTACTCCACATACTAAGTTTAAAGCTAGCGTTTATGTTCTATCTAAAGAAGAAGGTGGACGTCATACTCCATTCTTCTCAAATTATCGTCCACAATTCTATTTCCGTACTACAGATGTAACTGGTGTTATCGAGTTACCTGCTGGTGTTGAAATGGTTATGCCTGGTGATAATGTTGATATGACAGTAGAACTAATTGCTCCAGTAGCACTTGAAAATGGTACTAAATTCTCAATTCGTGAAGGTGGACGTACTGTTGGTGCTGGTGTAGTATCAGAAATAATTAAATAATTAACAAAAAGTAGCTCAGCTACTTTTTGTTTGCTTAAAAAAATTCACCTCTATATTAGAGATGAATTTTTTTAACATAATTCTTTTTTATGAATAAAATGACATACTGTCGTAGTACCGATTAAGCTTACTACTAGTAATGTGACGTATAATATAATATTATCGCCAGTGTTAGGATTTTCCGTAATATCTAATCCGAGAACTTTTTCAATTTCTGTAATTGAAAATTCTTCGCCTTCATCTAATGTTTTAGTTATACCATTCAAAGTAATTGTACCGTCCGCACCATCTTTAGCTACCCATATTGTTGGAGCAGTTCCTTTTTCTGTTGTATTAACAATGTTGATATCTTTTGCTAAAGTTAAGGCAGGTGCTTCAGTTACCCCTGAACCTTTACCAAGTTCGATACCACCAAAACCATTACCAGAAACATCGATTGTACCTTCAAGATTTACTTTTGAACCATTAAGTAAAAGGGCTGCATTTCCACCAGTAAGTTTAATATCTTTAACTGTACCGGTAGTTTTATAAAAATGTAGGACATAAATTCCGCCCCAGACAGTATTTGATTTAGAGTTATCACTACCAAATGTTCCAACATATTTGATTGTGTGATTATCGCCATCAATTGTAACCGGTCTTGTAATATTAATTTTTTCGGTAGTCTCAATGTCTTTGCTTAATTTAATGGTATCTGCTTCACTATCTTTTAGGGCTTCAAGTAATTCTGCTTGACTACCTACTAGGATAGTTTTAGCATCTACCATAAATGGTATAAAAGCTAACAACATTAGAAAAATCATCATTGTTTTCTTAAACATTTTTAACATCCTTTCCACTAATATTTTGATTTTTCTAAGCAATGTTATACTTCCATATCTTGCCAACAAAAAAATACTAAAAAATAGTATTTTTATTAATAAGTTTTTTCTGAATAGGAATGAGAATAATTAATTCTTTCCATAAATTCTACATAATCAAGATAAATCATTCGAATTAAATACCAGTTGCCAGTTACAGGATCACTGATAATTAAATGATCTCTTCCTGCTTCTTCTATAATACCCGAATAAATCTTATTTTGCCATTCAGTACTATCAGGATATGAAACATAAGCATTTACTCTTTTGCCCTTATTTAATCTTAAAATATTTTCGATATAGCTTTGTTCTGTATTCATTAAGCTAACTGAAGAAATATTGCCAGGGGGACTAGATGGAGTTGCTTGTGGAATTGGCGTGGTATTAGTTGGAAATGTTGGGTTTTGATAATAATTACCGTTTATATAAATCACCTCTAATTAAATATATGAAAGTAAGTTAAAATAAATTAAATAATTGCATAGTTAATGATAATTTTGTATAATTAATATGAAGGATAGATAATAATGAAGAATAAGAAGGATAAAAATAAAGAATTAAAGGAAACGATAATAACAGGTGTTTCTTTTGTCTTTGGTACATTTTTATTAGCATTATGTTATAATTTGTTTTTTATTCCTAATAATTTAGTTGTTGGGGGCGTATCTGGTCTTGCCATTATTTTTCAACATTTACTAGATATCAATCCCGAAGTATTTATTTATATTATGAATATTGGTTTATTAATAATTAGTTATATATTTTTAGGTAAAGAAGAAACTAAAAGAGTAGTCATAGGGACTTTTCTTTATCCTTTGTTTATTACCCTTACTGTTCCTTTAGCGGAATTTTTAATTCCTTACTTAAGTTTTCAAGAAGTACTCGTTATGGTTATCTTATCAGGATTAATGTATGGTTTTAGTAATGGTTTAGTATATAAATTCGGTTTTTCAACAGGAGGTAGTGATGTAATTGTTAAAATGGGAAGAAAATATCTTCATTTAAGTGAAGGAAAAGGAGTTTTAATATTTAACATTTTTATAATAATTGCTGGTGGCTTAGTTTTTGGTATTGATAATGTTGTTTATGGCGTTATTATTTTAGTAATTGAATCTATTCTTGTTGATAAGATCCTTCTAGGTATCTCTGATAGTAAGAAATTTATGATATATACCAGAGAATCAAATAAAATTAAGAAAATAATTGAAAAAGAATTTTATACTGGTTTTACAATATTCCCTACAGTGGGAGGTTATTCTCACATTAATGGGGTTATGATTATGTGTGTTATAAGTAATCGTGATGTTAATTTATTTAAAGATCGCATTCTTGATGTGGACCCCAAAGCCTTCTTTGTTGTTAGTGACTGTTATGAGGTTAAGGGTGGAATAAAAAGGTCAAATTTACCATTTATATAATAGTAATATTTTGATATAATTAATTAGGAGTAAAAATATGAAGTTTATTGAATTAAAAAATGTTAATAAAACTTATTCAACGGGTGTTACGGCTTTAGCTGATTTATCAGTAGAGATTGAAAAGGGCGAATTCGTTTTTGTCATTGGTCATACTGCAAGTGGTAAATCAACGTTTATTAAAATGCTTTATAGAGAAGAAAAACCGACTAAGGGTAGTGTCATTGTTGGGGGTGTTAATGTTGCTAAACTTAGAAATGGTAAAGTTTATAAGTTAAGAAGAAAAATTGGTGTTGTCTTTCAAGACTTTAAATTGCTTCCTAAATTAACTGTTTATGAAAATGTAGCTTTTGCTTTAGAGTGTTTAGGAGTATCCGCTAAAGAAATAAGACCTAAAGTTATGAAAGCTATTGAAATCGTTGGTTTAAAAGAAAAGGTGCGCAGTTTTCCTCATCAATTATCTGGTGGTGAACAACAAAGAGTATGTATTGCAAGAGCTATAGTTAATGAGCCAAAATTACTTATATGTGATGAACCAACTGGTAACTTAGATCCTGATACTTCTAAAGAAATAATGAAAGTAATCGATAATATTAATAAAGATTTAAAAACCACGGTTATAATGGCTACTCACGATAAAGAAATCGTTAATAGAATGAAGAAAAGAGTTCTTTTAATTGAACACGGTGTATTAACGGGAGATTACTTGAAAGGAAGTTATAAGTCACATGAAAGTATTTAGAATAATAGGTCGTAGTTTTAGAGATGCTTTTAAAAGTGTTTTTCGTAATTTTAGTTTAAGTATGGCATCAATATTATGTGCAACCATAACTCTTTTAGTAGTAGCGGTATCTTTAGTTATTGCGGGTAATGTTGAAGACGTTACCAAAAATTTAGAAAAAGAATTAACGATAGTTGTTTATTTAGAGAAAAGTGCGACAGAAGAAGATGCGGAGTTTTTAAAATCAACAATTACGGCAATGAATAATGTTGAAAGTGTTACATATAAAAGTAAAGAAGAATGGAAAAATGAAATGAGTGAATATGATTCATCTTATGGTAGTTTATTTGATAATTATAGTGAGAATCCTCTTTTAGATTCCTTTGTAGTGTATGTTAAAGATGTAAAAAGTTTAGAAAGTGTTACTAATGATATTAAAAAATTAGATAATATTGAAAGTGCTAGTTATGGCAAAGATGCCGTTACTACTATTGTATCTGTATTTGATTTAATTGAAAAAGTAACCCTTGTTGTAGTTATTGCCCTTATCTTTGTCACAGCATTCTTAATTACTAATACAATTAAATTAACAATATATTCAAGAAGAAATGAAATTGAAATAATGCGTTTAGTTGGTAGTAGTAATATCGCTATTAAATTACCATTTGTTATTGAAGGCTTTGTTATTGGTCTTCTTGGTTCAATAATTCCCATTATTATTACGATTTATGGTTATATTATTGCTTATGATAGATTAAATGGTTATGTTATTGTGGAATTAATTAAACTAGCTAGTCCTTACTATTTTGTCTTCTATATTGCCCTAATTATTATGGCTTTAGGTTCACTAATAGGTATGGTAGGAAGTTTACTAGCGGTTAGAAAGTATTTGAAGATATGATGAAGAAAGTAAATTATTTTATTAGAAGTATCCTATGCTTTGCTATTATATTTATGAGTATATTTTCTATTTATGATATGAATGTCGTTGCAGAAAGTAATGAAACACTTCGAGATTTAAAAAATCAATTAACGACTTTAAAAAATAAAAAGAAAGAACAAGATAATAAAAAGAAATTGACGGAAGCACAAATAAAAGATTATAAGGCCAAAAGTGAAAAAGCACAGTTAGATATAATTAAAGCATCACAAGATATAGATGAGGTAAATAAAAATATTGAAAGAACTAATGCGGAGATTGAAAATGTTAAAAAAGAAAGTGCTGAGTTACTTATATTAAATCAAAAAACAGAATCAGAAAATATTTATTTATCTTATATAACGGGAGCATCAACAATGACTGAGTTAATAATGCGTAGTGATATGATTGATATGCTTACTAGTTATAATAATAGTAAATTAAAAGAATTAGAACTACTAACGGATAATAATAAAAAATTAAATAAATCATTAGAAAAATATCAAGAAGAGTTAGCTAAAAAGAGAGAAGAATATGAAAAAATTGCTGATGAACTTGGTGATGATTTAGCAGAGATGAATGAAAGTGCTGTAACTATTGATGAAGAAATTAGAAATACCCAAAGTTTAATTGATTATTATACTAATTATGGTTGTAAAGATGATGATATATTATCTGTTTGTGTGGCAGCGAAAAATAGTAATAATGAAGGATGGTTAAAACCTGTTACTAAAGGTGTTATTACAAGTTTATTTGGTTATCGTACTGCTCCAACACCAACAACCGGTAATAATCATACTGGTATCGATATTGGCGTTTCTGAGGGTACTAAAGTTTATGCCGCAGCTAATGGCATAGTGGGAGCAATTGTTTTAAAATCATCTTGTGGTGGTAATAAAGTTTATATTTGGACCACTGTTAAAGGTAAAAAATATACTTATGCATACTTACATTTAAAAAGTATAAATGTTAAAGTTGGTGATGAAGTTAGCGTTAATGATGTCGTAGCGTTAAGTGGGGGAAGAAGTTATGGTTATGATACTTGTACTACTGGTCCACACTTACACTTTGGTATTTCTGAAGGCCATTGGTTTGGGGCAGCAGGTGATAAAGCTTTATCTAAGTTTAATTCTTATTTAATTAATCCTCCAGGATTTCCTGGCTTAGGCCAATATTTCTATGGTCGTTAGAATATAAAAATGTTGATGCAATAATTCAACATTTTTTGTTTTCATTAAATATTAATTATGTTAAAATAATCTATATAAAAAGGAATGGGAATAAATATGACATTTACAACTAGATTAAAAGAAGAAATAAGTAAACTAGATAATAATGAAATTGAAAAGAGAGCCATTATTGAAGGATTTTTAAGATATAATTCATTAATAAAAGATAAATTAACTATTACTTTAGAAAATGCTTCCGTTACTAGACTTATCTATACCATTTTAAAAGAAGTATTTGAAGTAAGGCCTAAAATAATTGTCAGAATTCAAAAAAGATTTCGGGTAAAACAAATATATATTTTAGAAGTATATGATAAAATCGAATACATAAAAGAATTTATTAATATTAAAGAATTACCGCTTCTTGATAGTGATGAAGAAAAAATTGCTTTTTTAAAAGGAGCTTTCTTAGGTGTTGGTAATGTTTCTAACCCCAAAACAAGTGGTTATCATTTAGAGTTTATTTTAGATAAAGAAACTGATGCTAAATATATTGCTAAATTACTTAATTATTTTCATCTTAATGCTAAAGTAATTAAAAGAGGTTATAAATATATTGCTTATATTAAAATGAGTGAAAGTATTAGTGATTTAATCAAGATGTTTAGGGCTATTAATTCTTTGTTTGAATTTGAAGATACAAGAATCTATCGTGATCATAAAAATATGGTTAATCGCCTTAATAATTGTGAACTTGCAAATCAAGAGAAAACCATCAAAAGTGGTTTATCACAATTAGAAGATATACACTTTTTAGAAGAAAATAATTTAATACCTTTGATGGATGAAAAAATGCAATTAGTGATTACTTATCGTAAAAAATATCCTGAAGTATCATACCAAGAACTAGCTCAAATTATATCTTTAGAAACCGATTATAAAGTTGGTAAATCAGGTATTAATCATCACTTTCGTAAATTAAAACAAATAAAAGAGAGTTTTTTAAATAAAGAAAAGAGATAGTATTATGAATATAATAACAAACGTTACTTTAGTTAGTACCAATATAAATAAAGATTTATTAAAAAAGTATCAAGATTATTATGTTATTGATAAAAGTTTTAAAATAGAAGATTTATTAAATAAACAAAAGATTATTTTCTTTAATGTTTTTAATGAATTAGAAGAAGATAAAATAAAAGAAATATATCAAATACTTATAGATCATCAGATACTATTTATAAATTATACTAATAATATGGAAGAAGCTTTATTAACTAAGTATTTAATTATTTATGATAAAGAAAATATTTTAATTGAAGGACCAACTATGGAAGTTTTAAAAAATGAAAAGTTATTAAAAAGAATTGGCTTATCACTACCTTTTATGGTTGAATTATCTCTTTTATTAAAAGATTATAATTTAGTTGATAATATATATTTAGATAATAAAACTTTGAAAGGAATATTATGGAAATAAATAGTTTACTAAAAGAATATGAAATAATTGGTTTAATTAGTAGTTATGAATTAAAGATAAAAGATGGTTATGTTAAAGATTTAAGTATTAAAGATATATCGAAAGCTTTAAAAATGGTTCTTCTTGATGATAGTTATTTAGATAAAAAAATAAGTGATTTGACTTTAAATGAACTATTTAAAATTGATTTATTAACTAAATTTAATAATGATCTTATCGTAGTGGGGAATTTATCTAAATATTTAAATTATAAAGATATTGAGTATTTTAAAAAATTATTATTAAAATTAAATAATAGTTATCATAAAAAAATAGTCGTTATTGATAATGATATTAAAGTGTTTTTTAATTTAGTTAAAATGATAGTAGTGATAAAAGATAAAAAGGTCTTGTATACCACTAATGATTTTTTTGATAATAATTTATATAAATATACTAAATGTCCTAAAATAATTTCTTTTATAAATGAAGTTAATTCTTCAAAAGTTATATTAAATAAAACAATTGATATATATGAACTCATAAAAGATATTTATCGGAGTGTTTAATGAAAATAAAAATGGTAATTAGTTATGATGGCTCTAAGTTTAAGGGCTTTCAAAGACAAAATAATGTAAGAAATATTCAAGGAGAATTAGAAAAAGTTTTAAGTAAAATATATGATGAAGAAATATTAATTAAAGGGGCAGGACGAACTGATCGTGGGGTTCACGCTAAAGGCCAAGTAGTTCATTTTGAAACAGATAAAAAGATAAATAATTTAAAATATAAATTAAATAAATGTCTAAAAGATATTCATATTAAAAAAGTAAAAAAAGTTGATGATAATTTTCATTCGCGTTTTGCTGTTAAAGAAAAAATATATCTATATAAAATTGATCTATCTAATAAAAGAAATAGTGATTATTATTTAAATGTTAATTATTATTTAGATCTTGGTAAAATGCAAAATGCTAGTAAATTATTTTTAGGCACCAATGATTTTTGTAATTTTACGGCGGGTTATCGTGATGATTATACTAGTACAATTAAAAAAATAAAAATTTGGCAATTTAATAAAATTATTTATTTAAAATTCGAAGGATATGGTTTTTATCGGTATATGGTTCGTAATTTAGTTGGAGCTTTAGTGGAAGTAGGCAAAGGTAAAGTAAATGCCGAAACTATAAAAATGATGCTTAAGAGAGAAACAGAAAAAAGGCTTCCTACCGTAAGCCCTAATGGTCTTTATCTCGTTAAAGTAAAATATTAATTAAAACTACTTGACAAATTATGATGTTTTTAATAAAATGATATTAACAAGTAATTAATAACTTGTTAAAAAATGCCTTTTGTTATTAACAAAAGATTAAAAACAAAGAAAGAAGAGGATAGTATGTTTGATGGTAAAAAAACAGCCGATGAAATAATTGCCTTTATTAAAGACTATTATGAAAAGAATAACATTAAAGGGGTTGTTGTTGGTATTAGTGGAGGAAAAGATTCAGCTGTTGTGGCTGGCTTATTTACGAAGGCTTTAGGTAAAGAAAATGTTACAGGTATTTGGATGCCTTGTCACTCTAAAGAAGAAGATAAAAAGAATGCAGTAGATTTAGCTAATCACTTTGGTTTTGAATTAAAAGAATTTGATTTAACCAGCCTTTATGATAATTATGTAAATGAAGTAAAAGCATTATATAATCCCGATATGGCTGATTTAGTTGATTCTAATATCAATATTAAACCTCGTCTTAGAATGGCAACTTTATATTATAATGCTGCCTATTTAAGCAAGAAAAATAAAGGTCTATATTTAGTTGCAGGTACAAGTAATAAGTGTGAAATATATGTTGGTTATTTTACTAAGGGTGGCGATAATATTGCTGATATTCAAGTTTTAGCCGATTTAACAGTTGATGAAGTTATTCTTGTTGGTGAAGCAATTGGGGTTCCTGATCATATCGTGCATAAAACACCTGATGATGGTTTAAGTGGTCTTAGTGATGAAGATAAACTAGGCGTTAAATATAGAGAAATTGCTGATGTAATTGATAATAATGGGGAAAAGACCAGTGAAGAAGCAAGAAAAAGAATTTATAATTTACATCAAAAAAATGCCCATAAATTTTATACTCCAACATTTAAAAAAAGTTAGGAGTAGCTAATGAAGATAGGTATTTTTGGGGGCTCTTTTAATCCACCCCATCGAAATCATAAAAGTATTGCTCTTGATTTAATTAGTAACGGGTATGTTAATGAAGTTATCTATGTACCCACTGGTAATAAATACAATAAGAAAGATTTAATTGATGCTTTTGATAGAGTAGAAATGTTAAAAATAATGACTAGAAATAATGAAAATTTATTGGTGGCAGATTATGAAGTTAAAAATGTATTAACTTATACCTATCAAACTTTAGATTATTTTAAAAATCTATATCCAAATGATGAAATATATTTTATCTGTGGGACCGATAATTTAAAAGAAATAACTACTTGGAAAAACTATGAATATATATTAAATAATTATAAATTATTAGTAGTTAAAAGAAATAATGATAACATCGAAGATATTTTGAAAAAATTAAATAAAAATAGTATAATTATAACTAATATAATTACACAGGATACTTCTTCAACTAAAATTAGAAATAGATTAATAAATGGTGAAGAAGCAATAGATTTGGATTCGGAAGTGCTAAATTATATAAAAAGAAGAAAGTTATATAGTAAAAGGTGATTAAATGGAAGAAGTTATTGAATTATTAAAGATGCAAAATAAAACAATTAGTACAATGGAATCTTGTACAGGAGGTTATTTAGCAAATACTATTACCAATATTGAAGGGGCAAGTCAAGTTTTTAAATTTGGAGCAGTAACATACGCTAATGAATTTAAAATTAAGATGGGTGTTAATAAAGATATAATAAGTAAATATTCAGTTTATAGTACGGAAACTGCTGCTGAAATGAGTAAAAATATTTCTAAATTTACTGATTCAGATATTGGTATTGGCATTACAGGGGAATTAAGTTTTACAAAGGAAAAAGAATATAATTATGTTTATGTAAGTATTTATGAAAAAGCTAAAGATGTATTTGTTAATAAAAAAATTACATTAACAAATAAGTTACGCTCTTTAAATAAAGAAATAATTATTAAAGAAATAATTGAAGAATTAAAAACAATATTAAAAAAATAAAGAAGGTATATTAGTGAAGAATGATAATTTATCTAAAAATAATTTTAAAAAAATGATATTTAAATATTATGGTATTAAAATAAAGAAAATAGAGAAAATTAATCATTCTTTTTCTGATTGTTATATTATATTTAGTGATAATAAATATTTTGTTAAAGTATTTAATAACTTAGAAGATGTTAAAAGAATAAAAAGAGAAGATGAATTATTAAAATTTTTAAGAAAAGAAGACTTTAATGTTCCAAGGATTATTAAAACTAAAGATGAGGATATTTATATAAATATTTTTAATCACTATATATTTTTAGAAAAATTTATTGAAGGTATATCTTTAGAAGATGTTAATTTAGAAGATAGTGAATTAATTAATACAGCTAAAATACTTGGCAAAATACACCAAGTATTAAATAAGAGGTATGTAGATATTAATAAAGAAGTTTATTGGCAAAACTTAAATGTTGAAAAAGAATTTAATGATTTAAATAATCTTTTAAAGTATTTAGAAAATTTTCCTAATAATTCTAATATTGAATTAATTAATAAGGCCATTAATCATAAAATAAGAATGCTCCCTGAGCTTAAAAAAATGAATACTATTTTTAATGGTTTAACTTATGTAATGACAAATGGTGATTATTCAAAAAGAAATTTATTAAAAGATAATAATGGTAATATTTATTTATTAGATTTCTCTGATGCTAATTTATATCCCGCTTCTTGGGAATTAATAAGATCATTTTTTATTTCTACTGAAGCTTGTAAGAAGGGAAATGTATTTAATTATGATTTGTTTTGCAAATACGTTAGAGCTTATTTAGAAGAATTTCCTTTAAATATAAAAGATCTTAAATTAATGCCTTATTTATTTTTATATCAAATTTTAACTAGTAATTATCGGTATCAAAAATATTTAGAAACTAATGATCAAAAATATTTTGACTTTATAGAGTGGAAAGAAAATATGAGTTATTTTTTAGAAGAAAACGCTTCTAAAATTAGCAATTTCATTTTGGCAAATATTGAAAATAAAGTTTAAAAATGTTAAAATCATATTGTTAATAAGACTTATATGAGGTGTTTAGATGAAAAGTAAAACTAATGATAGCGCGAAGACGGAAAAATTATCTATATCTGCAGATATTTTAATTTTTAGTGTTTCCGATGAAATTCAAAGTAATTATCGAAAACTAAATAAAAAACATTTTAGCGTTCTACTTATGAAAAGAGATAAAAGCCCTTTTAAAGATAAATGGTCTTTACCGGGTGATTTTGTTAAAGTAGATGAAGACATTGAAGATGCTGCCAAAAGAATTCTTACTAGTGAAGTTAATTTACACGATATTTATTTAGAGCAATTATATACTTTTAGTAATCCTCATCGTGATCCAAGGATGCGTGTAGTATCAACAGCTTATTTAGCCTTAATTGATAAAAATACTCTTAATGAACAAATACCCACTAATGCTTCTTGGTTTAATATTATGACAATTGAAGATAAAGAATCTATTTATGTTACTTTAAATAATGATAATGAAGAAATTAAATTTAAAATTGGTAAAACATTAAAAGAAAAAACGACTGATCGTTATAAATATACCATATTAGAAAATGATAAAATAGCATTTGATCATCCTTTAGCAATTGTAAGTGGTATTTCTCGCTTAAAAAACAAATTAGAATATACTGATGTTGTTTTTAATATGATGCCTGAATATTTTACTTTAGGAGAATTACAACAAGTATATGAAGTTATTTTAGGGAAAAAATTATTAGATCCAGCTTTTAGAAGAATGATAGCGAGTAAAGTTGAAAAAACAGATAAAATGCAAACAGGGGGAGGACATCGGCCTTCGGTCTTATTTAAATATAAAAATAATGACTAAAAATAGCATAAGATGGAAGATTTTGTTTGACAAATAGACTATAGTGCCATATAATTTAATATGGTACATTTTATTTATGAAGTTTATTAAGCCCTGGGAAAGTTTAATAGATAACATAAGGAAAGGTTATTGAAATTATGAAATCATTTATGCAAAAAAAAGAAACAATTGAAAGAGGTTGGTATGTTATTGATGCTGATGGTCAAACTTTAGGTCGTCTAGCAACTAAAGCTGCACATATTTTAAGTGGCAAACATAAACCAACTTACACTCCATATGTTGACTGTGGAGATAATGTTATAGTTATTAACGCTTCTAAAGTTAAACTAACAGGTAAAAAGTTAACAGACAAAAAATATTATAATCATTCAGGATTCCCTGGTGGTTTAAGAGAAAGATCTGCTAAAGTTATGGTTGAAGAATATCCAGAAGAAATGGTTGAAAGAGCCATTAAAGGAATGCTTCCCCATAATAGATTAGGTAGAGCTATGGGTAAAAAGTTATATGTTTATGCTGGTAGTGAACATAAACATACAGCTCAAAAGCCTGTAGAAGTAAAGATTGATTAGGAGGACTTATGGCAAATAAACAAGTATGGACTGCAACAGGTAGAAGAAAAAGTGCTGTTGCTCAAGTTAAATTAGTTGGTGGAACAGGAAAAATTACTGTTAATGGTAGAGATGTTGATGAATATATGCCATCATCTACATTAGTAATGGATTTAAAACAACCTTTAGTAGCTACTAATAATGAAAACAGATTTGATATTACTGTAAAAGTTAATGGTGGTGGATTTGATGGCCAAACTGGTGCCATTAGACTTGCTATAACTAGAGCATTACTTGATTTTGATAGTACAACTGATCAAACAAGAGAAGATAGTTATAGACATATTTTAAAAACAGCTGGATTTGTTACAAGAGATCCAAGAGTTAAAGAACGTAAAAAATATGGTTTAAAGAAAGCCCGTCGTGCTCCACAATTTAGTAAACGTTAATATTATACAATATTTAAAAAGTTCGATATATTCGGGCTTTTTTTGATATTAGAAAATATTGCAATTAAAAATAATTAGTTATAGAATATATAAAAAGAGGTGTTTTAATTGGCTCACGTTTTTATTGTTGATGAGAAAACTTTTGATATTCATTTAAAATATTTATTTGCTGGTACAGGTGCTAAAGAATATAATTGTAATTACTTATGGGATAATAATGCTTTAATTTATGGTATAGTTGAAAAAATGTTAACCGAGATGGTAGCGGATATCTCTAGAATTAGAAAAGGCGATAAAATACTTTTTTATTTACAAAAATATGGTGATACCGATGGTTTGTTTTTTGGATCTTTTATTGTCAGTGATACACCCTTTTTAGCAAGTGATGATTATTTACAAAAGGAATTACATAAAAAACTTCCTTTTCGAGTTAAAATAAATCCCTATGAAGTATATGAAAATGGTATTACGGAAAGAGATTGTTTGGATAGTTTAGAAGGTATAAATAAACCTTATGAATTATGTTGGAGTTTAATTTATCGTAAATTACGCGCTAATCGTGGTTGTACAATGATAACGGATTATGAATATGAATTTATAATGAATAAAATTAGAAAAAAGAATAAAAGTCAAAAATTGGATGCCAATTATTTAGCTTATGATAGTAAAAATTATAAAATAATTAAAAGTAAGCAATCCTATAATTATTTAGGAGAGATAAAAAAGTTAGATATTTTTAATAGATTAAAATATAAATATCAAAAGAAGAATGCTTATGAAGTTCATTTACAAGCTTATTTAATGCAACATTTAGAAGAAATAGCCCCTTTAAAAGTAGTTGATAAAAGTATAAGTTGGATTGGCAATGAAATGTCTTGTGGTGTGGGGATGCAAAGTATCGATGTTGTCTTTTTTCAAAAAGAGGATTTAACAACGCATATTGTAGTTTGTGAATTAAAAAGCGTCCAAATTAATGTTGATATAAAAGAACAGTTACAAAAATATGTGTGGTGGCTATGCCAATATGTTGTTCCTAATATTAAAGGTAAGGTTTTAATTCATCCTACTATTGTGGCCCCAGCTCCAACTGATAGAGTAAAAGAAAAAATAAAATCAATTAACTTAAATATTGATAATGATATTGTGTCTAAAACAAGATATATTTCTTTTAAATTAGAAGATGATAAATTAATATTTAGGGAAGAAAAATAAATTATAAATGCTTAATTATTTAAAACATGATACAATTAATAAGGTGAT
Source organism: uncultured Bacilli bacterium (assembly GCA_947624505.1). Taxonomy (GTDB): domain Bacteria; phylum Bacillota_I; class Bacilli_A; order RF39; family UBA660; genus SIG200. The sequence goes on along the minus strand of CANQKO010000001.1, from coordinate 24,145 downwards.
ATATAGATGAATTATATCGGGTCAAAGTATTCAATATTAGATTATATTGATTATGTAGTAGATGACTTTTGTAAACTAAAGAAAAAAAATATTATATTTTGTGATATCTTTTCAGGTACAAATATAGTAGGTAAATATTTTAAAAGAAAAGGTTATAATATTATATCTAATGATATTTTATATTTTAGTTATATAACTGCTAAAGCAATTATTGAAAATAATGAAGAATTAACATTTTTAGAATTAAAAAAAGATGGTATTGAACCATTTTCTTATTTAAATAATTTAAAGGGTGTTGAAGGATTTATTTATAATAACTATGCTAATGGGGGAACTAAGGACAAGGAAATAGTTAGACAATTTTTTTCTGATGAAAATGCTTTAAAAATAGATGCTATTAGACTTAAAATTGAAGAGTGGAAAAACTTAAATAAAATAAATAGTAAAGAATATGATTATTTAATTGCTTCTTTAATTGAAGCCGCGGATAAAGTAGCCAATACAGCGTCAGTTTATGAAGCATTTTTAAAAAAATTAAAAGGATCAGCAAGTAAAAAAATGGAATTAAAACCTTTAGATATTAATATTTATCCTAATAAAACTTTTAAAGCTTATAATAAAGATGCAAATGTTTTAATAAAAGAAATAAAAGGGGATATTTTATATTTAGATCCACCATATAATACGAGAAAGTATGATACTAATTATCATATGTTAGAAACTATTGCTTTATATGATAATCCTTTAATAAAAGGAAAAGCAGGGGTAAGAGTAGAAGAAAATAAAAAAAGTAAATATTGCATTAAAAAAGATGCTTTAAATGCTTTAGAAGATTTAATAAAAAATGCCAATTTTAAATATATATTATTAAGTTATAATGATGAAGGAATAATATCTATTGAAGATATAAAAAAAGTAATGTCTAAATATGGTCATTACAAATGTTATGAAAAGAATCATCGAAGATATAAAGCAGATACCAAAAGAAAGTATTCTAAAAAATATACTATAGAATATATTCATTGTTTAGAAAAATAAAGAGAGATTTAAAAAATGATAAATAGAATTTTAATGGAATTATATGATGATTATGAGAACAGTGGTAATTTAGATAGTGTTATAGAATTTGCTAAGAAAACTTTTCCAAGTGATGGGACAGATAAATTATTTATTGGTTGTGTTTATATTATGTTTACTAGTGCTAGCCCTTTTAAACCACGTTATAGTTGTACAAGAGAATGTTTAGAATCAATTGTATCACTTGCTAAAGAAAAAGTTGGCAATTCTAATCTCTTAGCATTTTATATTAATTATGTTAATACAAAAAAAGGTGTTCATAAATATTTAAATACAATTGTAGATGATCCTAATATAGAAAAGTTTGCTGATCTTCTTTTAGATTATTTAAAAAATTTTAAACCAAATTGGCCATCATCTATTAAAGAATATAAAAGTTTTAATAAATATCTTAATAAATTAATAGATAATTATATTAAAGAAGATAATAAAGAAGAGTTATGGAATTTAGCTAATAAGTATGAGAATAAAATTGATTTAGAAAAGATTGCTAATTATTATATAAAAATAAGAGATAGTTATTATATTTGTGAACTTATTTCTTTAGTTAGTGAATACTTAAATTTAGATAATATATTTACTAAAATAATAGCAACTAAAAATGAAGAATTTATATTCTTTGTATCTAAAAATCCCATTATAAAAGGTATTATTCCTGATACTTATATAGAAAGATTAAATAATTATCTTAAATAGAGGTTATAATAAGATTATGAAAGTAATACATCCAATTAAACCATATTATAATTCTGATAGTGAAATACTTATTTTAGGAAGTATGCCATCAATTGTTTCAAGAGAAAAAGGTTTTTACTATATGCATCCTCAAAATAGATTTTGGCCTATTTTAGAATGTGTTTTTAATGATACAATAAAAGATAATACAATTGAAGCTAAAAAAGAATTTTTATTAAAACATAAAATAGCTTTATGGGATACCATTAAATCTTGTGAAATAGATAAATCATCTGATTCATCAATTAAAAATATTAAAGTAAATAATATTAATAAATTATTAAAAGAAACTAACATAAAATATATTTATACTTTAGGTAAAAAATCTTATGATTTATATAATAAATATATTTATCCCTCTACTAAAGTTGTCGCAACTTATTTATATTCTACTAGTCCCGCTAATTGTGCAATATCTTTTGATAAAATTGTTGATAACTTTAAAGTTATCAACAAAGAAAAATAATTTACCTTATCTTACTTTTAGGATAAGGTTTTCTTTCGTCTGTTTTACTTAATAAATAATCTATAGATACATTATAAAAATCTGCTAGTTCACTTAAATAATTTATAGGAATTAACCTTTTACCTATTTCATATTCTGAGTATTGTTGTTGCTTAATATTTAAATGTTTAGCAACATCTTTTTGTAATAAATCTTTATCTTCTCTTATTTCTTTTAATCTATTTATATTCATAGCTTATCCCAATAAAAATTTTCTCATAATTAAAACTACAAATAGAATATATACAAAAGATATTTTGTACTTTTAAAATTAACTTTTTAATTAATTATATAATCTATTTAGGATAGAGGAGATAAGTTATGAAAAAGAATAAAAGAGTAATAATTATTATAACAATAATATTATTAATAGTATTAAACATATTTTTAGTATTAAAGAAAGATAATAATATAATAGAAAAAAGTAAATTAATAAAAGTAGAAAGAAAAGAATTTAATATATATAAAGAACAAACTACAGGAAAGAAAGATTATGTATCAGTAAGTGATACAACATTTCCAACAAGTGGATATTTACTTAATACAACAAAGTCTGTATGTAAAAGTTATAATGATCAAAATATTACACCAATACCTGTAACTCAAGAATTAACAAAAGGAAGTATAAATGGTTTAATAACAGTAAATAGTAATAAAACAATCTATTGTGATTTATATTTTGATAAAGATGATAAACCAAGTATAAGTAATTATACAATAATCGGAAAAACAAGTGGTAATCAAAACTTAACAAATGGTTTTACATATAACAATACAGTAACATATAAAATAGATTGGCAAGATAGTGATGTAGTAAGTTATTGTATAAATGATACAACAAGTTGTAGTAACTGGATAGAATTAACAGATAAAAGTGTTAAAACAATATCAGTAAGTAATAATACATATACAAGTAGTAATGGTGTTAGTAAAAATGTAAGTGTATATATCAAAGATAAAGCAGGTAATATATCAGCAGTTCAAACAAAATCAATAACAGTAGATAGGACAATACCAAGTGTAACACTTGCCTTAAAAGGAACAAATGAAACAGGACAAACATTAAGTAATAGTGAAACATATACACATACCAAGAATATAACATATACAGCAAGTATAACCGAAGCAAATATGGAAAGTAATTGTATAGGGGAGACATCTTGTAACTTAGTAAGTTCTACAACAAAAACATTTACAAATACTGCATTTACTTTAAGTGATACAGAAGGAGAGAAGACAGTTATAATAAAGGTAAAAGATAAGGCAGGAAATGAAGCAAGTATAAGTAAGAAAATAACCTTAGATAAAACAAATCCAACAGCCACAATAAGTGAAAAAACACACGATACCGAAAGTATAACAGTAACAGTAGGATATACAGGAACAGAAGCATTAATAGGAAGACAATGTAAAATAAATAATCAAAGTACTTGGAAAGATACAGGTACAAATGGAGACTGTACAATAAATAGTTTAGATGATGGAACAAAATTAAAAGATGGAACAGAATATACAATAGAGGGAAGAGTAAGAGATGCATCAGGAAGATGGAATACGATTTATCCAAATGTAAAAGTTACCACCCAATTTGGATATACTTGTGACAATGTTGGTGGAGATTTAGTTTTTGATGAGCAGAAGGGATGGATTTGTAAAAGCAATGGTAAATCTTCATTAGTAACCCGTTGGACTTGTAGTGTTGATACTTCAAAAAAATATGAATCAGAAGCACTAGCAAGAGAGGCTTGCACAGGTGAGAAAAAAGGAACTTGCTCTCAGGTCGCGTCTTATAGTTGTCCTCAAGGTGGCGAAGTGAGCGGAACGAAATGTGTGACGAAGGGTTTGTGTGAGTTGTCCGGCTACCAAACGTGGTGGAAGTGTTCTTTGCTAACTGATTTGTACGATAAAAAATCTTCATGTGAAGTCTTCTGCAAATCCTCCACTCCCGCGGTTGAAGAAACTAAGTTTTGGTGTGACGTTCTCGGCGAAGATTATTCTAGTTTAAATCAGTGTGAAAGTGGATGCGTTGGAACGGGACAGCTCGGAAGTGTAGAAAATTATAATGAAACGTTATATAACTGTGAATCTGGATGGAAGGAATTTTCTGGAAGTGGAACAAGTAATCTTGTATGCTATAAAGAAGCATTACTAAAACATTAAAATATATTAAAATTACTTCGAGAAGGAAAACTCGTAAAAACCTCATAGACTTAACTCTTTGGAAGGAAGTTATTCCTTCCTATTTTTTAATTATTTTTTCATATATAAAATTATTATGAGTAATATTTAATATGAAAAGAATGTTTAGAGTATTTTTTATCTTTTTTATTTGTGTAATAATATTATATGGCTTTAAGGTAAGAGCGGTATTACCTCTTACAGGTAAAACTATAATAATAGATCCAGGTCACGGTTTAGAAGACCCAGGAACTAGTTATGGCAAAATATATGAAAAAGATATTAATTTAAGTATTAGTTTATATTTGGAAAAAAGTTTAAGTAAACTAGGAGCTAGTGTTATATTAACAAGAAATGGCGACTATGATTTATCAACTCCAAATGCAACATATAGAAAGAAAAGTGATTTTGATAATCGAATTAAAATGATTAATGAAAGTAATTCAGATATATATTTGAGTATTCATTTAAATTATTTAAGTAATGGTAGTTATTATGGACCACAAGTATTTTTTAATAAAGAAAATGAAGAATTAGCTAAAGTAATTCAAGCAGTTATGAATGAAAGATTAAAAGGAGATAGAGAAGTAAAAAAAATACCTAGTGATACATATATGTATAATAAATTAAATATAAAGGGTGTATTAATTGAGTGTGGATTTTTATCTAATGGAAGAGAAAGAGAATTACTTAAAACTGCGGAGTATCAAAAAAAGGTTGCTGATACAATTGCTTTAGGAGTTGCTAAGTATTATCAAGGGTAAAACGTTTTGCCAAGATTAGCAAAACGTTTTTAAAAAATAAAAAATTTTATCAAAAAGCGTTTACAAACATACGTTTTAATGATAAAATGATAATGGTTCAAGTAAGGGGGAAAAGAAAATGAACGAAGAAATTATAAAAATGGAAAATACTAATACAACTTTTGAAAATATTAAACATGTTGATAGGTATGGTAATGAATACTGGTTTGCTCGGGAGTTAATGATAGCGCTTGAATACTCCAAATGGAGTAATTTTCTAGGTGTTATTGATAAAGCAAAAAACGCTTGCAAGTTAAGTAATGATAATATTGTTGACCATTTTGCCGGCACCGGCAAAATGGTAAAAATAGGTTCTGGTGCGAAGAGAAAACAAAATGATTATAAATTATCAAGATATGCTTGTTATTTAATTGCTCAAAATGGTGATTCGAGAAAAGAAGTTATTGCATTAGCCCAAACATATTTTGCTGTCCAAACAAGAAAGCAAGAAATAAATGAAAAAGAGTATGGTAAATTAACAGAAGATGAAAAAAGATTTTATCAAAGGAATTTAACTAGAAAAGGTAATTATTCATTAAATATTGCTGCAAGGAATGCGGGAGTAAAAAACTTTGATCAATTTCATAATGCAGGTTATAGAGGATTATATAATGGTGAAACAGCAGATGATATAGCCAAAAGAAAAGGTTTAAGATATCGAGAAGATATTTTGGATAATATGGGAAGTGAAGAACTAGCAGCCAATTTATTTAGAATTGTCCAAACAGAATCAAAGTTAAAAAGGGAAAACATTAAAAATGAAAGTGGTGCTAACGAAGCTCATTATGAAGTAGGAAAAGAAGTACGTAATACAATTGAAAGATTAGGAGGAACAATGCCAGAAGATTTACCAACCCCAAAGAAAAGTCTTAAAGAATTAGAAAAAGAAAAAAATAAATTAATTAAATATTATCAAGATTAATTTGTTTTATTTCATTAATTAATTTATTGATGTCTTCTTTATTATGAATTACTTTATAAGCTAAATTATTAAGCTTAATAGCTTTTTTTAAAGAAAAAATATATAATTCTTCTAAAGAATAATTATATGTTTTTTCTTTGTTATTAGGATGGTGCCAAGTATTTTTGTTCATATTTAATATTTCATCATTAGATTCTTTAATTCTAAAAGTAGCATTACTAAAGAAGTTATCATCTCTTCTTAAAACAAAATCAACAATTTTATATATTTTAGTTTTAATACCATAATAATCATTAATAAAATAACGATAAATATAATAGCCGTTATTATGAGATCTATTAAATATTTTACCAATATGTTCTTCATTATGAGTATTTAAAAAAGTATAATCTAATAAATTAATTAAATCATTATTAAATTTTAATTTAGGAATAAGAGTCTTATAAAGACTATTATGCCACTTATCATTAGAAATATATTTATATAAATAAGAATCAATAATGAATTCTATTTTAGTGTGGGGTATATTTAAATTATCAACTTGGGAATTAATAAAGGGATGAATAATTGTATCTAAAGTATAATGATTAATAATACCATAAATCATATTAGTGCAAATAGAATTGTCTTGTAAATTATTTTCTTTAATATAATTAATGGCATTAGTAAAGAATAAATCTATTTTCTTTTTATGACAACGAATACCAAAGTCACGATAATATTGCCATTTAAAATGATAATAATATAAATTATCAAAACCTTGATTAAACATATTATAGTAATCAATATTTTCTTTTATTTCTTTTTGTAAATTTTTATTTACTTTATTTAATACATTTTGTCCGAATGTATAATGAGTATATAATGCTGGCATAATAACATCTCTTTTCTAATAAAATTATAACAAATTTCACAAAATTATCACTAAAAATATATAAAAATTACAATAAAAAGAGATATATTTATAATGTTTCTTGTGGTATAATTAGATTTAGGTGAATAAAATATGGGGTCAAAGACATTTAAAACCTTAGATGAACAAATTGAGATACTAAAAGATAAAGGTTTAGTTATTGATGATATTGATTATGCCAAGGAAATCCTTCTCCGTGAAAATTACTTTTTTTTAAGTGGTTATAGACATTTATTTTTAAAAGATGATGGCAGCCGTAAATTCATAAGGGGAACGAATTTTAGAGAAATATATAGTATGTTTTCCTTTGATCGCCAGTTAAGAAATATTTTATTCAAAAATATATTAATTGTAGAAAATAACTTAAAAAGTATATTATCATATGTTATGAGTAAAAATCACGGCTTTAAGGAACAACATTATTTGAATGCCGATAATTTTGTTAAAGATTATAGTAAAGGAAGACAGATAAATGATTTACTGAGAAAAATGAAAAGGCAAATAAATGTGAATGGTAAACAACACGCTGCGACAAGTCATTATATGGCTAATTATGGTTATATTCCTCTTTGGGTTGTTGTTAAAGTACTATCATTTGGTATAGTGGGAGAGTTATATTCAGTCTTACAAAAAGAAGATCAACAAGAAATAGCTAATATTTATAAAGTATCAATAAGAAATATGATAGATTATTTACCAATCTTAGCTAATTATCGTAATTTATGTGCCCATGAAGATTTATGTTATAATAATAAAACACATAAAGGAATAGAAAAAACTAAGTATCACGATTTATTAAATATTGAAATTAATGAAGATGGCGAGTATGTTTGCGGTATTAATGATTTATTTGCCATAATTATTATAATGAAACAATTATTAAAAGACGAAGATTTTGTCTTAATGATGAATGAAATTAGTTATGAATTAGATATTTTAGATGGAAAATTGCATACAATTGAAATTGATAAGGTTTTAAAAGTTATGGGATTTCCTTTAAATTATAAAGAGATAGTGAGGATTTAAAAAATGAAACAAAATAGTGATTCAAAAACAAGAGTAATAGTTTATACAATATTTATTTTAATGTTAGGAATATTTTTAGCCTATGGATTTATATATAAATTTCCTAAATTATTTCAAGAAACAGTAACTAAAATTGAGAAAGATGTAACGGTAACTGATTATGGAATTGCTGATGCCGTAGATAAAGTATATGATTCAGTTATTATAGTATCTAATTATAAAAACAAAGAATTATATGCATCTGGTAGTGGTTTTGTATATAAAGAAGCTAATGATAAATTTTTTATTATAACTAATCATCACGTTATTGATGGTGGAGATAGTTTTAAAGTTACTTATTCTGATGGCGAAGAAGTTGAAGCAGTTAAAGTTGGTAGCGATAAATTTGCTGATATAGCAGTTTTAGCCGTTCCTGTTAAAGAAGGTATTAAACCCGTAGAAATTGGTACAACTGAAGAATTGCGAGTTGGCGATACAACCTTTACAGTTGGTGCTCCCCTTGATTTCGTTTATTCTTGGACTGTTACAAGAGGTATTATTTCTGGTAAAGAAAGATTAGTTGAAGTATCTATTAATAATTCAAATGATTCCGATTATGTTATGAATGTTTTACAAACTGATGCTGCCGTTAATAGTGGTAACTCTGGTGGACCATTATGTAACTCAAATGGCGAGGTTATTGGGGTTATATCTGCAAAGATTAGTAGTACAGGTGTTGAAGGAATGGGCTTTGCTATTCCAATTGAAAATGCTATCGAAAAAGCAGAAGGCATTATAAATGGTGATGAAAGCGAATACCCTAATATTGGTATTCAATATGTTAATGTTTCAACGGCTCTTCGTAGTAGTGACTATTATTTCTCATATTATTTAAGAAAAAATAATGTTACTTCTGGCGTATTAGTAATGGATGTTACTAAAAATTCAGCTGCTGATAAAGCTGGTATTAAAGCAATGGATGTTATTACGAAAATAAATAATAAAGAAATTAGTAATGTTGCTTATTTAAGATATGAATTATATAATAAACATGATATTGGTGATACAGTTAAATTGACTGTTATAAGAGAAGGAGAAGAAAAAGTTCTTTCCCTAAAGATTACTAATAGTTAGAAAGGTTTTGGTAAAATGAATAATGAAGTTAAGTTTTCAACACGTTTTGTTGCCTATCTTCTTGATATTCTGCTTATTTACATAGTAGCGGGTTTCTTATTAAATACTCGTCTAATTAATCCAAATTATGATAAATATATGGATACGCAAGAAAAATATTCTGAACTAGTAGAAAATGCAAGTGAAGAAAACATGGACATTTTAACAGATGAGTTTAAAGATATTTTTTATGATTTAAATAAATATGGTGTTGCTTATAATATTGCAACATTAACACTTTTATTATTATACTTTGGTGTTTTTCAAAAGTTTAATAATGGTCAAACTTTAGGCAAGAAAATTATGAAAATTAAGGTTGTTGATAATAATGATGGCAATAATATAAGTTTACTTAAATTTATTATTAGAACTATACCAATGCAATTTATTTATATTGGTTCAGTATTAACTTTATTATTAAATTCTATTTTAGTTTATATTTTAAATGGTACTAAATTTTTATATGCTTATAGTTTAATAGTAACAATTGTTGGCATTATAAATATTGTTAGTTTAATGTTTGTTATCTTTAGAAAAGATAAACGAAGTGTATCAGATTTAATTGTAAATACTAAAGTTGTTAAAGAATAAAACATACTCTGGGGGTATGTTTTATTCTTTAACTAATTCATCTATTTCTTCCCAACTTAAATGTAAAACAGTACTAATAAATGATTTATAATCTAACTCTTGATGTTTGGAAAGTAATTCTTGTAATAATTTTTTTAAACTATCATCATTTTTCTTATTAGCATCTTCCATTAAATAGGCTTCCCATATTTCCTCTATTTGTTTGGGTTTAAAATCAGTAATTTCAACTATCTCACTTATAGGATAGTTTTTTTTCATCATTTTAATTACTAATTCTTTTTTGACATTATAAGCTATGCCTTGGCGAAATAATTTATCTGGATCATAATATAATAGTTCATCAAATGCTTCATCAAAACTTTTTACCTCTTTTTTTATCTCTTCCATTACTTCATTACCTCGTATACATTAATTATATCATTACCTTATTTAGAAGTGTGAGGACAATAAGCGATATTAATTGTCATCAAAATAGAGATGTGATAAAATATTTTTGTGATTAATTATGAAAAAATTTTATAAGTTGTTAGAAGAAAAAGTAAAAAATTCTTTAGATGCGTGTGGTTATAAATGTGATGATGTAGTTGTTAATGAATCAAATCGTCCAGATTTAGGCGATTACCAATTTAATGGAATAATGCCTTTAGCAAAAGTTTATCATAAAAATCCTATTGAAATTGCGAGTGAAGTTGTTGATGTTTTAAAAAAAGATCCATTTTTTAAAGATGTCAGTGTGGCTGGTCCCGGATTTATTAATTTAAGCATTAGTGATGATGCGTTAATTAACTTTGCTAATATTGATGATTATGTTTATCCTAAAAATGATCATTTAATATTTTTAGATTATGGTGGTGCCAATGTAGCTAAAAGCTTACACGTTGGTCATTTAAGAAGTGCTAATATTGGGGAAGCTTTAAAAAGATTATGTAATTATTTAGGCTATAAAACAATATCAGATACCCATTTGGGTGATTTTGGCCGTCCTTTAGGGCTTGTTATTTTAGAGCTTAGTAAAAGATATCCTGAGTGGAGTTATTTTAAAGAAGACTACAAAGGTGAAGGTGAAAATGTAGTTATTACTAATGAACTGTTAGAAGAAGTTTATCCATATGCATCAGCTAAAGCTAAAGAAAGCGAAGAATACTTAAAAGAAGCCCAAATAATGACTAAGAGATTACAAAATAAAGAAAAAGGTATTTATGATTTATGGTTAAAAATAATGGAAGTTTCTAAAAAAAGTATTAAAGAAATTTATGATCGATTAAATACAAATTTTGATTTATATAAAGGGGAAAGTGATGCCGAAAATTGTGTTCCAGAATTACTTAGTTATTTAGATAAATTGAATATTGTTTATGAAAGTGAAGGGGCTAAAGTTATTGATGTTAAAGAAGATGGTGATAAATTAGAAATACCGCCAATGTTACTTATTAAAACTGATGGGGGTATCCTTTATAGTACTACAGAACTTGCGACGATATATGAAAGAGTCAAAGAATATCATCCTGATGAAATATGGTATGTTGTTGATAAAAGACAAAGCTTACATTTTACCCAAGTTTTTAGAGCCTCTAAAAAAAGTGGCTTAACTAAAGATACAAACCTCGTCTTTGCAGGTTTTGGAACAATGAATGGTAGTGATGGTAAACCTTTTAAAACTCGGGATGGGGGAGTAATGCGTTTACTTGATTTACTTGAAGAAGTAAAAAAAGAAAGCCTAAAAAGATTAAATCCTAATATTTTAGATAATCGGGATAGTATTGCTGAAGATATAGCAATGTCCGCAATTAAATATGCTGATATGTTACCAAATATCGCCACTGATTACAATTTTGATGTTGAAAAGTTTTGTGATTTAGAAGGTAAAACCGGACCATATATTTTATACTCAACAATTAGAATGAAATCGCTTTTAAATAAAGCTAAAGAAAATAATATTACATATGATAAAATATATAAAATTGCTAATAATTATGACCGGGAATTATTAATTATTTTAAATAATTTAGATACTATTTTAAATAGATGTTTTGATGGTAAATCTTTAAATGATATTACGGAATATTTATATCGTTTAACAACAAGTTATAATCGTTTTTATACAGAAAATTATATTTTAAATGAAAAAGATAAATTAAAACAAGTATCTTGGTTATATTTAACGAGTATAGTTTATAAAGTAAATAATATTTTACTCGATATTTTAGCTATAAAAGTACCTGATAAAATGTAATTTTATAAAAAAAATTGTTAGTTTAACTAACAGTTTTTTTATTAAATTCTTTGGCTAAATAACCATTATGATTTAATATTTCATACATTTTGGGATTAATAATAAAATCATATTCACCAATATATTCAAATATTCTTGGATTAAAACCTATTTTAAATCTATTTAAACCAGAATAAGGGTTATTATTTTTAAAATCACCAACAACACCATTTAAATCAAGGAATTCATATTTTTCTTGATAATATTTAATAATGTTATAATATAAGAAATAGTTAGGAGCAAATCTTTTATAGTTTTTATCATAAGCATTCATAACTACAGTTACCATATTATTATGTTTGACAACAAGGGCTCCCGCTAGATATACTTTATGATTATCACTTAAACCTTTAGATGCTTCCATAATATCATTTTTATAAGATAATAAAGCTTTATCACTAGCCATTTTAGCATTAATATTATGTTCGGTATTTTTTCTTGTTAAACGTTCATTTAACTTATTGTTTTTTTCTAATTCTTTATTATAAATATATTGACTATTTTGTAAAAACTCATCATAATCTATAGATATTAAAAATAAATCAACTGCATTATTTTTTTCAAAAGCTGTATAATAATCTTGATAATAAAATTCTTTAATATCTTTGTTATTTAATAACTTTTCAAAAATTTGAATGTCATTTTTTTCAGCTTTTTCAAAGACTAAACCTTTACGTATTCCTTTTTTTATTTTATTTCTCGTATTTTTATTTAATTTAGATGGATCATAATTTTTCAAATTAACGAAAGCATTAAAACGTGGTAATTGAGCCTCAAAATATAAATTATCAAATAATTTTTTAAAATCATAATTTATTAAATTATTTTTAATTTGATAATTATCATTATAAGTAGTAGAGTAGTTATTTAAATTAACTTCCCCAATTGGGATATTAGGATTTACTTTAATAAAGATAACTCTTTTATTTAAGTAATATTCTTTTAATTTTTTAGTAAATATATCTAATAAATAATCATTTTGATAATCAATTAAGAAACCTCTTGGAGCATAGCCATAATAACTTTGAGTTCCAATACTTTTTATTAAGATTAAAGAGGCGGCGATAATGGTATTTTCCTCATCTAATAAACCAATAAGTTCATAGTCATATCCTATTTCTGCTTTAAGCATTCCATAGTTAACAGTTTGATATAAACTACTTAAAGGATGATTTTTTTCAAAATTTTCAAATTCTTCAATATTAAGGGTTTTAATATGCATAATATAACACCTCTTCTTAGAAAGGTATTATATCATAAAAAACTTGAATTAAAAAGAATTAATTGATACAATTACTAATGAATGGAAGTGTTATTATGATTGAAAATATATTTGGAAGAGCTAAAGGAATATTTAATATTATAACATATATTGATTTAGGGTTAGGTTTATTATATGCAGTAATTGGTTTAATCTTTTTTACAAATCCTGATTTAAGTAATGTTTTAGTATCTATATTTACTGGTTTGTTATTAATTTTTAATGGAGCTGTATCAATTTATTCATATTTAAGAAGAGGTGGTATAGAACTTTATAATTATAATTTAATATTTGGAATTATTTTAATACTTATTGGTATTGTCTCTATGTTTAGTGGTAAAATATTATCAATTATGTTAGGTATTTATTATTTAACTAGTGGCATTCAAAAAGGAAATTATGGTTTATTATTAAAAAAGTTTAATGAAAAAAGTTGGTTATTTATTATGGTAGTTGGAATTCTTTATGCGATACTTGGAATAGTAGCATTCTTTACTAGTAGTGATAATGTTATTGTTGTAACAGGAATATGTCTCATTGGTTATGGAATTATTAATATTATTGATACACTACTTCTAAGACATCGTAGTGAATATTTTATTGCTTAAGTAAAAAGATGTGTCAAACATCTTTTTTAGTATTGTTTATTATTATTCTTTTGGTTTATACTAAAAGTAGTAGTGAAAAGAGTGGTAAATTATGAACATAAAAGAAATAAATGCAAGAGAAATATTAGATAGTAGAGGTAACCCCACAATTGAAGTTGAGATGGTTCTTGCCAATAATATAACCGCAATTGCCAGTGTTCCTAGTGGAGCATCAACAGGAAGTAGAGAAGCTTTAGAATTAAGAGATAATGATAACAGTAGATATTTAGGTAAAGGGGTATTAAAAGCTGTTAATAATGTTAATACGGTAATTAGAAAGGCTTTAATTGGTCAAAAAATAGATCAAGTAACAGTTGATAAAATATTACTTAAATTAGATGGCACCCCAAATAAAAGTGTTTTAGGAGCTAATGCAATGCTTGCTGTATCCTTAGCAACCTTAAAATGTTTAGCAAAATTACAAAATAAAGAATTATATGAATATGTTACTTATGGTAAAGTATCTTTACCTATTCCAATGATAAATATTGTTAATGGTGGTGCTCACGCCGATAATAATTTAGATGTTCAAGAATTTATGATAGTACCTATTATGAAGGGGGAAGCCAAAAGAATTGAAGCCGCTAGTGAAATATATCATACTTTAAAAAATATTTTAAAAAGAAAAGGTCTTTCAACTGGTGTAGGTGATGAAGGGGGATTTGCCCCTAATGTTAGTAGTACTACTGAAGCTCTTGATTTAATAATGGATGCTATTAATGAAGCTAATTATCATCCTGGTAAAGATGTTTTACTTGCTCTTGATGTAGCAGCTAGTGAATTATATGATAAAAATCGTAATCTTTATAAAATTGATGGTAATCTATTTGATGCTAATGATTTAATTAAATTTTATATGAAACTTATATCTAATTACCCAATTATTAGTATAGAAGATCCTTTTAATGAAACTGATTTAGAAAGTTTAGCGGTTTTAACTAAACTTGTTGGTCATAAAATTATGATAGTAGGGGATGATTATTTCTGTACTAATCCAACTCTTTTAGAAGCAGGAATTAAAATGAATGCTGGTAATGCTATATTACTTAAAGCTAATCAAATAGGTACAGTATCAGAAATGACTAAAACAATAATGATGGCTAAAAAGAATAATTATAAGACGATTATTTCTCATCGAAGTGGGGAAACAGAAGATACATTTATTGCTGATTTAGCTGTTGGTTTTGGTATTCCTTTTATTAAAACAGGTAGTGTATGTCGGGGTGAAAGAATAGCTAAATATAATCGTCTTATGAAAATAGAAGAATTACTTAATAAATAATGAGGTATTTATGAAAAAAGATAAGTCATTAATTATAACTATTTTAATAATCTTAATTTTTATAACTATTACCATTATTATTTCATCTGCTGTTATTAAAACAAAAATGAATACTAAAGAAGAATCTAATAAAGTAGAAGAAAAGATTGATTTATTAAATTATAAATTAACGAAAGAAATACAAACTTTAAATGTTGATGAACATTTAAAAATTAATTTTATTGGTAATAAAATTAATGACTTATATAAATATACTTTAGAAATGTATTTAGATAATAATAAATTAAATAATAATACTTTCTTTGAAGATATTTCTAAAGATATTGTTTATTCTTATGCATATGCATATTTTAAAGTGGAAAATATTAATAATTATTATCTGATTCAATATATTAAAGATGGTTCACAAAGTAATGGTACATATTTAATTATTTTAGATAAAGATGGTAATTTAATTAATAGTTTTGAAAATGTTAATTACAAATTTAATTATAATACTTATGAATATGAAATAAAGACAAGTTATAATTTAGAAGAGCTATCTTATCAAAAATATCTTTTAGGAAATAGAATACCATTAATTGATAGAAAAACTATAAATCTTTTCGAAGAAAAAGTAACATTAGTTGTTGATGATAAGTTAACTCTTAACTTTAATGGTTATAAAACAACAGATATTGATGGCTATACTTATACTTTAGATATTTTATTTAATAATAATAAAATAAATAATAATTCTATCTTTGAAAATGAAAATAAAAGAGTTATTTGGTCTAATAATTTTTCTGCTAGTTTACAAGTTATTAAAATAAATAATAAATATATAATTGATTCATATATTGCTGAACAAGCAAATGGACATTATTTACTTATTCTTGATGAAAATGGTAAGTTAATTAAATCTTTTGAAGATATATCATATGATATTTTATATGATAAATTAGAATTACAAGCAAGAAAATGTATTGCAATGGAAGATTGCAGTGAAGTAACTCCAGAAATATTTAGTTTTAAATAGAAGTTTAATACTTCTTTTTTTGTTGATAACTCCTAAGTTTTCAACATTTTTTAACTAAAACAAAAAGGAAGAGAAATAAGTCTCTTCCCAAGAGTTAAGTCTATGAGGTTTTTACGAGTTTTCCTTCTCGATAACTCACTTTGCAATTATGAAAGGATCGGAGGAAGTGCCAGTGCCGGATTCAATCCTAACAGACGGACCAAGGAAAAACACAGGACGAACAAATAACTCCATTGACCGACCAATCGGGGTAGACTCAGCGAAATATAACTCATCGTAGTAAGGACCATTCATATAGAAAGAGTAAGCTTCATAATAACCATTACTCATTGTATACGAGGTTTGCATCGACCATTCCATCATTTGCACATACCCATCCCATCTATTTAGGTAGCGAACCCCAATAACTCCACTCATCCCCAAAGCCAACCAAGGTCCAGGGAAGGGCACCAAATCCGCCGATGACTTAAGACTACCACCGGCATATAACCAGTCACTTAATAGGGGAAGCCCAATGAAAGCTTGTTCGTTCTTCTCATTGTTCTCTAAACTGCATACTTCCTGGTTCGCAAGTTTATCACTCCACGTAATCACCCCATTCGGCCAGTCGTACTTTAGAATCTTTTCTCTCCACGGACTTAAGATTCCATCAAAGAACAAACTGCCATTCACCTCCTGATACAAATCACTTTCGGACCACAACACCCGAACTTTAGATTCCTCGGCATAGCCAGTCCTGTGCCACTTGTACTCATTACCAGACACCCCATTTTTAATTAACTTCATTTCACCACTTGAAGTAATTCCAATTATACGATAAATGAATTCATTCGTAACGAAGTTGCTTTGACAATCCGTTATATTCGCATAACCAAAACAAACAAAATTATCGACAATTCCATCACAACCTCCATTTCTGGCATCACAATTCCCGGCAAATCTTTTCATTCCATTACAATCAGTTACCGTTAATCCTTTAGGATTATAATTAATTAACTGTTTACCTGTTCCACTAAATTCAGATTTTTCTGTCGTTACATTAACACTTGGGTAAGTTGTATTCCACCTTCCTGATGCATCTCTTACTCTTCCTTCTATGGTATACTTTGTCCCATCATTTAAATTACTTATTGTACAACTTTCATTTTTATTAGTATTTTGCCAACTTCCTCCACTTAATCTACATTGTCTTGCTATTATTGAATCTGTTCCACTATAACCTACTGTTACTGTGATACTACTGGTATCTTGGGTATTAGGTGAAATGGTTGCTGTTGGATTATTTAAATCTAACTTTATACTTTGAGTTGATACATCAGATTCATTCCCTGCTTTATCTTTTACTCTTATATTAACTGTATGACTTCCTTCTGTATCTTTTAATGTATAACTTGTATTTAATGTTGTACTTCCTGTTGTTTGATAATTACAACTATCTTCATATACACAATATCCTTCCATATTTGTTTCTGTTATTGTTGCATTATATGTTATTCCTGCTTTATGGGTGTAATCTGTACTATTACTTAATGTTTGACTTGTATCTGGTGTTCCTGTTAAGGTAAAAGTATTTACTACTGGTTTTGTTCTATCTACTGTTATCTTTGCTGTGGATTTAGTTGTTGTTACTGATACATTATTAGCTTTATCTTTTAAATATATATACATTGTTTTTTCGCCATCACCATTTGTTAAACTTGGTGTTGTTACTGTTATATCTTTACTACTTATTTCTGTCCAATTATCACAAGTTATATTATTACTACTTATACAGTATTGAACTACATCTTCATCTAACCAATTACCTTTATATGTTACATCTAAACCATATGTATAACCATTATTTAATGTATCACCACTACTTGTCTTTCCGGTTATACCAAATTCATTTACTTCTGGTATCTTATTATCTAGATCAAAATATAATTCACAATATATTGTTTTACTACTTTCTATTGTTACTCTTCCATCTATACTTCCTTTTGTTAATTCTTGTTTCACAGGTATTGGTGTTATTGGTTCATTATCATACCCATAACATTTACTTTGTGTCTCATTTAACAAATAACCACTGGTTGGAAATGTTGTATCATTAGATTCTTTCCAATCTTTTCCATTATAAGTTTGTTCTTTATATATACTAAATTCTTTTCTCTCTATTTTACTTACTTTACTCTTTTCTACTATGTTAGTATCTTTTTTAAATACTAAAAATACATTTATTATTGTTAGTAACACTATTGCTATAATTATTAAATTTTTATTTTTATTCATAGTTTCCCTCTTTTCTATATAACTAAACGGTTATATCATAGACTGATTATATAACCAAATAGTTATATTGTCAAGATATCCGAACGGTTATAAGAAAAAATATAAGAGGATGTGATTGGATGAATATAAATAGATTAAAAGAGATTAGAGAAGATAAAGACTTGTATCAAAAAGACATTGCTAAAGTATTAGGGATTACGCAAGTGCAATATAGTCGATATGAAACAGGTATTAGATTAATACCAATAGATAAGTTAGCTAAACTTGCTAAGTTTTATAATACTAGTATTGATTATTTGATTGGTCTAACTGATGATAGAAAGCCATATCCTAAAAGTAGTGTTTTTAAAGATTATAAATTATAAAAATGTTTAAAAATTAATAATTTTATTTTATAATATGTTTAAGAGGTGTATTTATGAGAGATTTAAAACTTAGAAAATGTGATAGTTGTGGAGCTTTAGTTAAAGTAATTAACGATTGTCATTGTAAATGTGAAATTAATTGTTGTGATGAAATAATGAAAGAAATAATTCCTAATTCAGTTGATGCTGCAAAAGAAAAACATATCCCCGAATATAGTGTTAATGATGGTGTTACTTATGTTAGAGTTAACCACGTTATGGATAATGATCATTATATTGAATGGATTGCTTTAGTAAATGATGAAATTGAAGAGGTTCATTATTTTAAACCAAGAGAAGAAGCTGAAGTAACATTTAACTATGATAAAGGAATATTATATTCTTACTGTAATAAACACGGTTTATGGAAAATAGAAATTAAATAAATTGGTGATAAATATGGGAAAAGTATTAGAAAAAATAAGAGAATTTGAACATCGCTACCCAGGTGGTTTATGTTGGCGAATTAGAAGTCACGCCAAAGTTGTTGAAAATTACCTTGATGATGATGAAGAAATTTTAATTGCTTTTGGGGCTCAAAAAAATGAAAGTTTTTTTGAAATATTTAATTCTTTTGTGTTTGCTTTAACAAATAAAAGAATTATAATGGGTAAAAAAAGAATTATATGGGGTAGTTTTATGTATTCAGTTACCCCTGATTTATATAATGATATGCAAATATATCAAGGTTTAATTTGGGGAAAAATAACTATTGATACAGTTAAAGAAAAAATAATTCTTACTAATTTACCTAAAAAAGGTTTAGATGAAATAGAGACTGTTATTTCTAATTTTATGATGGAAGCAAAAAAAGAATATAAAAAGAATGACAAATAAGAAAAAAATACATACCTTATATTAGAGGTGTGTAAAATGTTTGAAAGTTATCGACTTTTAAAAGGAGAAAGCTTAGATTCAGTCGCTAAAAAATATAATACTTCCGTTAAAGTATTACAAGACATTAATAATTTATATTATTTAGATGATGTAAGGGAAGGTATGGAATTAATTGTTCCATCAAATGCTCGTGATTATTTTAATTATTATGTTGTTGAAAAGGGAGATAATTTATATGCTATTGCGAGAAGATATAATATTAATCCTGAACTTTTAGCTAGTTTAAATGGTTTAAATATGGATGATTATATTTATCCTAATCAACAAATATTAATTCCTAAAAATGATTATTCATATTATATTACGGCTGAAGGTGATACAATAGATGAAGTAGTAAAAGTATTTAATAGTGATATTAATAAATTCTTAAAAGAAAATCCCACAATTTATTTAATGGCTGGTCAATTACTTGTTAATAAAAAATAATGGGTAATTTACAATTAAGAAGGTTTCTGTTAAAATTATAATAGGAGAAAGATAGTTATGATATTAAAAAAACCTTATGCCTTTTTAATTAAACATTTCAAGATAATTAATTTAATTTTAGCTATTCTAACTAGTTATCTTGCTTATCGAATCTATATTATTATCAGATTTTTTAATGAATATATTAAAAGTAATTATTTAGGCAGTTTTTATACAGGTTTTTATCAGGATTATATTTCTTTTTTTATGTATTTTGTTGTTATATTAATTATTATAGGTTTATTACTAATACTGTTATTATTTATATATAAAAAGAAACCTATAAAAGTATATGCAATGAGTATTTTTTATTATATATTTATTTTAGTATCTTTAATATATATTAAGAATACTATGGTAGCAATGGAAACAACTGTTATTAGTGCTCAGTTATCAAGAGTATTAAGAGATATTGCGGTAATATCGTTAATTCCTCAGATCGTTTTTATTGTTTTATTTGTTATACGTGGTTTTGGCGTAAATATTAGTAAATTCAACTTTGAAAGTGATTTAAAAGATTTAGCAATTTCTGAAGAAGATAATGCTGAAGTAGAGATAACTTTTAAAAATGATGGAACAAAATTAAAAAGAACAGTAAGAAGATTTATTAGAGAATTTAGCTATTATATAAAAGAAAATAAATATATTGTTATAGCCCTTATTGTTGGTGTTGTTTTAATTGCTGGTTATTTTGGCTTTAGGGCTGTTCCTGAACAAATTGATGAAACCTATAGAGAAGGAGATACTTTTAATGTATCTGGACTTAATTATAGTGTTTTAGATAGTATTGTTACTAATATGGACTATGCCGGAAACTATTTGGGTAAAAATGTGTATTATGTAGTTGTTAAAATAAAAATAGAAAATCCAAGTGATTATAACTATGATATTGATTTTAAAAATTTTCGTTTAGAATTAAATAATGAATATTTCTATCCTGTCCAAGATCAAGGTGGAAAATTTATTGATTTTGCCCAAAGTTATAGCAATACGTTAATTAGAAGAAATAGTGAAATTGAGTTTTCTTTAGTTTATAAAATATCTTTAGCTGAATTAAAAAAGAATTATACTATTCGTATTGATAGTGGAACAAGTAGAGAATTATATGTTAAAATTTATCCGGATGTTATTGAAAACATAGAAACTGTGGGAACTTATAAACTTGCTGAAGAAGTTAATTTTCAAGATTCTAATTTAGGAAATACTACTTTAAAGTTAGATAATCCCCAAATAAATGCTAAGTATGTTTATAATTATGAATATTGTAAAGATGGTAATTGTACTACTTATAAAGATCAAGTTTATGTTACAAAGGGTAGTAGAGTATCTACACTTTTAGCTCTTGATTATGAATTTAATTTAGATAAAGAAGCACCATATTCTTTATACAGTCAAAGTATAAATAAATTTATTGAAAACTTTGCTAAATTAAAATACTTAGATGGTAGTAAAATGGTTTATACAACAGTTAGTAATGTTACACCCAATAACTTAAAGGGACAAATAGTTTTAGAAGTAACAAGTAAATTATACGCAACTAAAGAAGCTTATTTAGCTATTATCATTCGTAATAAAGAATATTTAATTAAAATAGTTTAGTTATTTAAAGTATTTATTAAATATTAAAGTATAATATTCTATTAATAAAATATTATAATAATTTCTTTTAATCTTAAATAATTTAAAACCCAGTATATTATATAAAGTACACATTTTGTTGTACTTTTTTTCTATTGGTTTAATTACTTCTTTATAAAATAAATAAGTTTGCTTTTCCAAAATACATCACATCCTTTAATAGTTATATTATAGCATAAAGAGGACATAATAGTTACCGGACATTATAAATTTTTAAGAGGAAAATATAATTGGTGATGTTATGACAACTTTTAAAAGAGAATTTTATTTTGATAATAATATTAAAGAAAAGATATCTAAGAATATTAGAAAGTATCGATTAGAAAATCATATTACTCAAGAACAATTAGCACTAGATATTGGGGTATCTTATGATTTTTTAAGAAGATTAGAATTTAAAAAAGGCCAAATAGGTTGTTCAATAAATACTTTATATAAAATATCTGTTGTTTTAAATACTAGGATTGATAAATTTTTTTTATAATTTATGATATACTAATAGGGGTGAAGATAATGGAAGATAAATATATAAATTTATTATTAAAAAGATGTCTTAAATTAAAAAAGGGTAATTCGTTGCTTATTAGTTATAATACTATTAGTCGTATTTTTGTTGATAAAATTGTTTTATATGCTAATAAAATGGGTGTAACCGATATTTATTTAGATGAAAAAAATCAAGTTGAAGTTCATAATATTTTAAAAAATTCTTCAATTAAAAGTATTAAAGAAAATCCTTTATTTGATAATTCTATTTGGGATACTTATGCTAAGAAAGATGCCGCTTTTTTAATGCTTGAAAGTGAAATACCGCATTTAATGGATGATGTACCTAGTAAAAAATTAGCAGCATCTTCATTAAGAAAGACTTTAACTAAACCATTATACAAAAAAAGACAACTTAATAATGAAATTGCTTGGTGTATTGCTATTGTCCCTAATGAGTTATGGGCAAGAGATATTTTTGGTGATGAAAAAAATCCTTTAGAGAAATTTTGGCAAACTTTAGCAAGTATTTGTATGCTTGATACGAATGATCCAGTTAAAAGTTGGGATGACTTTTTAAAGAGTCAAAAAGAAATGCAAGAAAAACTTAATAATTTAGAAATCAAAAAATTATATTATAAAAATAAATTAGGAACTGATTTAACTATTACCTTACCAGATAATGCTTTATGGCAAAGTGGCGCTAGTGGAAAATGGATTGTTAATATGCCGAGTTATGAAATATTTACTACTCCAGATTATCATAAGACGGAAGGAGTTGTTTATGCATCTAAAGTGCTTAATTATGCGGGGAAAGAAATTAAAGATTTTTATATTAAGTTTAAAAAAGGGAAGGCAGTATCTTATGGGGCAAGTGAAGGCAAAGATATATTAAAAGAAATAATTAATGGGGATAAATTATCAGCCTATCTTGGTGAAGTAGCTTTAGTAAATTATAATTCGCCAATATCTAATACAAATAAAGTATTTAAAACTACTTTAATAGATGAGAATGCATCTTGCCATATTGCTCTTGGCAGTGGTTTCTTGGAATGCCTAAAAGATGGGGAAAAATTAAGTAAAGAAGAATTAGATATGATAGGTATCAATAGTTCTAAAAATCACGTAGATTTTATGATAGGAACAAAAGATTTATTAATTGAAGCCGATACTAATAAAGGTAGAATAACTATAATGAAAAATGGTAATTTAGTTATATAAAATAAACTTTTTAATATTATTTAATGGAGGACTGTCATCTTGACAAGGACACTTTTCTAGTGTATTATATTATTTGTTGATGGAGCCGTAGCCAAGTGGTAAGGCCCCGGTCTGCAACACCGTCATCGCCGGTTCAAATCCGGCCGGCTCCTCCAAGTTGTTAAAGTAGTTGAGTTATTTTGCTCAACTTTTTAAATGTATATTTTTTTAATATCTTCATATAATAAAAATAGTAATGTTGTTGTTTTGTAGATTTATGTTGCTGGTATGTTGACAAATGATTTGACAAATGGTATCATTAAATATAAAAGAAAAGAGGTGTTATAAGATGGAAACATTAACAAGTGCTATCAACGTACAAGTGGATGCAAGAGATAA